>JAZUQF010000046.1:0-6361 GCA_045605545.1 Lysinibacillus sp.
AATATCAGAAACAATTTCAAAGAGGTACTTCCAGGAAATCGACAATATTAATCAGTATCAGGGGATTGAAGATTTTTTTAATATTGAATCGAAGTTGTTGTTTGAGATTTATCATCTGGAGGCAGCGAAAGCGAAGAAATCTCTGCATGAGATAATCGACATTCTATCGATCCGTTTCGGAAAACAGGTGATCAAGGTCGTACGCCATTATTTCATTATTTTATCTTCCATCGTAGCACGCAAGCTACTGGATAATCAGGTGCCGTCCAAAAAGGCGTTCGCCTTCAATCTGGCCTGTGCGGATATGATAGAGAACCGGATGAAAGATGCTGAATTCTTGCAATTCGCCGATGATTTGATCGACTTCTACGTCTATTTTATTGCTGATCGCAGACAGCCGACATTCCGCCACCAGACAGTGAATAAAGTCATCATGTACATCAATGATGAGCTGGAGAATGATTTGACGGTCGAAAGCATCGCCTCTAATTTTCATATAAGCACCAGCCATCTATCCCGGATATTCCGTGAGCATGTGGGAATCACTCTGGTCGAATATTTGAATGTGCGCCGCGTCGAAGAGTCGCAATATTATCTTCGCCATACAAATAAAAGCATCACATCGATTTCGGACCAGTTCCATTTCTGCAACCAGAGCTATTTCACACGGATCTTCAAGAAGTACACGGGCGTGACGCCGAAGCATTTCCGTGATGAACTGCATCATGAATTTTACCGCTTCGAAATCAACGAGCCCGATTACCAAAAAGCATAGACCGCCAGGGGCCCCGCTTCAAAGAGCAGGGCCTTTTGGCGTCAGGATTGGCGTATGAATGTGCATTGCGATATACTTCTACTGTAAAAACAATGAGAAGGTGAAAAAATTAAATGAAGCATCTTAAATTAGGTGGATTATTAATCGGGGTACTATTAGTGCTGACGGGCTGTCAATCTGTTGAAAATGAAGAAGGCTTTTTTTATAGCCTGTTTGTAAAGCCGATGGATTCCCTATTGGACTTCTTAGGGAATACGGTATTCAATGGCAGCTATGGTCTGGCAATCATCGCCATTACGGTGGCAATCCGTTTGATTCTTATGCCATTCATGCTGAAAAACTATCGTAGCCAGGCGATCATGAAGAAGAAAATGGATATCGTAAAACCGAAAATGGAAGAAATCCAAGCGAAAATGAAGACGGTTAAAACGAAAGAGGAGCAGATGGCCCTTCAGCAGGAGCTGCTGAACCTATACCAGCAGCATGGCATCAACCCGCTGAACATGGGATGTCTGCCGATTTTGATCCAAATGCCGATTGTCATGGGGCTGTACTTTGCCATCCTGTATTCCGGAGATGTAAAGACCCATGAATTTTTATGGTTCAATTTAGGGTCACCTGACATCATCATGACGATTATCGCGGGTATCATCTATATGGTACAGGCAAAGGTGTCGTTATGGACGGTGCCGGAATCCCAAAAGCAGCAGATGAAATGGATGATCTACATTTCGCCTATCATGATTGTCATCATTTCCTTTACGTCGATGGCGGCACTGCCGCTCTATTGGTCGGTCGGCGGGTTCATTTTAATTGTCCAGACATATATCGGTCGTAAATACTTTTCGGATGTAGCAGAATTGAAATAGGGAGATTTAATATGAATGAAAAAGTAATTTCGCTCGTTCTGGTGGTAATTTCAAGTGCGCTGGCCTTGTATTTTGTCATCATAGGGGATTTCGAAATGTCGGTGTTGTTTTTAACGCTCATGTTCACTTTCACGAACTTTTTCCGCTATCGCAGCTTTAAGCTGCAGGGAATGGAAAAGGAGTCGAAATGGATGCGCAACACCGCATTCTTCTTTTTATTGCTGACTTTGGTAGTGCTGTATATAGTGGTGTCCGGGTGATGGCGCCTTGCCTCATCGCCAAGGAGGACAAGCCTTGCCACCTTTTCATGTGCGTTGGCTAATATACGATGAAGGAGCTTCTTAAAAGTATTTGAGAGGTTCCTTTTTTTGAGGAAAATACGGGGGAAAGATGGTAGAATAAGAGTATTGTTTAAGAAAGAAGGCACAGTATGAGAAAATCACGGGCAAATCGACGTAAAAGTAATAAGCCGCTTTTGATTGGTATTGTAGTTATAGTTGTTTTGGCGCTGGTTTCAGCAGGCCTTTATGTATATAGAGATGCAATCTTTCCAGGAAAAAAAGAGGGGGTGTCAGAACCATCTCCCGAGGCGGTGGAACAGGCTGCCCCCGAAGAAGTGGAAGAGCCTTTAGAAGCCGAGGTGGAGGAGAAGGCACAGCCGAGCTTTCAAATCGATGAAGGCGGCTATCCGGTAGATGTGAAGGAGGCAACGGAGCCTACTTACATCGATGGCGTACTGATTGCGAACAAAAAATACCCCCTTCCCAAGACCTTTGACCCGGGAGAAAATCCCGAGGCCAAAGCGGCGCTGGATCAAATGGTGGTGGCGGCGAAGAAGGCGGGATTCGACCTGGTCGCCTTCAGCGGCTATCGCTCCTATGAATACCAGACGCAGCTCTATACGAATTATTCAAACCGGGACGGCAGGGAAGCGGCGGACCGGTACAGCGCTCGCCCGGGGCATTCCGAGCATCAGACGGGGCTTGCCTTCGATATCGGGGAAATCGGGCGTGAAGATGTATGGCTGACGGAGGAATTCGGCGAAACGCCTGCTGGAAAATGGTTGGCGCAAAACGCCCATACGTACGGATTCATCCTGCGTTTTCCAAAAGGAAAGGAAGATGTTACGGGCTTCATGTACGAGTCCTGGCATTTCCGCTACCTAGGAAAGGACCTTGCCGAAAAAGTGTATCAATCGGGCGTTACACTGGAAGAATATCTAGGAATAGAATAAAGAGAAAAGGGCCACTCCCATCAGCGTATCGCTTGGGGAGCGGCCTTTTTTTGTAAAGAGGGATGTAAAGTGAAGCTTTAATTGGGATGCATGATGGCGTCCTGTTGCCTGAATGCGCTTAGCCTATAGAATGGGCGATAAAAGGCGTGAAATCGATTCTTTAAATTTCGCAAGGAATGAGCGATTCTGATAGGTTTCCATTGTGAGTTCCTTGCAATCTAAAATATCTTTCTCGAACACTTCCGCCAGGTGATGGGAAATTTCATGGTCATAAATGAATGCGTTCACTTCAAAATTCAAGGTGAAACTCCGCACATCGATATTGGCGGTGCCGACTGTAGAGATTTCATCGTCCACTACAATCATCTTGGCGTGGATGAATCCTTTATCGTAATGATAGATTTTTGCCCCCGCCTCCAGCAGCTGGCCTGCATAGGAGTAGGTCGCCCAGTAGACGAATGGGTGGTCGGGCTTGTTTGGAATCATGATTCGTATATCAATTCCGGAAAGGGCCGCTATCTGGAGGGCATCCAAAAATGCATGGTCGGGAATGAAGTATGGTGATTGGATATAGATGTATTTTTTTGCGCTCATGATCATTTTGATATAGCCGTTCTTGATGGCGGCATAAGCCGTATCAGGCCCGCTTGATACAATCTGGAGGGCGACATCACCCTTTTGCGGGATGGCGGGGAAGTAGCGTTCCGAGTAGCCGATCCGGTGGCGGAGGCTGGCCTGGTTCCAATCCAGCAGGAAACGGGTCTGCAATGGATGGACTGCGCTGCCTTCAATTCTTAAATGTGTATCCCTCCAATATCCGAACCTCTTCTTCAACCCTAGATATTCGTCCCCGACATTAAAGCCCCCGGTGTAGCCGATACGTCCGTCGATGACTACGATTTTACGGTGGTTCCGGAAATTCAGCCGCGGATTGATCAGGGGGAAGATGGAAGGGAAGAAGACCTCCACTTCCCCCCCGGCGTCGATTAAATCTTTGAAGTGGTGCTTTTTAATACCGCGGGAGCCCATTTCATCGTACAGAATGCGTACTTTCACACCCTGTTTCACTTTTTTGATGAGGACATTGAGGATTCGCTGTCCTAAATTGTCGAGCTTGAAAATATAATATTGGATATGAATGTGGTCTTTTGCGATTGAAATGTCCTCAATCAGTGCTTCGAACTTGTCACTGCCATCATCGAATATAGCAACCGCATTGTCCTGTGTCAGTACGGAATAGTTTGTAGTCAAATTCATATAGATAAGGTCCTGGAAATCCTCCACGTGATGATCCCGGAACTCCAGCTTTCCTTCTTTTAAAGCCTCAATCTGATAACTGACCAGCTTCTCAATCCCGATATCCTTCCGGCCTTCCCAACGGAACAAATGCTTCTTCCGGAGCTTGCGCCCAAGAAGCAAATAAAGGATGAATCCGACGACCGGGAGAAAGAACAGGACCAGCACCCAGGCCCAGGTAGAAGAGGCATCCTTCCGCTCCAGAAATATGATGGTGACGGCAAATAAGATATTCAATATGGCAATCAATAAAGTAAGTACACTATTCTCGAATAAAAATGTCATTTGATTACCTTCTTTCCTCATTCCTCATCCTATCTTATCTTATTTCGCCCGGTAAATGCATGGATTTCCTACAAGACAAATGAATAAAACCTTTCGGCTGCGCCAAAAGGTAGAGGGGGCTAATAGTCTTCTATATAAAATAAGATGTCGGAGAAGTCGCATTTCTCCAGCTTTTTTCGAGGGATGAAGAACTTTGCGACACCGGAGTCCCCCCACATGATTCCCTGTTCGTCATTCGAAACGATCTGCAACAGGAGGGTGTCGTATTGCTGCAAGGAAACCTCGCCGGCCCGTGGATCTGCGTCGATGAAGTAGGGATACCCGCCTATCTTATGTTCTGCACTTGAAAAATGCTGCAGGTATATTTCATCAAAGGGCTGCTGTTCGCTCCTTGTAAATTGTTCGGCGAGCTCTGCAGGGATGAAACGATCGAGCCTGTAGTCCGTAGCGGAAATGGGCTCCATTTCCCTAAAGAAGGCAAGTGACAGTTCATGGTCGAACGGGCCTTGTGAGATAAGCGGATGATGCGGGAAGGAAGTGTTCCGCAAATAGGAAAAATCGGTTATGAAATCATCTGCCATGACTTCAGAGTAATATCGGACCTTGAAAAGATTCGGCGGCAAGCATCCCTTGATTTCCAATCCCTCTTGATAAGAGGATGGAGACAGGAAAATTTGCAGCATGCCTTCTTGCGGAAACGGGATGGGGAAAGCTGCTTCTGAAAAATTGATTTGGGCAAGCAGCATCATATATTCACCTGCGTCATTCTTTGGATGGCCGGCCCCATTCGGCAGGTAAGGCAGACCACCGAACTTGCTGTTTGTAAGGCAGGGCGGTTCATCTAGCACATTGATCTTCGTGTATTCCACGGCTGACTGTTCTAAAATATGCCGAAACGTTTCCAGCTGCTTTGGTATGGAAATTGATTTTTGTAGCATAAACATCCTCCAACTAATAGTCTTTCATATGTAAAGTTCTTTCAAGCAGGCGAGTCTGCATCTTATGAATCCTGCCTCCCTAAAGAATTGGATGGCGTCGGCCCGTGACGAAGCGAACCGGCAAGGCGCACTTTTAACCTTAACTATACGTCATTTTTATTTTTTTTATACATTGCGGTGCGGGGAGGGGGTCTATAGGTTCGCGGGTGGAATCGGGAGGGTTTCGTGCAACGTTGAAAGAGGGGCCTGCTTGCGCCTGACAAGGTCGGAAGAAGGAACCCCTGGCATACTTCCCCCATGGCTTTCGGATTCAATCACCTGGCGATGCCCATAAGAATGGCAGGCCTTCTATATCGATATTGGAGAGGTTGGTTGATTTTCTATCGCTCCCGCCCCTGCCTGCTATATTCAGTCGGATTGCCCCCGCCCTATGTCTCAGAATTTTATCAAAATAAGGGTAGCATATATTATTTTAAAAAGTAAACGGCGAGATGTTTAGGACTTCTCTAATAAGGAATAAGGGGAGGGGGAGGCAATTTGCTTGACTTTTTGCAGTTGTAACATAATTGATAAACACTTTCGCATATAATAGTGATATGATAGCTTTAGTTATAAAAGTCAGACATCTAATAATTGGATGATACCTTTTGCGCATCAAAGCGTTCAAAGATACTAGGAAAGGTTGAGGTGGATTAAATGACGAAGGAAATCGACTTGAAGGAAATCGTTAAAAACTTATCTACACTAGGCGTAAAGGCAACTGTCACAAAGTCGCGTTTAGAGATTCTGAAAGTTTTGGCACCACCAACGCAAACCCCACAAACTCAAAATGTGTAGAAGATAAGCTGCCGGGCTGAGGTAGCTTGTTTTGCTTAGCGGCGATATAGAAAAGTGAAAAGTCCGGACGAAAGAGGTCCGGACTTTTTTAGTCTTCATCGTCATGTACGGAGAACATGGACGTACG
>JAZUQF010000047.1:0-2853 GCA_045605545.1 Lysinibacillus sp.
AATATCTGATTTTAATTTAAATATATAGCGTGAAATCTTGTCCTGTTCTTTCCCTTCAATAATATTAATTGTCGCTTCTGATTCAACAATATAAATTGCTGATTCTGTATTTGCCTTTTCTGAATCAATCGCCTCACTATATCCTGGGACATCCTCTATTCGTTTAGTAGTTTCATAAACAATATAATAAGTGCCATTTCCATTAGAAAAAAGTTGTACAGAGTTTTCTTTATCGATAGGGTTTTCTTTAAGAATCTTTTCTATTTTTTTAGGTAAACTTTTCTCGATAGATATGGTTCTGGTAGTTACTTCTGCACAGCCGCTTACAATTAGTATAGACATTAGTATTAAAAGAATTTTCTTCAGAATAATTCACCTCTAAGTAATTTTGCTTTTGAACTGCTAATTCGATACTTTCCATTTTTTCTTTAGAAACATTACCAAAACGTCGTTTGGAGGCATTCCGAAGTGTCATTTTTATGTATACGTTCTAAGCCTTGTTCCCCTAAAATAGCATATTCATTGAAGCAACCTAACGATTTTTTTGCTAATAGTAAAATGATATGGAGAAGGCGCTGGTGAATACAATTAAGAAGCTAATACCTATAATTATGGGAACATACATAAAAGCGTCTATTAAATTCCCGGCAGTGGACCACGATGAAGCATTACCGGGCCTTGAATATATACCTGCAAGCTTTTCCACATTAGCCCCAAATAGTAAAAACAAAACCCCCAATAAGAAAAAGCCAACAGGAATGCCGAATAGTTTCATATGTTTGTTTTACAAAATTTACCGCATACCGTTCTGAAATCATATCATTTTTCGCAATGGCTTGCTTAACTAATAGGAAAACCGTTCACCGGTGGACAGTCGGCTTGTAGGACTGCGCATATTAGTCCTTTTGTTAGCTCCCTTCCAGAGATGATTTTACATTTTGACCAATGCGCCCCTTTCTGCAGTATTGCATACTTGTAGTAACAACATATAAGGAGGCAGCGTGAATGAAAAATGTCACACAAACAGACTGGCGTACGAAGGATGAGCAATTTGTATGGCACGCGATGAGCCCATACAATCCACAGAATACAATGATTATCGATAAATCGGAAGGTGTTTGGTTAACGGATATTGACGGCAACCGCTATTTGGATGCAATGGCCGGATTATGGTGCGTCAATGTGGGCTACGGGCGCGAGGAAATTGCCAAGGCTGCATATGAGCAGCTGCTGCAAAACTGCTACACGCCGCTGTCAATCGGACATACACCTGCCATTTTGCTAAGCGAAAAAATCAATGAACTGCTCGGCGGCGATTATGTCGTCTTCTATTCGAACAGCGGCTCCGAAGCGAATGAAGTGGCGTTTAAGATTGCGCGCCAATACCATAAGCAAAACAATGAGCCGGAGCGCACAAAGATTGTATCGCGCTACCGTGCATACCACGGGAATACGAGCGGGGCCCTGGCAGCTACCGGGCAGGCACAGCGTAAATTCAAATATGAGGCGCTGGCACCGGGCTTTCTGCATGTGACGCCACCGGATATGTACCGCTCACCGGAAGACGCCAAAAATCCAGCCGACCTCCCTTCTGTACAGGAAATCGACCGTACCATGACATGGGAATTATCCGAAACGATTGCGGCGATGATTCTGGAGCCAATCATTACAGGCGGCGGCATTTTGATTCCGCACGACGACTACTTGCGCGGCGTACGTGAAACATGTGACAAGCATGGCGCCTTGATGATCGTGGATGAAGTCATCTGTGGCTTCGGCCGTACGGGGAAAGCGTTCGGCTTCCAGCATTCCGATGTGAAACCGGACATCATTACGATGGCGAAAGGTTTGACGAGCGCATATATGCCGTTGTCCGCTACAGCTGTGAAGCGGGAAATCTATGAAGCCTTCATGGCGGCGGGAGATTACGAGTTTTTCCGCCACGTCAATACATTCGGCGGATCTCCGGCAGCTTGCGCCGTAGCGCTGAAAAACCTTGAAATCATGGAGCAGGAGCAGCTCTTCAGCAAGTCCGAGGAGATGGGGGCGCTGCTTTTAGGGGAATTGCAGGCACGCCTTGGTGGGCATCCAAATGTCGGCAACATCCGCGGCCGCGGCCTGCTCGTCGGCATCGAGCTTGTGAAAGACAAACAGACGAAGGAGCCGGTGGACCTTGCCTATACGAATGCCGTCATTGCCGCATGTAAAAAACAAGGTGTCATCATCGGTAAAAACGGCACGACGACAGCAGGCTTCAACAACGTGTTGACACTGTCGCCGCCATTGACATTATCAATTGATGAAAAGAATCTAATCGTCGACGCTATCGTATCAGCACTAGACGAACAATCATAAGGGGGATGGATACTATGCGTATTGGCGTACCAAAAGAAATCAAAGTGCTGGAAAATCGGGTCGCAATCACACCAGGGGGCGTCGCATCATTTACTGCGGCGGGCCACGAAGTATTGATTGAAACGAATGCAGGGGCCGGTTCAGGCTTCGCGGATGAGGCGTATATCGCAGCAGGCGCCACAATCGTCGCCACGGCGCAGCAGGCATGGGATGTAGACATGGTGCTGAAGGTGAAGGAGCCGACTCCAAAGGAATACGGCTTCTTCCGGGACGGACTGATTTTATTCACCTATCTGCATCTGGCGGCCGACCGTGCACTGACGGAGGCGCTGCTTGAGAAGAAAGTGACGGCCATCGCCTACGAAACCGTGCAGTTGGCTGACCGTTCGCTGCCGCTGTTATCGCCGATGAGCGAGGTGGCAGGACGCATGGCGACACAGATCGGCTCACAGTACTTAGAGAAAATCAACGGCGGTAAAGGAATCCTGCTGGGCGGTG
>JAZUQF010000048.1:0-2610 GCA_045605545.1 Lysinibacillus sp.
GAAGAGGCAAGTGTCAATCTGGCGCTTGAAAAGTCTGTGGTCACATACGATTCGCAGAAAATCACAGAGAAGGATGTAGAACAGAAAATCCAGGACCTTGGCTATGGGGTCGTGAAGGAGAAGAAGGAGTTTACGGTGACAGGGATGACGTGCGCGGCCTGTTCGGCAAGAATTGAAAGGGTGCTGGACAAAAAGCAGGGCATCGCCGCAGCGAACGTCAACCTTGCCCTGGAAAATGCGACGGTCGAATACAACCCGCTTGAAGTGACGGCTATAGACATCATCCAGGCAATTGAAAAGCTGGGATACGGGGCGCATGTGAAGGAAGATGAGCAGCAGGACGCCGACCACCGGGAGCAGGCAATCGAGAGGCAGCAGCGGAAGTTCATTGTTTCCGCCATTTTATCGTTGCCGCTCCTCTGGACGATGGTGGGGCACTTTTCCTTTACATCCTTCCTGTATGTACCCGATATTCTAATGAATCCGTGGGTCCAGTTTTTACTGGCGACGCCGGTCCAGTTCATCATTGGACGCCACTTTTATGTCAGCGCCTATCAAGCGCTGCGCAACAAAAGCGCAAATATGGATGTGCTCGTCGTCATGGGGACGTCCGCCGCATACTTCTACAGCATTTACCAGGCCATTGCTTCAACGGGTCATGGCCATCATGCAGAGCTGTATTTTGAAACGAGCGCCGTACTCATCACGCTCATCCTTCTAGGCAAGCTTTTCGAAGCGAAGGCGAAAGGGCGTTCCTCTGAAGCAATCAAAAAACTGATGGGGCTGCAGGCGAAGAATGCAACCGTCATCAGGGACGGCCGGGAAATCTCCGTCCCATTGGAGCAGGTGGTGATTGGGGATGCGGTCCTCGTAAAGCCGGGCGAAAAGATACCGGTGGACGGCGAAGTAATCGAGGGGAGTACCGTTGTCGATGAATCGATGCTGACGGGCGAAAGCATGCCGGTGGATAAGAAGGTGGGGGACCCGGTCTACGGCTCCACCATCAACAAGAACGGCTTCATCCGTATGAATGCCACAAAGGTGGGGCGCGATACAGCGTTGGCCCGCATCATCAAAGCGGTCGAGGATGCGCAAGGCTCAAAGGCGCCGATCCAAAGGCTGGCCGATAAAATTTCGGGCATTTTCGTACCGGTCGTCATCGGCATTGCCGTCGTCGCCTTCATGATCTGGTTTGCATTCGTTGCACCGGGCGATTTTGCGCCCTCTTTGGAAGTGCTGATTGCCGTACTCGTCATTGCGTGTCCGTGCGCGCTCGGCCTTGCAACCCCGACGTCCATCATGGCAGGGTCCGGCCGTGCAGCGGAGCTCGGCATCCTTTTCAAGGGCGGGGAGCACCTGGAAAGCACCCACCATATCGATACGGTCGTGCTGGATAAAACGGGTACGGTGACGAACGGAAAGCCTGTCCTGACGGATGTAATCGTAGTTGAAGGCATGGATGAGCAGAGGTTCCTATCCCTTGTAGGCTCGGCGGAGAAGCAGTCCGAACATCCATTGGCGGAGGCCATTGTACAGGGGGTGGAACAACGGGGCATTCCATTGGCGGGAGCGGAAACGTTCGAAGCGGTTCCAGGCTATGGCATAAAGGCCGGTATCGAAGGCCATGAGGTGCTGGTAGGAACGCGCAGGCTGATGGTGCGGCATCAAGTCGATATCACCGCCATCCTGCCGCAGATGGAGCAGCTTGAAACTGAGGGTAAAACAGTGATGGTCGCAAGCATCAACGGCCATTACGCGGGACTGATTGCAGTGGCGGACACAATCAAGGAAACGTCCAAACAGGCTATCCGGCGACTGCAGGAGATGAACATCGACGTCATCATGCTGACGGGCGATAATGAACGGACGGCACAGGCGATAGCAGGCCAGGTGGGCATCCAGCACTTCATCGCAGAAGTATTGCCGGAAGAAAAGTCCGCGGAAGTGAAGAAGCTGCAGGCTGCCGGTAAAAAGGTGGCGATGGTCGGCGACGGAATCAACGATGCGCCCGCGCTTGCCGTCGCAGATATCGGCATGGCCATCGGAACGGGAACGGATATTGCGATGGAAGCGGCCGACATCACACTCATTCGCGGGGATTTGAATGGGATAGCCGACGCAATCGTCATGAGCAGGAAGACGATGCAGAACATCAAGCAGAACCTGTTCTGGGCCTTTGCCTACAATGCATTGGGCATCCCGATTGCCGCGGCGGGGTTCCTTGCCCCGTGGGTGGCTGGGGCGGCAATGGCCTTCAGCTCGGTCTCGGTCGTGCTGAACGCATTGCGTCTGCAGCGTGTGCAAATTAAATAATGAGGGAAGGCCGGTACCGGGAGAAGGTGCCGGTCTTTTTTGATGTTGAGAGAGGTGATGTACACAGGCGGGGCTCTATGAAAAAATGGTCCGGAGTATGACCTACCTTACGGCGCTATCATGCATGAAGAAAACTGGGTATTGGGATAATCCTTTTCCAGACGGGAGGGGGTAAGCCGTCCAATTGAAGGTAGGAGGAAGAAAATACGAAACCATCTATTATTAAAATCATGGTGGACATCAAGTGTTTGCGAGTCCTGTTCGAGTTATAATATCGGGGAAAACGCCTCGGCGGAT
>JAZUQF010000049.1:0-4084 GCA_045605545.1 Lysinibacillus sp.
GCTGTCCATCACTTTAGGGAAAAGGATGCGGTTCGCGCAATCTTTTTCCTCCCCTTTAGTCAATCACCGCGTTTAGATTCCTCCTCCTGTGGAAAAAACAACAATATGCGGCCCGTTTTTCAGCTATCTAACAGAAAAAGCTTCATTTGGATGTCGGGCGAAAAAAATATACTAGAGAAGAAGGGGTATCGTGTATGAAAATTGTTGCAATCAATGGCAGCTTACGCCAAGGCTCATTCAATGGTAAGTTGATCGATTTTGTGAAGGAAAAATGTCCGGAAGACATTACATTTGAAATGGCAGACATCAGTGGACTCCCGTTGTTCAATGAGGATTTGGAGGCCTCCCCTCCCGACCGCGTCCTTGCATTCAAGGAACAGCTGGCGAACGCGGATATCCTGCTGTTCGCTACACCGAACTACAACGGCTCGGTTCCAGGCGTGCTGAAAAACGCCATTGATTGGGCGTCACGTTCCTATGACGGCCATCCGAATTCCCTCGGCGGAAAAGTAGGCATGATCATCGGCGCGACACCAGGGATGTCAGGCACCCTTCCCGCCCAGTTGCATTTAGCAGAAATCCTGTCTGCCCTGAACGTACTGCTTGCCCCTCAGCCACGCGTCATGGTATCGCATGTAAAAGAAAAAATCGATGAAGACGGAAAGCTTGTACTGGATGATATGAATACAAAAGCGTTGGATGGGCTGTTGTCCCGCACAATCGAAATAGCGAAAACACGCTGAAGCTGACGGTCGTCGGCTTTTTTCTATCCAATACGCCAAGAAATATCTCATTATTCATAAAACATTTTCAACTCCTCCTCCATTTGCTATATTGATATGGACAGGAGGAATTTACAGTGAATATGGCAGCAATGATGAAATTGACGCTTTCCATGGCGATTTTCGGCTCCATCGGCTTTTTCACCATACATACAGGCATCCCCGCAGTCGAACTTGTATTTGTAAGATGCATCTGCGCAACCCTTTTTCTTGGCGGCATGTGGCTGGCAGTCGGCGGACATAAGACGGAGAAATGGGACAGGCGTGAAATCGGCAAAGCATTTATTTGCGGCATCTTCCTTGTATTGAATTGGGTGTTTTTATTCAAGGCTTTCGAGGAGATGTCCATTTCCATCGCCATCTCCATCTACAATCTGGCACCTATTTTCGTCCTCATTCTGGGGACATTTCTGCTTGCAGAGAAGATGTCGATCGGCGCCATCTGTGCAACCATCATCTGTTTTATCGGCAGTGTTCTGATTGTGGGCATCGACAACTTCACTTCGGTTGATGATTTCATCGGTTCAGGCTTCATATGGGCACTCCTTTCAGCCGTCTGCTATGCGCTGACGATGTTTACGAGCAAGACGATTACAGGCTTGTCCTCCTATGCCCTGACCTTCATCCAGACGATCGTCGGCATCTTCATGCTGGCACCGTTCTGTGATTACAGTGTATTCGAAGGACTGACGACGTCCAACTGGCTGTACATTTTAGGAACGGGCCTCATCCATACCGGATTTGTCTACTACGTGTTTTTTGACAGTGTCCGCAGCCTGCCGACGATTGTCGTATCCGTGCTGGTGTTCATCGACCCGGTCGTAGCGATTGTGCTCGACGCCGTCCTGCTCTCGTTCCGCCCGTCCCTGCTCCAGACAGTCGGCATCCTGCTGATTTTCGGCGCGATATTATACACGGTGTATCAGCCACCACGCAAACAGGCTATAGCCGAAGAAAAGGGATAGATGCATTCAGTTTTCTACCTACGTTAAATAACAACGGAATCAATGACAGAATGAATGCACCTACTATGACTGTGGAAAGGACTAGCTCCCACGTTGAAATGATATTCTCGGCATGCATGCGAGACAGGATGAAGGAATTGACCGGGATGTTCAGCAGAAGCCCCGAAATCATGCCCGGTGCATATTTTTTCATGACCAGCGTGGCCAGCAGATGAGGAAAGATGGCATTCACAATCATGGATCCTAAAAAACCGGTGATTATCCATTTTGTCAACTCGCTATGTGGCCAGATTAGATAACTGGCTGCAGCTGTATAGGCCAGCAGGGTAATGACCGTTACAGCAAACCGGAACTCCCTCTCACTCACTGGCTTTTGAAAGCGTGAAGGCTGCTGCGACCATGCCGGCAGCCAAATTGCCTCCTCAATATTATGGATGGTAATAGCTATACAAAAAAGCAGGATGAGAAACACCATATCCTTCACCCCTATCGGTTATCGATCTGCACTTCTCCTTATCAGGGGAGAGGTCGATTTTTTATATTTACACAACCATATTTTACCATATTAATTCAATACTGTTCTTTAATGGCTTTGTTAAAAGAGTTGTGTTGGAAAACAATACCTTTAAACGAATAGTTCTAATAAGGACAAATATTCTTATTGGATGGGTAAAACGCCATGTTGACGTTCGTTGAATAAAAAGAGAGGAGACGTGCCCGAAATCAGCTCGTCTCCTCTCAGTAAACCGGAATCAACTAGATGGTGCTCTTCGTCAATTCCTAGCGAAAGCGGTGTTTCTGTATTATTTAGCTCTTGGAAAGCGATGATGCCAAGAGTTACTTGGCAACCCTCTCTGCCCCCTCCACTAGCAATCAATCTCCTCTAATGGTGAATCGCATTTCCTTCAGCTCTCGACTTTACCGTATGACCTGGATGTGAAGACGATTTCCTCCACTCCCTGCAGTTTATTGGCCTCGACTGTAAGAACAAAGAAGACGTTCGCAAGCAGCCCCAAGAACTGAAATAGGATGTCAGGGACTTCCCTTTCTTCACTCACCTTATGTAGCGCCCGGTACGATTTCTTCGCTTCGCTTCGACATATATGGAGGGCTGTCGCTCCCAGGCTTCCTTGAGGCAGCACGAACTGCTTGATTGCTTCGCCGCCGCGCTCTACGAAATCATCATACACACCGTCCAGCCATGCCAGATCTTTTTCTGTTATGGCCACACGCCCCCGAACAGAACCGTTTACATGATAGGCAAGCGGCTGTATTTGCCGAAGGATATGTATAATTTCCTCCGTCCCGTTCTCCGTTTCCAAGACAGCAATGGCATGACCTATTTGCGTCGTCATGGAGTCTGTACGGATTTCATAGTCCACCAGACAGCTCTTCTCGCGCATAAACGGATAACTTTTATAGCGCCAGTCATTTTTCTTCATCTTTTTCCCCTCCTAGATGGCTGAAGTCGAACGTATCATCCGTAATCGGTGCAACCTTGGCAACTGCGTATGTCGCCCCTTTCTGTGAAAAGAAGTCATAGGTCGAGCCCTCGTTCCGTATGCCGTTCATGACAATCGGGTTGACCTCCTCCTCCGGAAACATCGCTTCTAGTCCAAGGTTCATGAGCGCCTTATTGGCGTTGTAGCGCACATAAGCCTTCACATCCGGGCTGAGCCCCGTTTCTGCGTAGACGTCCTCCGTATAGCGCAGTTCATTCTGATAAAGATCCAGCAGCAGCTCATAGCCCCAAATTTTCAGTTCATCCTGTTTTTCCGGGCTGAAGCGCTTGAAGATATTCTGGGCGAAGAAGCCCACCGCGACGCCATGGATGGATTCATCCCGCAGAATGAGCGAAATCACCTCGGCGCTGTTTCGCAGTATTCCCTGGCCGCCCAAATAAAGCGGATAGAAGAAGCCTGAATAGAACAGGAATGATTCCAGCATGACGGAAGCAAACATTGCCTTCCAAAGGCTTTCCGGGTCGTCTTCCTTTATGCCGCGGTAGACGTCGCTGATGCGGGCCGCCTTATACTGCAGGAATTCATTCTTCTTCACCCATTCGAAAACCTCGTCGATTTCGGCATTCGTGCAAAGCGTCGTGAAGATATAGGAATATGACTTGGCATGAATCGCTTCAAAGGCGCCAAACACAGTGAGTACCGCCTTTTCCTGCAGGTCGGGTGCATACTTGGCGAGTTCGTTCATGCCGACATTCGTCTGCAGGGTATCGAGCAGCGTCAGACCGCCA
Organism: Lysinibacillus sp.; assembly: GCA_045605545.1. GTDB lineage: Bacteria > Bacillota > Bacilli > Bacillales_A > Planococcaceae > Lysinibacillus_B. The sequence goes on from JAZUQF010000049.1 coordinate 3,999, forward strand.
AACACCTTTTTATACGTGTCCTGGTGCTCGAACGTCTGCCATTGGCTGATGTCCTTGCTGACTGCTATCTCCTCCGGGAACCAGAT
>JAZUQF010000050.1:0-6001 GCA_045605545.1 Lysinibacillus sp.
GAAAAAAAGCATTACTTGCAAGTAATGCCTGGACGAAAGCTTTTCCGAACCATGTGTTGCCGTTTTGCAAGGCAGCCCATATTTCATCATCACTTCTCACTATTTCTGCATATTTTTCACATCTAAGCCTAATATATACCCGTAATTTAAGCAATAAATCTGAGGGACATAGTGATGATACGCTCCCTGGAATACTATAGGAGTATAACTGAACCGTCGGATTGCCTGGCCGAAAAACACTCGATTTGGCATTATCACATTCAGGAAATCCCTCTTCCCTCCATCATTCAGCATTCCTCTCGCAAGCATATCGAAATTCGGGAGGGAAGTATTTTTTCCTTTTCTAACAAAATAATACATAACCTCTTCAAACCGCCGAAATCGATATCTGTCGATTTTGACATACAACTTAACTAATTATAAACGTCATGATGAGCAAAACTACCTATTTGACACTTATCTTACATTAAGTTGTATATGATTTTCGCCATTTGGCACCGACAGAGCTATAAAAATGAAACAAAGACAAAAAAGCCTTCGTCTGCTTTCCATGGAGAATGGTTGGAGAATCCAATGACAATACGCACTTACCTCAGTCCGGCCCATGCTGTGAAACAATGCTCTTCTTTTCCATAGCATCGTGTCCATCCATTTTTGCAGCAGAATTCCTAACTCGGATGAGCACTATCTATGCAGTTAGCGAACCTTTTTTACGAGTTTTCATCTATAGATCAACTCATATTCTGGAATATCTTGATTTACTATTGGATCGTTAACGCTAAAACGCCCCACTCTTTTTCTTGTTTTGGCGTGTAAATTTCGTATGTTCCGTCCATCATTTCTTGCATTGTCCACCCTTTACAATCGAAATCTTCAAAGGGAATATCCTCATACATTTCTCTAAACGTTGTATATTTTCTTATTTCCATCACTTGCACTCTTATTGTTTCATCTTGCTGTGGAACCTTAGTGAATTCAATTGTATCCCCCACTTTTATTTTTCTTCTCTTGTCATCGTTCAGACGAACTTCCACTTTCTTCTTTCCTTCAATGATGGATTGAAAATACTCTCCATACAGCCCCATTTTATGTATCATTCATATCCCACCTTTATTAATTATACCAAAAGAGCGTCCAATAAAAGAAGACCGATTCATATGCGAATGGGCCTTCCGATTTTATGGATTAATTGCTATAGCCTGAGGTTAACCAGGAGACTGCTTAATGGTTTATCCGATGCCCCGGAATACATTGGATTGCCAGCACCACCTATACATCTACACTACACTTCCTGTACGGAGCCTGTGTCCATATACTGCTGAAGTGTCTGTCGCAGATGGGGAGGGATTTCAATGGAGCGCTGCTCAAGGAAATTGAAGCACACGACGACCGCCCTCCCCCTGACGACCAATGTTCCCGACTCCTTTTCATACATTTCATGAAGGAGGGTGAAGCTTTTTGTTCCGATATGCTCTACACTGCTTTTGATTGTCAATGTCTGTGCCGCATAGGCCTGGGAGATAAAGTCGCATTCCGTCCTCGCTAAAATAAAGTTGCTCTTCTCACCCGCCCGCTCAAAGCCGTAGTGGATGTCCGTAAAGAATTTCGTACGTGCTTCCTCCAAATAGCAGAAGTAGCTCGTATTGCTGACATGCCCTCCTGCATCCGTTTCACAAAAGCGGACATACACGTCTACATCTGGAATCGTCTTCATTCGTTCAGCCCCTTTCGGATATTGTGCCCCTGTAGTCACCCAGCCGTTGTCGCCTGATACATGCGGAACACAACCGTCCCGTTCACCACTTCCTGTCCGTTCTGGTTGACTGCGGCCACCTTGAATTCCTTTTTGTCCACCTCTTCTTTTTGGAGGAACGCCTGCAATGTCAGCACGTCATCGATGAACACCATGTTGCGGAAGCGGATGGCATAGTCCTCGATAAACCCTTCCTCCAAATAAGGCGTGAACAGCTTGGACAGGTTGCCCATCGTCCACATGCCGTGTGCAATGATGCCCGGCAGGCCGGCGTTTGCCGCTTCCTCGTCAATTGTATGGATTGGATTGAAGTCCCCTGAAGCTCCCGCGTACTTGATTAGATCGAGCCGCGTGACCGGTGCCAGCACAACCGGTTGCAAGGACGCGCCCATTTGCATCTCTGTCAATGTGTTCATACCGGCATCTCCTTTCTTGCAGCCTCGTTGATGATGATGATCTGCTCCTCTGTATAAATCAGCTCTCCCTGTGCATCTGTCCCCTGGCGCTCGATGACGAGGAAGCCCATCTTCCCGAAGGACCCGGTCCGTTCATAGTAGTTCTTGATTTCCGTCACACCGTACACTTCCTCCCCTACAAAAAGCGGCCGCTTATAATGGAACTTCTGCTCTCCGTGGATCAGCCCCTTTGTCGGCAGTACCAGCTCGTCAACCATTCCGTATTCCAGCGTGATGGGGAATGTCGGCGGCGCGATATTGCGCCCGTACCGTGAAGTCTTACCTGCCTCCTCATCCACATAAATCGGGGCAGGGTCCCCTATTGCCTTTGCGAATTTCTTCACGGCGCCTCTTTCCACGACATTTTTGGCGGGGATGGAACGCTTTCCAATCAGTTCTTTAAACATTGTCCTCTCTCCTTACGCGTTAATTTTTCGGTCCACCGGCGACATACAGCACCTGTCCGCTGACGAACGATGACTGCTCGTCCGCAAAAAACAGCACGGCATTGGCGATGTCCTCCGGCTTTCCGCTGCGTCCGACCGGAATCGTGCCGACCATCGCCTCCTTCATCTGCTCGAATGTCACACCGATTCTTTCTGCTGTAGTGCGGGTCATATCCGTTTCAATGAAGCCAGGTGCCACTGCATTGACCGTAATGCCGTATTTCCCGAGTTCGATTGCGAGCGTCTTCGTAAATCCTTGCAGCCCCGCCTTTGCCGTTGCATAGTTCGCCTGGCCGCGGTTGCCGAGTGCAGATGTCGAGGACAGATTGATGATGCGTCCGTACTTCTGCTGCGTCATATAGCCTTGTGCTGCACGTGAGGCGTAGAATGCCCCCTTCAGATGAACATCCATCACCGTCAACCAGTCCTCGTCCGTCATCTTGAACAGCATGTTATCGCGGATGACGCCAGCATTGTTCACAAGGATATCAATCGAGCCGAATGCTTCATGCACTTCCTGCATCGCCTGCTCGATTTCCTCCCGTTCTGTAACGCTCGCCACCTTCGTATAGACGGAATAGCCGGCCTCCGTAAAGTGTGCCTGCACTTCCGCCAATGCTTCCTCGTTTACATCGACGATTGCGACGTTTGCCCCTTCCTTTGCGAACCGTTCGGCGATTGCCTTTCCGATGCCGCGGCTACCTCCTGTAATGAATGCTGTTCTTCCTTCAAAGCGTTTGCCTATTGCCATTCCCGTTTCCTCCCCATCAAATAAACTGTCCTACTTTGACATGCCCTTTTAATAGATTTCGTGATATGATCATGCGCTGGATTTCATCCGTGCCGTCATAGATGCGCCACAGTCTGGCCTCACGGTACCAACGCTCGATTGGCAGCTCTCGCGTATAGCCCATGCCTCCATGAATCTGCAGTACACGGTCCACGACACGGTTGCCCATATTGGCACCGTACAGCTTGGCAATGGAAGCAAGGTGACGGTTGTCCTCCCCCTGGTCGAGCGTGAAGGTCGCATTCAGTACAAGCCACTTGGCCGCCTCGATTTCCACGGCCGAGTCGGCAATCATCCACTGGATTGCCTGGCGGTCTGCAATCGGCCTACCGAAAGTTTCCCGTTCCTTTGCATAATCGATGGCCATCTGCAAAAGGCGCTCCGCCATTCCGACAGCCTGCGCCCCGACGACCCATCTGGCAAAGCCAATCCATTCCAATCCTAGATTGTAGCCTTTATGGAGTTCGCCCAATATGTTCTCCTCCGGCACGCGCACATTGTCGAATATGAGGCTTGCCGGCCCCCATTCGCCCATCGTTTCGATGTACTCGGACTTCCATCCCATGTCCCGGTCGACGATGAAGCACGTCACGCCCTGTATGCCAGTCTTGTCATGGAGCTCCTTGTCCGTCACAGCCATGGCCATGACGAAATCCGCCTCGTTGCCGCCAGTGATGAAGGTCTTCTCCCCGTTCAGCACCCACTCGTCGCCGTCCTTTACCGCCGTCATTCTGATATTGCGCGTATCCGACCCGGCATTCGGCTCCGTCATCGCGAAACATGACTTTTTCTCTCCATTGATTGTCGGGAGTAAGTATTTTTTCTTCTGTTCCTCATTACCGTAGTAGAGGATATTATCAGCGGAACCGCCGAACGAAAACGGAACAAAGGTTTTCGAAAGCTCCATCATGACGATGGCGAGCATCATCTGGCCAAGGTTGGCACCGCCGTATTCCTCCGGTGTGTTGATACCCCAGAAGCCGAATTCCTTCGCCTTATCCCTGAGCTCCTGCACCTTTTCCTTTGAAAGGCTCGGTCTACCTTCGCGTTCATTTTTCAGCACTTCATTTTCCAGCGGCATCAGCTCTTCCTTCACGAATTTGCGAATTGTTTGCTGGACCAATTTTTGCTCTTCCGTTAACCGTAAATGCATGCATCCACCCCATTTTTAGTTACTTGTGTTCTTTTTTCATTTGAAACAGTTGCTACACTTCCCACTTGTTCCCCTGCTTGAAAGATTGGCCTGTCCTTTTTCGTATTTATAAAGAACTGCCGCCATCGACTGCGATGACCTGGCCTGTAATGAAGTCGCTTGCCCGGCTTGCCAGAAACAGGGCTGCCCCCTTCAGTGATTCCGGGTCCCCGAGCTTGCCCATTGGATTGCTTTTGGCCAGGCGCTCCCTGTTCCGTTCGATGACATGCTTCGTCATCTTTGTTTCGAAAAAGCCGGGCGCAATCGCATTCACCGTGATGCCATGCTCCGCCCATTTGCGGGCCAAATCCCGCGTAAAATGGTGGATGGCCGCCTTGCTTGTGCTGTAGCCGATTGCATTCAGCACATTGCCGGATTCCGCCCTCAGTCCCGCTACCGAGCCGATATTGATGATTTTTCCGTAGCCGTTGCGGATCATCTGCCTGCCGACCGCCTTCGCCATCAGAAATGTACCGGTCACATTGACACCCAACACCTTGTCCCATGCTTCCAGCGGCATGTCCTCGACTTTTTCTCCCCATGTGGCGCCGCTGTTGTTCACTAAAATATCGATGCGTCCAAAATCAGCGAGCACCGCCTTCACCGTATGCTCCACACTTTCCTCCAAGCTGACATCACACTGGTATGCCAGCGCCTTTACGCCGTAGCTGCTCTCAATCTCTCTTGCCGTTTCCTCGCATCGATCAATTTTACGGGAGCATACGGCTATATTCGCCCCATGCTGTGCAAGCACATGGGCGATGTCCCTGCCCAGCCCGCTTCCTCCTCCCGTCACAAGAGCAGTGCGTCCGTGCAGGTCAAAAAAAGATTGCTCCATTCCATCAGCTCCCCAAACGAATATTGTACTGACTAGTCATTTAATGACACTTTCAGATTTTCTTTAGCTATTGCACTGACATGCGGGCCTCCTTGCAATAGGAGACCGGCACATCTGTTGGAACTAGTTGTTACTGGGTGCTGAGCGTAGTTGCCTCCCAAATGAGGCGCAGTTCCTGATTTGGATCCGTGATTGTCCTGCAATCCTTATCGAAAATCATCGTTTCCCTGTTTTTTGTATGATACGCCGGCCATGTCGGCAGCTCCTCTATATTCGGGTCACCCTCTCTCGCAAATGCGACCCACGCCTTCTGCATACGGTCAGCCAGTGCTTTGTCAGGCGTGCTTCCCAGTAAGAATCCCGCTCCTCTTTCAAGGGCATTCCAGACAAACGGTATTTCAAGCGCGTGGCATGACTTCAATGCTCCGTCCAAGACCGGACTTTCCCAATCGAAGCGGTACATCCATACAGGCGCCTCCTGCTTGGCCTGCTCCTGGGCCAGATGGATGGCCGGTGCAGTAAAGATG
>JAZUQF010000051.1:0-1761 GCA_045605545.1 Lysinibacillus sp.
TTGCACGCAGCTTGTCCAGCGCCACATCGATTTTCCCGTTGTTATATAGGGATGTTTCCGAATACCATACGTCGAATTCTACACGGAAGTTCTTCAGGTCTTTTTGAAGCTTCGCAAGCTCCAGGCGCAGACCGTGCTCACGGAAGAACTTGAAGCGCTCCTCATCCGATTTTTCAAGGATGTCGCTGCCGAACTCTTTTACCAGCTCGCCTGCGATTTCAATAATGTCCGGACCATGGTAGCCGTCCTCCGGCATTTCCGCTTCCATGCCCAACGCCTGCTTATAGCGCGCTTCTAATGAATACGCCAGGTTGTTGATCTGGTTGCCGGCGTCATTGATATAATATTCGCGGGATACATCATAGCCTGCAAAGTCCATTACATTACATAAAGAATCACCCACTGAAGCACCGCGGGCATGCCCTAGATGCAGGTCGCCTGTCGGGTTCGCGGATACGAACTCCACCTGTACCTTCTCGCCGTTCCCTGCGTTCGAGCGGCCATATTTCTCACCCTGCTCGAATGTCGCCTTTACGACACCTGCAAGGAAGTCTTTGCGCACTGTAATATTCATGAAGCCCGGCCCGGCGATTTCGACTTTCTCGATATCCGTGCCGGCTGTTTCCAGGTTTTCAAGGATTGCCTCTGCAATGGCACGTGGCGGCTTTTTCGCCACTTTCGTCAATTGCATCGCCAGGTTTGTCGCGAAGTCCCCATTCGCCTTATCCTTCGGTGTTTCCAGATGGATTGCCAGCTCCGCCCCGTCTTCCACCAGCCCCGCTTTGACAGCGGCTGCAGCAAGCGCCTCTTTAATTTGTTGTTGTAGTTGCTCTACAGCGTTCATTCTTATACCTCCGTATAGTTTATTTCCAACGTATAGTTGCCGACTGAAGCCCCGTCGATGATCAGGTCATAGCGCGTCTTGAATTGACCGCCCGCCTCTAGTCGCTCATACGATAATTGATGTGTTTCCGTCATGAGGGGAATCAGGCCGAATCTGCTTTCGTACCGTCCTCGCTCCTGTTGTGTTGTATTCAATGGAAGCCGCATGTTCACCGCGCCGTTGCGCATGATGAATGCCTGGTCGCCCGTCAGCTTGACCGTCGTACGAATCGTCTGTTCTTCCTGCACCTCTTCATACCGCAGATAGTGCGTGCCCGATTTTTCGATAAAGGTTCCCTGCAGCCACATTTCATATGTTTCCCGCTCGCCCTCTGTTGGCGTGATCGAGGAAACGAGCTTGATTTTCACATCAGTTCCTACATCGCCCACCGCTTGGACAGCCCCTTTTCCTTCGATTATATAACCTTTTTATTATAGGATGATTTCCTTCATTTAATCAAGATGCAAACAAGGCCGGCCACAACTTTTTAAGATGGCCGCAAAGCTATGCATCCTGCTTGCGGCAAATGCAAAAAGGAAGCGGCGCCTGTCGTACGCGGCCGCTTCCCCTCATTTGATTGATATCGCAAAAAACTGATGCCTTCTATTTGTTAACGCCTATTTCACCCATCCCAAGATCATCTCGCGGATTAATTTGGATGCCGTGTTCACGGTCATTTCAGAATGGTCATAGATTGGCGCCACTTCCACTAAGTCAAAGCCGACAACGTTCACTTCCGAGCGTGCGATTTCATGGATGGACGCCAGCAGCTCTTTCGACGTGATGCCGCCGCAGTCCACTGTCCCAGTACCCGGCGCATGTGCAGGGTCCAATACATCGATGTCGATCGTTACGTATACGTTGCGGCCCGCCAGTGT
>JAZUQF010000052.1:0-3959 GCA_045605545.1 Lysinibacillus sp.
GCCGGCACCGATTGCCTTAAAGGTACCGCCGCCGCTGAATGTAACCGTCTTAACTGCAGCGTCTGCTGGAATTAAAGGGGTAGAACCATGTGTTGCACCCGTCTCCCAAGTGACTGTAGCGCCTGTCGGAACATGGATATGAAGAGCATCGCTTGCCACGTTCTTCAGGTTGTCCCCCAGGATTGTTTCCAATGCCAGGGTTGTCCCGGCTTCCACTTCATAGTCGAATAAATTGCTATTCTCGTCTTATACTGCACCTTTGTGCAGCTTTCGGTTCGAGCCTACACCGCACGTGCGATTTTCATCGCATACGGCGTGCCATCAGCAGCTTTATAGATGCTCTGTATAATACTTATTCAGAAAAATAAGTATACATCTTCAGACCATCTGCCACTGACTGGGTTCCTTCGCTCCCGCTAGTTTTACCCTTCTCACATGTTGCCATGCAAGTCCAAACGGCCAGCATTCGACACTACTATGAACCCGCTGCCATCTCATACACCTCACCGGCTCTATCCGCCTCTTTGTATGGGACTTCAAACGTTCCGTTAGATTGCTCCCTCTTTTTAATGACCTTAGGCTCCCACTTTCCTATTTGCACGAATATCCGTTTAACAGTTCCAAATTGTCCGGATACCCTCATTGTCATTCCAAACAATGGGCTGATTGATGAACTCCTAGCTTTTCTTTTTACATCAATCAGTGTCACAAACAGCCTATGTGGATTCGTCTGCCTAGCCATAGCCATTTTTTATGGAGCCCCGCAATGGACTTGCACCAATTACGACTTCACCTGACTTCGCCCCTTTGTGATGATAGAGTCACGCACTGGACGCAGGAGGATTAGGCTCATGAGCTTGGGAACTGTTGCTCATGCATTAGACTTCCCTAATGAATGCAATCTAACAGTTAGAAAAAGCCTTGTAACTTTCCAAAAAGTTTAACAGGCTACGTTCCACTCATTTCACTAGTAGACTAGCTTATAGAGTAACGTTTCGTTTATTTTTATTGAGGAGTAACGGAAATGATGATTTCAGGATTTATATCCAACACATTACCGGCTAAATCTTTAATGACGATTTCTTCTCCATTTGCTTTCGTAAATGCTAATGTGATTGTATCTTCAGTTTTATTTGCTGGAATATGACCAGTAGAGTTGGATCCATCCTCATTTAATTCGCCATCTACAATCGTACGGATAGTTAACGTCTTTTTATCATCAGATAAAGCAACAGTACCATACTCTTCACTATTCAAGTAGACTGTGTCACCAGATGCTAGACCAGCAATGGCTTCACTGAATGTAAATACAATGCTTTCTGTATGAGAGCCTGCAGCTAATTCAACTGTGATTGAATCACTGGTAGTTGCAGATATAGATTGTTTAGTTGGTTTAGTTTGATGTACAACTACGGACGTGAGTGCTGGAGGCATTGAATCATCTTCCTCGATTTTCACAGTGAATGTCGCTGTTTTTCCATCTACAGTTACTGTCACCACTTGAGCTGGATTTGCTACTGTGCTATCAAGTCCACTAATCATTGCCAGTGTTACTGTAATTGCCTTTTTACTTCCATCACTATAAGTTCCTGTAACCTCCAAACCATTTAAATCTATTTGCTCGCCAACTTTATACGTTGTCTTACTCGGCTGTTTGGTTACGGCAATCCCGCTTAATGTTACCGGAAGTTGCTCGCCTGGCGGTGTCGTTCCTGTCTCAGGACTTGGCGTTGGCTTAGGTGCTGGTGTTGGAGACGGGCTTGGCGTTGGAGCCGGTGTCGGTTTCACCTCACCATCCCCAATAATTTCTTTAATATTTTCTTTAACTTGGTCGTAGTTTTTAATAATTTCTTTAACGTCCGCGCCTTTTGCTTCGATTTGATTAATGATTAGTGTCTTTGCTACATCAACCTTTGCTTTGACGTCTTCCACCGTCAATTTTCCAATGGCGCCGCTAATCTCTAAAGCTACTTCAATCGCTTTTACCAGTTGAACTTCATCAATCGTCCCTTTGCCTGAAATTTCAAGGGGAACTGTAGCGTCTACCACCACTTTTCCGGAATTCGCATTCAGTTGAATCGAAGAGACTTTATCCGAAATCTGCACCTCTCCCAGTTTTGAATCAGATTCTAACGTCACGCCCTCACGCTTTACGATTACATTTTTGATTTCACTGTTTTTTAAATCTACTTTTGGTCCTTTTTTGTTATTGGCAAATAGCTGAACAAGGGAGGCTAATGCATCGCCGTCTTTTTCTATTGTCAATTGCCCTTCACTCACAAGACCATCTGCACTGAATGCATTTGCTACGTTTCTAGTAATCGATACATCGCCTTTTACAGTTATGTTTTTCACTTCCACGTAGTCAGCGTTGATTGTTAAATCGCCTTCAATTGCAGAATTAGCGCCGTTGAAGACGATAGCCTTCTCTGCAGTCCCAGCAGCATTCAATTCAATCGAATTCACCGCTACGATTTCCTTGTTACGAACGTTCACAGAAAGAAGCGCGTCTGATAGAGCCTCATTATTTTTTTCATTTAAAATCGCTTTTACTGAATCCGAGATTTTATATCCGCCTACTGTATCTTTCTTTACAGCATCGATTGTAAATGTAACTTCTTCAGTAGTCGGTACATCCGGAGTTAATGTAGTTTCAGCACGTACTACCAATGATGCCAGTTGTCCGCGTGTTACATTAGATGCTCCGCTAAATGTTGTGGGAGTTGTCCCAGTTGTAATAGCTTTTGCGTACAACGCTGTAATATATCCGGCGTACTCGGACTCGGCACTTACATCTTTAAAAGGCAGAGTCGATTCAGCTGGGGCTGTTAGCTCAAACGCACCTGCAATCATTTTTGCCATATGGTTCCGTGTAACAGTTTTCCCATGGCCAAATGTCCCGTCCCCATATCCTCTAATGATGCCTGCATTTGCAAGAGCAGCAATCGCTCCGTAGTATTCGTGAGTAGTAGGTACATCCGTAAAGCCAGGGTTTACTACGTTTGTAGTATCCAGTTCTAGAACTCCAGCAATGATTTTCGCTGCTTGCCCACGTGTTACAGACTGCCCCGGTTTAAAAGTGCCGTCTCCAAAACCCTTGATAATGCCTCTTTCCGCAAGGTTCACTATAGCGTTATAATGTTGATTATTTGTATTTAGATCTAAAAATTTAGCACTCGCTTCTGTTGTCATAGGAGCGGCCACTACAATGGAGCCTAAAGCCATTACTGAAGCCAACCCTGCATTTATATTTTTATTATATTTCTTGTTCATTATAAAATCCCCTTAGATAACATTTTTAACACATTTATACACTTTACATCACTTTTCTTTGATTTGGAATATATTTATATAAAAAGTCCTTATTTTTTTTACATAATTAGATCTAAGAACACCGTTTGGACATATATACAATAACCTATAAAATCCTATTAAATAATAATTTTCCATTTATAACCTTTACTCCAGCTATCGTTGGACATCGTCAATACTTTATTTACTGGAAGCTTCTAAATACCCATTATTTTTAATGTAGGAGTACAAATCCTAATTCAAGGGGATTTTCCGGGAAGGGTGCATACGAGAATTGGCACTTTCCTCCTGCCCGAATATAGAAAACGATGGATGGACTCCCCCTTTTTTTTGACATGAGGAAAGAAACACTTATTTATCTTTCGGCTTAGGGCTCTTACAGGATCAAAGGGCGGTTATTGTTTATGAATTGAAAAATGAAAGCTTGGAAAGTAGATGAGGTTGAAAAAACGCACGAGGAAAAATTAGATAAGTCAATTCCGGGGATTTGAAGAAAAACTATCACAAAAGAAAAAGCCCATCAACGTTTTATATCAACGTTGATGGGCTTCTCAAGCCATGGTGCCTGGCACCATATTTCACTGCATTTAACCTTTATTTATACGCTAAATTTCTATACTAAAAATCTTACTACTCCATTTTCTACT
>JAZUQF010000053.1:0-4366 GCA_045605545.1 Lysinibacillus sp.
CGGAAGGTAACAAATGATGGTTGTTGTTTCTTTCAACCTGTTTTTTAGCTCAACCATCTTACCTTATCCTTATCAGAGAGAAAAGCACATGGAACGAAGGGTGGCGACTCCAGCGGGACAAGCGAGACAGCCGAGACCCCGCAGGAGCGGAGCGACGAGGAGGCTTGGCCTCGCCCGCGGAAAGCGTCCACCCGTAGTGGAATGTGCAGTCCAATAATAGATTTTTTGAGGCTGGGTAGTTACCAGACGTAAAGATACAATAGCTGCCAACTGAGCTCAAAAGTAAACCTATGGGTAAATGAAGCGGCTTTCCTGTATATATTACGTCAAAAAGGTTACTCAGGAGGAAAAAAGGATAATATATTAACATAGTGATTTGCTAGAAGAGCATTCGAAAAGGCATGGGTGAATGAGTAATATGACAGGAAAACAATCCCGATAAAGATGCAGAAAGCTGTACCCTGCATGGCCTGAGCGGGTGTAATCGGTAAATGGCCAAGAACGATAAAATGTTAGGGTATTTTCTGCTTTAATTTAAGGATTGTGACCATAATATAGAAGGAAACAGTTCGTTTTACACAAAAGATGCACCGCCTGTACAAGCCGCATTTTCCGAAGAACTCTACCCAAGCATGATATCTCCAACTAGTTGGAAGACAGGAGGTACAATCGGCATGGTAGAGGTGTGGAAATCCTTGTAAGATTGCGCGCTTTGAAATATGGAGTGCAGGTTTTATAATAGAAATACATCGTGGGTAAGGAGTTTTAGCATGGGGAGATTGTTAGTGGCATTTTTACTTGCAGCCGTCCTGTCCGGTTGCAATTATATTACGATAGATGAAGAACAACCCGCGGAAAACCAATCGAGTAAAGATGCCGATGAGGTCCAAACGGAAAATAGAGAAGCATATACGCCTGAGGAAATTGTTGAACAATTAGAGGAGGCGGAAGAGAAGAGCAAGCTAGAGGAGCTGATGGAATCCGTCTTCCAGTTGGAGTGGAATTCCCGCAAGGAGACGGGGGCACAGCCGATCCGATATCTGGCGCTTGGAGATTCACTGACGCGCGGCATCGGGGATGAGAAAGGGAAGTATGGCTATACGCAACGCCTTGCGCATGAAATAGAGTCGTGGCCTGCTGTCGGCGGTGTCGAACTCGACAATAGAGGAAAAAACGGACGCCGTAGCGATAAGCTGCTATCACTTATAAAGAAGGGGCATTATGACGAGGAGCTGGCAGCGGCGGATCTTGTAACGGTGACCATGGGCGGGAACGATGTCATGAAGGTCGTGAAGAAGGATATCTTTTCTTTGAAAAAATCCATGTTTGATAAAGAATTGGTGAAATTCGAGAAACGTTACCGTAAAATAGTAGACGGGATTCGTGAACGAAACAGTGAAGTGCCGATTATTCTGATTGGGTTTTATAATCCGTTTTCCATCATTACGGATGAATATACCCCTTTTGAAGCAATCATCGACGAATGGAACATGTCCATCGCGCAAATCGCTTCGGATGATGGAAATGCATGTTTCGTCCCGATTTCCGATTTATTTGAAACAAATGAGGAAATGGTATATCATACTGATTTCTTCCATCCGAATGCAAGTGGATATGACCGGATGACGTCGAGAATCATCCAATATATGAAAGTATGCGATATTGAGGAGATGTCAGCGGGCCGGATCGGCTTTGAGGAGTGATAGTTGTGAATATGTGGAAGGTGGCCTTTTTAACATTGGCAGGCGCTATCGTGTTGGCGATAGCGGGCATCGTCTATTTGGCAATAGGGGATGCGGAGGATGTAGCGAGACCCAAGCCTGCTGTAATGGAGGGGAATGTCATCACGATCCAGACGACAGCGAAGGAGTTTGAGGCGATTGCCAAGCAGTATTTGGGTGAGAGCCTCAATAAGTCCCCGCTGCCTGTGGAAATTGAGGTGAATGACCAAATCCAGTTGTTCAGCACATTGACTGTGTTCGGTGTGGATGTCCCGATTGCGATGGATTTCAATCCGGATGTCGATCAGGGCAATATCGTGCTGGAGCAGACGGCTGTAAACGTCGGGAAGTTGAACATCCCACCGAAGACGGTGCTCAAGCTCATGCAGGACTCGATTGACTTTCCATCATGGATTACAGTCAATCCGAATGATGAAGAGATATTTGTAGATTTGTCCCGCATCAATATCGCAGAGGGTTCGCGGGTGCGGGCGAAGGAAATTGACTTGCCGAACGACCATATCGTATTGGAAGTTATTGTACCAGCAGAATAGGAGGGATTGTCCATGGCATTGGCAACATTTGCAGGAGGATGCTTCTGGTGTATGGTGAAGCCGTTTGACGAGCAGCCAGGCATAGAAAGCGTCATTTCCGGGTATACAGGGGGACATGTCGAAAATCCGACATATGAGCAGGTATGCAGCGAGACGACGGGGCATCTTGAAGCCGTTCAGATTACGTTCAATCCGGACGTGTATCCATACGAGGATCTAGTCAGGCTGTATTTCACGCTCATCGACCCGACGGATGCAGGAGGGCAGTTCTATGACCGCGGCGAGTCCTATACGACCGCCATATTCTATCATGATGAGGAGCAGAAGGAGATTGCCGAGCGCGTAAAGGCGGAGCTGGAGACTTCAGGAAAGTTCAAGGCACCGATTGCGGTAAAGATCCGAGAAGCGAAGCCATTCTATCCGGCCGAGGACTACCATCAGCACTATTACAGGAAGAATCCGGCGCATTACAACCGCTATTCAATCGGTTCAGGACGTGTGGCGTTCATCGAAAAGCATTGGGGGAATCAGCATGGATAAAGAAAAGCGACTGAAAGAACTGACGGAAATGCAGTATCATGTGACACAGGAAAACGGCACCGAGCCGCCATTCCGCAATGAGTTCGACCAGCATTTTGAAGATGGCATCTATGTGGATGTCGTTTCGGGTAAACCGTTGTTCAGCTCAAAGGACAAGTATGATGCGGGATGCGGATGGCCGGCATTCTCAAAGCCAATCGAGGCGCCGGAAGTGACCGAGCACTTCGATACATCATTCGGCATGCGCCGTGTGGAAGTCCGCAGCAAAACGGCCGATTCCCACCTGGGACATGTATTCCCGGATGGCCCGAAAGAGCTGGGCGGCCTACGCTACTGCATCAACTCGGCGGCACTGCGCTTCATTCCGGTCGACCGTTTGGAGAAGGAAGGCTACGGCGAGTATAAGAGCTTGTTTGAAGACAAGGATAAATAATTTAGTTGAGAGAGGAGCGGAGAGCCTGTGTCATGCAGGCTCTCCGCTTTTTACCATTTCAGGCGGGATGGATGTCTGAGTTGTCAGCAGGTACTAAAGTTTGAAGAAGAATTGTCTTGTGTTCCAAATTGAATGGAAGAGGGTATATTACAGCTGCATATATATTCCAAAAATGAAGGGAGCTGCATAGGATGCGTATAATAGGGGTTTTTCTTGTATTGTTGCTGACTGGCTGTGGGACGGAGAAGACGGATGAAGGGACATCGAAGCACACGGATGAACTGGTATTTGATGAAATCACTACAGAAGAGGTTTCGCCTGAAGGAGGGGAGCTAGGAGCAGCGGCCTTCATGGCAGAGGATGTGCAACAGATTGAGGAAATCCAGGCGTTGTATGGAGTGGATGTTCGAGATGTGGATTTTTCAAAGAAAAATGTGCTATTCCTCTCTTTCATCACGGACGGATGCGGTCTTGTGCTGGAGGACCTGTACATTGAAAGAGGAATTCTGCATGTAGAGCTGGAACTGCCGGAGGAATACAGGGGGCAAGACACCATTGCATGCACAACGATTGCCAAACCGGCTACAATTATACTTGAGACATCCAAAATGGATGTGACGGATGCCTTGTTTGTACGAAGCGGGGAGCAAGTGGAAGTCAATGAATTATTGGAGCAAGAAAAATAGAGAAGAAGGAATGATTAATTGTAAATTGTATGTGCTTTTGGAGCATTTGAGAAAATGACTTCGGACCTCCCGAAGAACCCCTATCTTTTGATATAATAATAATGGAAATTTATAGATGAAGAAGGTGGATACATGGATAATGAGTGGCAACGGAGAGTTGAGGCTTTGGAGGAAGAGGTGCGCTTGTTACGTGAGGAAGTCACTGTATTAAAGGCGCTTCAACATCCTGCCAAGCAGGCGTCCGTAGTGAAAAGGGAAATGCCCAAAGCCGTTTCCGCTACAGGTGGTGGGCCGAAATCGGAGGAGTCGGCCGCGGTCAGGACAGCTGTGCCGCAGCAGGCTGCCGAGCCGAAAATGCCGGGGAAACCAAGTAAATCTTTCGAAGAGCGGCTTGTTGCTGCGCTGCCAAAAGTCTTCATGCTCATTTTTGTG
>JAZUQF010000054.1:0-2673 GCA_045605545.1 Lysinibacillus sp.
ATTGCAGGCACTGCGGAAAGACTTTCTGGACAAAGGAATGGAGGTCGGTGATATTGAAAATAGGGGGCATGCCGGCAGGAATTTTATTTTCAGGGACCCTGATGGCAATAAATTCGATGTGTGGAGCGAGCTGAGTCCAAATTTCAAGAGGAATCTATTTATTTCATGATGAAGAAGGCGAAGCAAGAGAAATGCTTCGCCTCTTTGTCTATAACTGAACGACGAATTCCTTCACATAGACGGCAGTCCCCGAAATGGCGATGGCCGTCTCCCCCTGTCTTTCGTCAATATGCACGAAGACCTTTCCATCCTTGTCCAACTCATGTCCCTGCTCCATGATGAGTGTTGCAGGAAGTGGCATATCGGGTGCCACATAGGTTCTATAATAGGCACCCATCACACCCGATGCCGTCCCGGTAACCGGGTCTTCCACCGTACCGGAAAACGGCGAGGAGAAATGGCGGCTGTGCAGCATGCATTCCTCATCCCTCGTCTCAAAGCAGATGGGGTGGATCGACATCTTCGGCATTTCCTTCAGTACATCCGGAAACGCTTCGGTACGAGGCGTCATTTTGGAAAAGCTGGCGAGGCCTTTCACCGGCACAATGAGCGTCCAGATGCCGGTGCTGCCATAGACGATGGGGAAATCATCATGGAGGTCCTCTTGCTTCAACCCGATGACTTCGGCAAGCTCTTGCCTACTGCCGCCGAAATGTTCGAATGCCGGGGTTGCATGCTGCATCGTGATGACAAGATTTCCGTTCTCCTCATGGGCTTCAATCGGCAGCACACCCGCCTTCGTATCAATCGTAAAAGACTTCTTTGATAGGAGTCCTTCCCGATGGAGGGCAAAAATGGTGCCCATCGTCGCATGCCCGCATAAATCATTTTCATGGCCTGGCGTAAAATAGCGGATGCCGAAATCCGCCTTGTCAGTAGGCACGACGAATGCCGTCTCATTGAAGCCTACTTTTCTCGCAATCTCCTGCATCTGTCCGTCCGTCCATTGTCCCCCATTCAAGACAACACCGGCTGGATTCCCTTTTCCCGGTGCCGTACTGAAGGCATCGATATGTAGCACCGTTACGTTCGGCATCCTCTCATCTCCTTTATTGATTGCTCCTATCACACCACTGTGGAACTATCACTTTCTCTTCTATGTTTTTCATTATAGCAGTTTCTCGTACTGGATGAGTGCCGTTTCTTCACCGAGATAGATTTCCTTGCCATTGCGGCTTACTTCCTTAAACCTGAGCTTTTCAAGCATTCTTCTTGAGCGGAGGTTGGTCTGATGTGTTTCTGCAAATACTTTGGCAATGCCGAGCGTCTCCTTAGCATGGCTCAGAAGCTTCCTTGCAGCAGCTGGTGCCATCCCTTTGCCCCACAGAGCCCTTTCTCCGATAGCTATGCCGAACTCGGCCATGCCGTATCGAATATCCGCCAAGTCCGCATAACCGATCAACCGTCCCTCATATTCAATGCCGACCCGCAAAAAATCATCCGTTCTTCCATTCACGCAATTTGCCCACCATTGATAGAGCTCCTCTTTCTCCCTGCTCGGTTCCCAGCCGTTCGCAAAACAAAACTCCATATCACGGCTCCACTCCACGACCTGACTGAAGTCCTTTAGACGCAGCGGGCGAAGCTGGATGCGCCGGTCTAGCTGCTCTTTTATTTTCATTGCAATCCTCCTCCCTCATTCTCCTATAATAAGCAGGCACTCCGAATGGCACTCGCCTATTAATCTCCCTATCATATATGCAACCAGCTCCTCTTCCATTCCTTCCATTGAATACTGTCCCCTCCATTCGGATTACCAACAATTACAAAGTTACACTATGTACTAATGTTACGTTTTTTTGGTTATCTTTATGTAAACGGGCCTATGCTCCTCCATTGGAAAAGAGGGACTGAAAACTTTCCAGTCCCCTTCTTTCGAAGAATCGTCAATTGGAATAGTGCTTTGCTACAGGGGCAAATGGCGCTACTGCTTACGTCCGTTCTTCGGTTCGAAAGTTTGGCAGCACGTCTCGACGGAGTTGCTCGCCTTTTCCTCTAGTAGATGCTGGACATCAAAATCGGTAGCGAATTCTGTATTGCGTCCGCTTTGTGCGTTATTGGAATGATCTACAAGGATTTTTTCCGCTCCGCACACATTCCCCTCTTTATAAAACTTGCAGTTCGAAATCGTACAACTTACTTCCACATTCGGCATGATGCTCCTCCTCTTCGTTTTACGTTTCTGACAGATACAAAAAGGTCGCACCTTTTTCCATATCCCTCAAATAGTAGCTTGCCCATTTCAGTTGATTTTATTTCCCACTTCCCTCCTGTCAAAAGCAGTCTTGCATGCAGGTGAAAAGCGTGTGCCATCTATTTGTATGTAATAATTCTCCATCATAAAAATCATTTTTTGATATAATTACTTTTATGTGTTAAATTAAGGTAATATATGAATTCCTTTTTCCTATTTCCATCCTTTTTTATTTTCCTTTAACATAAATATCTATCATTTTTTTGCTTTGCGGGCGTAAGAATAGGGTTTCTATTTTATTTACTGTATAATAATAGCTGAATTGTTATTGGTAAATAAATGATCTATTTATTAATAAGAAACCAAATAAACCTACTATATGCAACTATCTAATTGGAATAAGGTGAAGTAGACATGAC
>JAZUQF010000055.1:0-2145 GCA_045605545.1 Lysinibacillus sp.
GAATATTAATTTTAGCAGTGTAGGGAATTGTATTATACGATTCTACTGAAAGTAAACGAAGATTGGCATGACTGGCCGGCAGGTGGAGCATCAGGGAGATGTTCCACCTGTTTTTTCGTGTATAATGAAAATTAGAAAAGACGGTAAGGACGGGTTGTATATGCTGCATAAATGGGAAGGTATCGTTCTTAAATCAAGGGCATACGGAGAATCGAATAAAATTGTCACATTGTTGACGCGTGAAGCAGGGAAGGTGGCTTGCATGGCACGAGGAGCGAAGAAACCGACAAGCCGGCTGGCCGGTGTGACGCAGCCTTTCATGCACGGCTCTTTTTTAGTGCAGCGGACAAGCGGTATGGGTACGATGCAGCAGGGAGAGCATTTCAATACGATGCGCACTTTGCAGACGGACATCATTGCTACAGCCTATGCCAGCTATATCGTGGAACTGGTCGACCGGTTGGTGGAGGAGGGCAAGGAGGAGCCATACGCCTTCGAACTGTTGCTGCAGGCACTGACTGCGATTGATGAAGGATATGATCCGGAAGCCATTACACTGTTTGTGGATTGGAAGATGCTCCCTTATACAGGCGTGCAGCCAATTCTCCATTGCTGCGCCTCATGTGGAGCGGTAGAGGGGGAATTCGCCTTTTCCTTTACGCAGGGTGGATTCCTCTGTCATAACTGCTTTCATCTGGACCCGTATATCATCAGGCTGTCGCCGACACAGCTGAAGCTGATCCGCATGTTTTATTCGGTGCCGATCGATCAGGTAGGGAAATTGGAGCTGAAGCCCCAGACAAAAGGTTTCATCAAAAAAATAGTCACGACAATTTATGAGGAGCAGACAGGCATCCGCCTGAAATCACGCTCATTCATCGAGCAATTGGAACGTACTCCCCTCCTTCAAAAAAGAACAAAAGACGAGGAATGACGATGCGTGATTAAAGCCCTCTACAGAAGAAAAAGCTGAGCAAGGGAGGTTCCCTTTTGCACAGCTTTTCTTTCGTATGAACGCATGACGTTGCCTGTTCAGGAAGGGAGGTAAATACTGCATCGACCATTGCGCGCGGAGGAAGCCTGTCCTCACCACGTGCCGTTCGATGCCGGCTTTATCCGAACCTGGCTCGAGCGTATACGGTATGGATTCTATTTTGAAAGAAGTTTTGCGTTTCCGGCCGTTTCTTGGGATACAAGCGGCTGGCTTAGTAGCAATCGGATTCGGTTTAATAGTAGGATGACATTCGCTTTGTAGCAGTCCGGGCAATTTTTCTGTATTTCTTTGAAGAAAAGGTGGAGGACACGCAGTTCGGATACTGACAGCCGTTTCAAATGCTTCGTCATGACGTGCTTGGATGACAAATCCTGCATAAGATTCGCGAAATGAATGTTACGCAAGCTTATATCTTCCAAGGTTAAAATCATACGGATCGCCAATGAACGATGTCTGGTATGAAAGGTTTTTTGAATCAGCGTATTAAGCATTTTATAATTCTTTGCTTGCATTATTATTCACTCCTCTTTACAACAATACATTTACCCCGCTTTGTGAATGGCTAATCCTCATTCTGGACAGGGTGGCTTGCATCACTCCATTTGACAGAGCAGAGGAATGATTTCCTCCTTCAATTCCTCGAAAAACGTCTCTTCCTCTTCCTTCGAGAAGCAGAAGGAGCGCCGGACCTCATATTGCTCATAACAGCATTCAATTACCCTGCTGGATAGACGGAAATGGTGATTGAAGTGTTTCCGCTCACCTTCATCACATAAATGCATATAGCCTCGAATCAATCGGTGCAGCTTGTGGTACATATCGGACACTTTTGCATAGCGATGCTGGTGGAATCTCCCTGTATTCGTCGAAACATCCATGAAGCGGCGATGCAGTTCCTGTGCCTCCTGGAGAGATTGGAGCTTTGCGTTCGCCGTGAATAAGAGATGGTGCCTAGGGTTATGGTCAGTCAGCTCCTGTTTGAGGCATTCTGTTACGATTTCCTTCATTTGGTCGTATAAATCCCGTGTTTCGATTGCTTGTTCCTTTGCTTGGAATAACATAGTAAACACCCCTCTATAAACCTTTTTAACCATTATAGCTTAAATTTAGATATTTTGTTCATTTTGTTCATTTTTATTTACTGAAAATTA
>JAZUQF010000056.1:0-3051 GCA_045605545.1 Lysinibacillus sp.
AATCATAATACCTTATTTGGCGGGCGCTTATTAAGCGATATGGACCAGGTGGCCTCCATTTCGGCCGCCAAGCATAGCCGCTGCGAGTGTGTCACGGTTTCTACAGATTCAGTGGAATTTTTGAAGCCGATTCATCCGACAGACTATGTCTGCTTTGAATCGTTTGTCATTTGGACAGGAAATAGTTCGATGGAAATCTGTATCAAGGTATATGCAGAAGATTTAAAAACGGGTGAGAAGCGTATTGCATCCATTGCATTTTTTACCTTCGTAGCCCTGGATCAAAATAGAAAACCGACGAAGGTGCCAGGCATCCTGCCGGAGACGATGGAAGAAAAGTATTTGCATGAGCGGGCCCAAGTCCGTGCGGAATTACGGGCGGCCAAAAAGAAAGTGAACAATGAAATGATTTCCTATTTACAAAAGGGCGAGGGCGCACATCAAAATACATAGATGAGGGGAAGCGCCGGCTGATTTGGATGAAATGTCCTTTCCGGGAGATAGTAAAGGCAGGATATATGCTGTGAAGAGGAAAAGCTTAAACAGAATCGATTTCGAAGAGTGGAAAATAAGGAAGCGGAACACCGACTGTATGTGATGGAGTTGGTGTTTTTTTCTGTCGTCCGGCATAGGGATGAAGGATAATAGGCAAATGCCGGGTCGTAAAGGCACTTATTTTCATTTAAGTTGTATATCAAAATCGACAAATGGCGGTTTGGCGTTTCCAAAGTAACTGTATCATTTTTTTGACGAAATGAAGTCGAATAAATGGATGGACTGCAGAGGGAAGCATATTTTTATCAAGTTATGCAGGAAGAACCGAGACCTATAGAGAAGGTAAAAAATGAAAGGATGCGCCTTCTGTATCACTTTTTTCACCAAATTCACCCCAGTGGTCGTAAACACCAGAAAAAAAAGCGATGATTGGTAAAATCACATAGGAAAGAGGTAAGCGGGATGAAGAATTTGATTGCTATTAGCCAACATAGGGAGCCGGCTGATTTTATATTGAGGAATGCTTGTGTGGCAGATGTATTCTCCCTGACATGGAGAAAGGCTGATGTTGTCGTGGCGGACGGCAAAATAGTAGCGGTTGATCCAGATGGCAGGTATACGGCAAAGCAGGAGGAGGATGCGGCCGGGCGCTATGTCATTCCAGGATTGCTGGATGCGCATATTCATATTGAATCTTCCATGCTGACACCCGAGCAGTTCAGCCGTATTTTATTGCCGCACGGAGTGACAGCTGTCGTGACCGATCCGCATGAAATAGCCAATGTGTCAGGAACGGAGGGGCTGCAATACATGCTGGATGCGGCAAAGGAGGCGGAGTTGGATATCTATTATATGCTTCCCTCCAGTGTGCCTGCGACCGCCTTTGAGCATGCCGGTGCGGTGCTGGCCGCCGAGGACCTGGTGCCTTTTTTAGGGGAAAACCGTGTGCTGGGCATTGCAGAGGTGATGGATTACCCTTCAGTACTGGCAGGGGAGGAGGGCATGCTCGAGAAGATCCAGCTTGGTCATGACCGCCAGATGATTGTCGATGGACACGGGGCAGGGCTGTCGCCAACCCAGATTACGGGCTACCGTGCAGCAGGCATCCACACGGACCATGAGTGCATTAATGCTGAAGAGGCGCTGGACCGCGTGGGGCAGGGCATGCATGTGCTCATTCGCGAAGGAACGGCTGCGAAAAACCTGAAGGACGTGCTGCCGGCAGTCAACGCTTACAATGCGCGCCGCTTTGCCTTCTGTACGGATGACAAGCATCTTGACGAAATCATCGAGGAGGGCACAATCAATCATGCGGTCGCGCTGGCCATACAGGAAGGAATGGAGCCGCTTCAGGCCATCCAGCTCGCAACCCTGAATGCAGCGGAGTGCTACCGTTTATACAACAGAGGGGCTCTCGCTCCCGGGTATATAGCGGATTTTGTGATGCTGGAAGAACTGGAGACGATGGGACCTGCTGCCGTGTGGAAGAATGGACGCAAAGTTGCTGAATCAAAAAAAATGTTGACAGAGAGTCCTGTGAAGGTGGAGGTCCCAGCCCGCATTTTGCAATCCGTACGACTGCCGGAATTGTCTTCAGCGGATTTGGCTCTGCCAATGAAAGGGAAGAAGGCGAATATCATCGAAGTGATTCCGAATCAAATCGTGACGAAGAAGCTGGTGGCGGATGTCGATGTAGTGGAGGGATGTTTTGAACCCTGCATCGAAAAGGATTATCTGAAAATCGCCGTCTTTGAACGCCACAATCTGCTTGGTACAAAAAGTGTCGCAATCGTCCATGGGCTCGGACTGCAGACGGGGGCCGTTGCTACCACTGTTGCACATGATTCCCACAATGCCATCGTCGTCGGCACGAATGACGAGGATATGCTCGCGGCATTACGTGCGCTGGAAAAGATGAACGGAGGCCTCGTGGTGGTGGAAGACGGGAAAGTGCTCGCACAGATGGCCCTGCCTGTCGGAGGGATCATGACGAATATCGAAGCGCAGCAGGCGGAACAGCAGCTGCATGAAGTACATAAAGCACTTCATGCCATCCACCCGAATTGCCATTTCCATCTATTCTTGACGCTGTCATTTCTAAGCTTGCCGGTCATCCCTGCCTTGAAGCTGACGGATACCGGATTGTTCGATGTGGAGGCATTCCGACATATACCGGTGGATGCATCTTAAATACATGCAAAGCCAGATTGAGGCCCTCAATCTGGCTTTTAAGTTTGGAGATAAATGATATGTCGGCCGGGTATGGAGAGAGTATTTAAGATTGATGGAGATTTGGCCGGTATGCAAAAAACACCCTTTATCGAGCTGCCGATATAGGGTGTTTGGGTGGATGCGTCTTGGATGAAGGCTAGATGTCGAGCTCCCAGCGCTCCTTTTCCTCCTGCTTCATTTTTTCCTCCATTTCCGGTGGGAAGACAGTGCGGTATTTATGATGGTCCGCCGGGATGAGTTCAATCATTTTGTCGATCATTCCTTGAGGATCATATTGATTCTTCAAGCTTTCCTCTTGCTGCAGCATGTCCTCTTTTTTGGTGA
>JAZUQF010000057.1:0-1901 GCA_045605545.1 Lysinibacillus sp.
TACTGCCCATCCATCGAGGATAAGGTCGTCCGCTTCAACGACAAGCCGCGTCACCAAATCTTCCTGGAGCCAGAGGGACGCAATACACGTGAGGTATATGTGCAAGGCTTCTCGACGAGTTTGCCGGAGCATGTCCAAAAGAAAATGCTGGCGCCAATCCCAGGCTTGGAAAATGCAGAAATGATGCGTGCAGGCTATGCGATCGAGTATGATGCGGTCGTACCGACGCAACTATGGCCGACGCTTGAGACGAAGCGCATCAAAAACCTTTATACGGCAGGCCAAATCAATGGAACATCCGGATACGAGGAGGCGGCTGCACAAGGACTGATGGCCGGTATGAACGCCGCAGCGAAGGTCATTGGTAAAGAGGAAGTAATTCTTTCCCGCTCCGACGCTTACATCGGTGTCCTGATTGACGACTTGGTGACGAAAGGGACGAATGAGCCTTATCGTCTGCTCACATCGCGTGCAGAATACCGTCTGCTGCTCCGTCATGATAATGCAGATCTTCGTCTGACGGATATCGGTTATAAAATTGGCATGATTTCAGAAGCACGCTATGAAAAATTCCAGGAGAAGCGCCAGCAGATTGAAAATGAAATCGCACGCCTTCGTGACATTATTGTAAAACCGAATGAAAAGACACAGGAGACAATCCGTTCCGTGGGTGGCACGGAGCTGAAGGACGGCATACGTGCATCGGATCTTGTGAAGCGTACTGAAATGACGTATGACTTGGTGGCAGGCCTCATTGAACCTGCAGGAATTGAGTTCTCGGAGGAAGTAAGAGAACAGATTGAAATCCAACTGAAATATGAAGGCTATATCCAAAAGGCATTACAGCAGGTGGATAAGCTGAAAAAAATGGAAGATAAGAAAATACCCGAAAATATTGATTATGATGCCATTTCAGGTCTGGCAACGGAGGCACGCCAAAAGCTGAAAAATGTACGCCCGCTATCCATTGCACAGGCGAGCCGTATTTCAGGAGTAAACCCGGCCGACATTTCCATCCTCCTCGTATATATCGAGCAAGGGAAAATTGCCCGTGTAGCGAACGATTGACTGGAAAGGTAGATTCGATGGATATGGTTTGGATGAATGAAGCCCTTTCTATATGCAGATAGGCAAGGTATTCACTTCCAGCCATATCCGCCAAGCAAGGAGCGTTTGAACATACCAGACGCTCCATTTTATGAAGGAGAGACATATGAACGAAAAACAATTTATTGAAGCACTTGCCGCAAAAGGCATCGAGCTTTCAGATGCCCAAATCGCCCAGTTCAGAAAGTATTTCGAGCTGCTAGTTGAATGGAATGAAAAGATGAATCTGACGGCTATTACGGATTTGGAGGGCGTGTATTTAAAACACTTCTATGATTCCATCAGCCCTTCCTTTTATTTCGATTTTACAAAGGTCACATCTGTTTGCGATGTAGGGGCAGGGGCAGGCTTTCCTTCCATCCCGATTAAAATTTGCTTCCCTCATCTGCACGTAACAATCGTTGATTCGTTGAATAAACGTATTACCTTTTTGAATCATTTGAGCGAGGAGCTTGGACTGGAGAATACAGAATTTGTTCACGCAAGGGCAGAGGAATTCGGTCAGAACGCCAAATATCGTGAGCGATTCGATGTAGTGACGGCGCGGGCGGTGGCACGATTATCCGTCCTGTCAGAGCTTTGCATCCCGCTTGCCAAGCAGGGCGGCTCATTTGTTGCGTTGAAAGCGGCTGCCGGTGCAGAAGAATTGAAGGATGCCAAAAAGGCGATTTCGACGTTGGGGGCTTCCTTAAAAGAGGAATTCGGTTTCCTTCTGCCGGACGAGGAAAGCGAGCGTTCATTATTCGTCTTCGACAAAATCAAACAAACGCCAAAAAAGTATCCTCGTAAACCGG
>JAZUQF010000058.1:0-3982 GCA_045605545.1 Lysinibacillus sp.
CTGCCGAATCATCGATATTTGGAAGAACGGTTGGAGAAAGATATTGCCGGTTCGAAAAAGGAGCTGGCTGTCCTGCTATTGGAAGTGGAACGGTTGGAAACGATTGAAATTTCGTTCGGACAGAAGCAGACAAACGACCTGCTTAGAACGTTGGCCGGCCAGTTTAGCTGTGTACTCGGAGGAGACGGGCTTCTTGTAAAGTTTGCGAAAAACCAGTTCATCGTTTATGTAGCCGGGGGAGGTGCGGATGAGGTGGAGCGCATCTGTCAAAGCATGCGTGAAAGTCTAGAAATCCCCATCCAACTGAAGCATCATTCCCTGCACATGAAATTCCATGCGGGGGCGGCAATCTACCCTGCCGACACGAGAAGTCCGAAAAGAATGATTAAATGCGCGCAATACGCCTTGAATGAGGCGAGGGCATCAGGAAACGGGCATGTCACATTCTATACAGCCAAAATCGAATCGAAGAATAGGGAGCGCCTGCAGCTTGAGTATGACTTGGAAAAGGCGCTGATGAATAATGAGCTGTTCTTGGAGTACCAGCCGCAGCTGGATGTAACGAAGAAGGAAATCTCGTCGGTTGAAGCGCTTGTCCGCTGGCAGCATCCACAGATGGGGAGAGTCCGGCCGGACCAGTTCATTCCGATTGCCGAGGAGAGCGGCCTCATCGTACCGCTGGGGATTACCGTCCTGCAGATGGCGTGCAATGATGTGAAGCGTTTGCAGGAAATGCACGGTAGGTCGTTGAAGGTGGCGGTAAATTTATCCCTCAGCCAACTATACCAGGATAACTTCGTGCAAGAAGTGCGGAGGGTTCTGGAGGGAACGGGGGTGGCCCCGGCATGCCTGGAGCTGGAAATTACGGAAAGCATGACGTCCGAATGGGCGCAGATCATGCCTGTCCTGACTGAATTGAAGGAACTGGGCATTACGGTGGCGATTGATGATTTCGGGACAGGCTACTCTTCGCTCTCCTATTTATCGAATTTCCCATTCGACTGCCTGAAAATCGACCGCTCCTTCATCAGTAAAATCGGCACCACACAGAAAGGGGAGGCCATCGTCACGACGATTTTAGCCATGGCCGAGCATCTGAATGTAAAGGTCATCGCAGAAGGCATCGAAACGATGGAGCAATTTACATACCTGGAGGAGGCGAGGTGCAATCAAATCCAAGGGTATTATGTGAGCAGGCCCCTTCCCATCCAGGAGCTGATAGATAGCTACGAGGCCATACTTACTCGAGTCTACTCATCCGTGTAGTATGACAACTGTCATATAAAACAAATGATGTTTGTCTCTACTGGTCATACCACTTTTTTTTATATGATACTTATAACGAATTAGTAGATGGAAAGAAGGGATTTATATGGCAACAATGATGACAGATTCAGAGAAGACCAAAAAATTACGTAAAGACGTAGCACCGTTTGCCAAGTCTGAAAAACGTAAAAGCATCATGCAGATGGTGAATACGCTCATTCCATTGCTTGCGGCATGGGCATTGGGCTTCTATTTATTGCAGTACTCCCCGTGGCTGACAGTGGCCTGCAGCGTGGTGGCGGCCGGATTTGTAGTGCGGACGTTCATCATTTTCCACGACTGCACGCACGGTTCTTTCTTCAAAAATAAAAAGGCCAATGATTACGTCGGATTTGTGACAGGTGTTTTGACATCTTTCCCATACGAAAAGTGGAAACGTGAGCATACCATCCACCATGCAACAAGCTCGAACTTAGACAAGCGCGGCATTGGTGATATCGATATGCTGACGGTCGATGAGTATATGGAAAAATCGAAGCTGGGGCGTCTCGGCTATCGTCTCTACCGAAATCCAATCGTCATGTTCGGATTGGGGCCGATCTATATGGTCCTTGTACTGAACAGAGTCAACCGCAGTGACGCAAAAAGGAAGGAACGCATCAATACCCACCTGACGACAGTGACAATAGCGGCAATTTTAGGATCCCTCATTTGGCTGACAAGCTGGCAGGCTGTCCTTCTTGTCTACGGTGTCACATTGTTCATCGCAGGGTCATTGGGCATCTGGCTGTTCTATATCCAACATACTTATGAAGATTCGTATTTTGAATACAATGAAGACTGGGATTATGTAAAGGCGGCGGTTGAAGGAAGCTCCTACTATAAGCTGCCGAAGCTTCTGCAGTGGATTACAGGGAACATCGGCTTCCATCATGTCCACCATCTGTCCCCGCGTGTGCCGAACTATCATCTAGAAGCGGCGCATGAAGCGGTGCCGCCGCTACAAAGAGCGACGACGATTACATTGACGACGAGCCTGGAGTCGATTCGCTATAAGTTGTACGATCCTGAGAACAAGAGATTTGTGACGTTCAAAGAGGCGGAGGCTATCATTGCAAGCCGTGCCAGGCAATCATCCAAAGCCGCATAAGAACTGTTCGGGTCATGTAAAATAGCGCGAATGAAGGAGTCGTTCAGAAAGCCGAAACTTTCTGGGCGGCTCTATTTTCTTGCTGGGCATCGGTTGATAGGGTGGAAAAATGGCCTGTAGGAGAGGGATGTGTTTTGCAGGCGGCCCTTTTGCTATAATAGAAGAAAAAAAGTGAGGACATTATGCAAAGCTGGTATAGTATTATTCCTAAAAGCCCATGGCTAAGCATCTACATATGGATCATTTTCTGCATCATGCCGTTCTTTTTCATTGTACGAAGCTTCAGTCCCGTTTACGTCGTCGTCGGTCTCGCAATGATTGTGCTCTATCTTCTATGTCATAAGTTTTCCTTCCAGGCGAAGACGGGTCTCGTCTATATGTGGATCAGTTTTCAAATGGTATTGAACGTTGCGATGACATTGATGTTCGGCTACATCTACCTGTCTCTATTCACGGCATTCTTCATCGGGAATATCCGGCAGACGGTGGGCTTCTACATCATGTACGGCCTCCATATCGGCTTCACGGTGCTCTCGATTGTAGCCGGGTATTTCATCTTCCTGGACATGTTTCTCTCGCAGACGCCGTTCATCATCATTACGGTTCTCGGTGTCGTACTGCTACCGTTCACCCTGTATACAAGAAACAGGCGGGAAAACCTGGAGAGTCAATTGGAGACGGCGAAGGACCGGATTTCGGAGCTGATTATCCATGAAGAGCGCCAACGCATCGCGCGTGATCTCCATGACACCCTGGGGCAGAAGCTGTCGATGATCGGGCTGAAGAGTGATTTGGCGGCGCGCCTGGTGGAGAAGCATCCTCAGGAGGCCATCAATGAGATCAAGGATATCCGGCAGACGGCGAGTAGTGCATTGAAAGAGGTACGTGAGCTGGTCGCGGACATGCGGGCCGTCCGGATTGAAGAGGAGCTCTATCGTGTGGAGCAAATTCTGAAAGCTGCAGAAATAGAATTCAAGCTGATTGGAAATCCGAAGATTATCCAACTTCCCGCGCTTTATGAAAATGTGGTCAGCATGTGCTTGAAGGAAGCGGTGACCAATGTGGTGAAGCATAGCCGGGCGACGACTTGCACGGTGTCGCTGCTGCAGAATGAAAATGAACTTACGCTTTCGGTCAAGGATGATGGGATAGGCATTAAAAAGAAGTTCTCTCCGACGGGAAACGGCCTGAAGGGAATGCAAGAGCGCATTGAATTCATCAACGGGACGCTGGAATTGAAGCGGGGCAATGGTACGGAGCTGGTGATGCATATTCCTGTGGCGATTACACATCAAAAAGGAAGTGAAGAAGCATGATTCGAATCGTGATAGCAGAGGACCAGGGGATGCTGCTCGGCGCAATGAAATCCCTGCTTAGCCTTGAAGAGGATATGGAGGTCGTGGGGCTTGCCAAAAATGGGGAGGAAGCAATCGAGCAGGTTCGGAGCCTGAAGCCAGATGTCTGCATCATGGATATCGAGATGCCGGTGAAGACGGGACTGGATGCGGCGGAGGCTCTGAAGGATGAGGACTGCAAGGTGATCATTCTGACGACATTTGCACGTCC
>JAZUQF010000059.1:0-1799 GCA_045605545.1 Lysinibacillus sp.
CGCTGGAATACGAAGACCTCCGACATGTTCTCCACCTGCATCGTATCCAGGTTGACGATGATTTCCTTTCCTTCAATCGGGATGAAATGGTACACTTCATCTTCCTTTGTAATCGAGAAATACTGGTATGCAAACACAAGACGTAGCTTCGTTCCCGACACTTTTGTGTAAAACGGCTTCATGAACTGCACAGTAATCATATCGATACCCTCCTAGTAGTTAACGTATTCTTTGGCTTTCCAAAATAACACTGTCTTCCGGATTGTTTTCGTCTGACTTTTCAGACATCTATAATTGTCATTTAGTACACGATTAATTGAAATTGAGAATCTGTCTGGTGGTGCTATTCTAAGTAATGCGTTCAACTCGGATGTGCTACTTACAACATACTATGCCCATCCTGGAACCATTTCAAACTTCAGCTTGAAGAATCTTGCAATTTTAATTCCATTTTTTTCATTATCCAACTTCCTTCGTTTACGCTTTGATCGGATTCACGTTATAATAAAAGGAACGACTTTTTTTGGGAGAGATACATTATGGGGCTATCCATTCCTGTCATTGCACGGGACAATGCCGATTTCATTAATAGAGAGTTAGAAAACTATACGCAGGAGCTGCATCCGTCTTCAGCAGAAGATGAGGAGCTTGTGCGCCGTGCCGTCTTTTCCGTACGCAACAGGTCGGTGCTGTTCGAGCGCTACAATACAGCCGCACAGAAGCTGTTCACCGTCGTGCAGGATGTACGGGCGGCCGAGGTGTCGATGGACTTCAAGTACCAGCACATCAGCTGCTCATGCCCACAGAAGTTCTGCCGGCACCAGCTCGGCACATTGCTCGGGCTCTACCAATACTACGGCTCCGTCCAGGACTGGGCGGCCGGCTGGCGGGCGAAGAAGGCCGTGCAGCTGAATCATCTGGCAGCAGGGCGTACGCCCGCAAGCTGGGGCCGCATGGTCGATGAGGTGATGAATCATGCATTGCCGGAAAACCGCCGGATCGAGAGCTATCTCGTATCCTCGATTCTGGACAATGCCCATGGAAAGCTGCGCCGCTACATGCCGCTCGAGCGGGAATGGCAGCCGATCTTCAAGCTGTACATGGAGCTGGCCGTGCTGAATAGATTATGGGCGCACTTCATCAGGACCGATTCGCCCCTCCATTCGGACTACTTCCAGTACGCGGTCGACAGGCGCTATGAATACGCCGTGGACCTGATTCACGAGCTGGGCAGCAAATCCCGCCTGTTTGCGACCGATCCGTTCTATGACGCGATGCAGGACGAGGTGCGGGGGCTGCTGTTGCAGGAACAGGGCCTGCCGCATCTGCGGCTGAGCTTTTACCTGCTGTGCTGGGAACACATATTTAATGAGAAGAAACGGGCGGTACGTGAGCTCGATGCCCTGGCGGAGGCCGACAGCCCGTCGGACATTCCGCTTGGCATCGTGCGGCTCATCTTCCATCTGCTGATGAAGGACTACGATGCAATCGAAAGGCATCTGGCACACCTCCATCCGGAACATATCGTGCTGTACGAGGCAATCGTCCACTTCTCCCTGAACGTGCTCGACGACAAGGCCGCCTCGCTGATTCTAAAGGCGATGCTGCCCCACCTGCAGCATTATATCCACCAGGTGCTGCCGCCGCACAGGCGCCAGCAGTTCACAAGTGATTTGAACCACCTGTATGCGGGAATCGAGCTGACGGAGGCCGAGGAACTGTCGCTCTACGCGGCATTCGGCCGGTACGGCATCCAGCCTTATTCAAACTACCTGATGCAGAAAGGGCGGTATGAGGAG
>JAZUQF010000060.1:0-3017 GCA_045605545.1 Lysinibacillus sp.
GCTTTACAACTTCGTTGAGTACGGTGTGACGGAAGACACGCATGTAATCGACTACAATGATGTCCGTGAAAAAGCAAACGCAAGCAAGCGGAAATTGATTGTTGCCGGTGCATCTGCGTATCCGCGCGAAATCGACTTTGCGAAATTCCGTGAGATTGCCGATGAAGTAGGCGCATATTTGATGGTGGATATGGCGCATATCGCAGGGCTAGTAGCAGCAGGCGAGCACCAATCGCCGGTGCCATACGCCGACTTCGTGACATCGACGACACATAAAGCCTTGCGCGGTCCTCGTGGTGGCTTGATTCTTGCTTCTAAAGAATGGGAGCAGAAATTAAACAAGGCGGTATTCCCAGGAATCCAGGGCGGTCCATTGATGCATGTCATCGCTGCAAAAGCAGTGGCATTCGGTGAAGCGCTGCAGCCGGAATTCAAGGAATATGCAAAACAAATCAAAAAGAACGCTAAAGCCTTGGCACAGAGCCTAATGGATGAAGGTGTTGAAATCGTTTCGAACGGCACGGACAACCACTTGTTATTATTGAATGTGAAGTCTTTGGGCTTGACTGGTAAAGTGGCGGAGCACCTGCTGGATGAAGTGGCGATTACAACGAACAAAAACACAATCCCGTACGACACGGAATCCCCGTTCGTAACGTCTGGCGTCCGTGTCGGTACTGCTGCCATCACAACTCGTGGCTTCAAAGAAGAAGATGCGACAGAAGTAGGGAAAATCATCGCATCTGTGCTTAGAAACCCAGAAGATGAGGCAGTGAAGGCGGAAGCCCGCAAGCGCGTTGAAACATTAACGGATAAATTCCCATTATATAAATAATTTCCATTCAAGGGTACTTTCAATTTAGGTTGAAAGTACCCTTTTTGGATTAGTCGGAATAGTGATTTGGGTATTTATTTGCATTGAATCCCCTAGTACTTTCGATGATAATGGAAAAGTATAATATAATATCCTATTTATAGAAATGAGGAGTAACGATGAATGTTTACTCTCTTTGTGATGAAACAGCCCGGTTGTTGCCGATAGTGAAGGACTTGGGGGAAAAGTCCGGCCGGCCGTACCTCATTCTGGACACCACCTTTTCTGTAATCCATTCCAATGGCCTCTACACGGAACTGACCGGCTTCGCTTTGCAGGATATTCATCAGGCTTCTTTTTGCGGGCTGCTGAAACGGCATGCGTCAAATCATGAAATAGAGGAGATGGCAGGAAGGCTGAGAAGAGGGGAGATGACAAAGGCCGAACTGGTCCATTCCCGGAAAGGCGGATCGGTATTTTATGCGGAGCTGGAATGTCTGCCGTTCCAAAGCGGGCAGGAGGGGGACGGTCTTGTCCTCGTCTTTGTACATAACATTACGGAGCGCCAACTACAGGGCTTTGTGGACCAATTGGAAAAGGAGATGTTCAGGGCCATTCAGAATGAAGTGTCCTTTCTCGAAACAATTCAGCTCATCTGTAATAGGATTGACCAGCTGTTCCGGCCTGGATGCTTCACCACACTTGCCCTGTGGCATCATGGTGAGCTCAGGATGGTCCAGTCCGACCAGTTTCTCTCGGGTGTGGCCGTCCGAAAAGTGATTGAACGGCCGGTAGAACTAGAGCAGTACAGCACGTTGATGAAGCTTCGGCAGAGTACCGTGTACGAAGATTTCAGGCATTTGCATCTGCATGCAGAGCATAAGGATATGGCGGTGGAAAATGGCCTTGCACACTGCATTTTCCTTCCCATCCGCAAGCATGATGAAGAGCTCGGGGGCATGACAGTTTACTATGAGGAAAGCCAGTATGATACCGATGTTTACAGTCCTTTCTTCAAGAGGATTCTTGACCTGATCTTGCTCGCACATTCCTATGAGGAGAAGCAGCAGCAGATTTATACGCTCGCCTATATGAGCCCATCGACAGGGATGATGAACCGAAACGGGTTTATTAGAAGGATGAATGAGCAAGAGGAAGTCGACGGCGTCATTCAGCTGCTGGAGCCGACTGAGTTTTCGCGCATCGTCGAACTGTATGGCAGGGACAGCGGCGAGGTGCTGCTAAAACAGCTGTACGAACGTATTTTGGGAAAATGGCAGGGGATACATATATGGGCCGGGCGATTCACCAGCTCCTCCATCATTTTATATACCGAGAATGGTGGGGAAGAACCGAACCGGACGACGGATTTTTTGAAGCGGCTGGTGGAGGAGCCGTTCTGCATCGAGGGCAGGAACATCTACATAACATTAAAAAGCGGAGGGGCCCGTATCAGGACGGTGGAGGCGTTGAAAGACAGCATCCGTCATGCGGAGAGCGCCTTATCCGAAGCGAAGACCCATTCAGGTACGATGGCCGAATTCTACTGCCGGGAAAAGGACGATCTGCTTGAAAGGGAGCTACTGATTTTAAACCACCTGACAGAAGCAATCAAGAATAAGGAGATAACGGCATTCTTCCAGCCGAAAGTCGAGCTTCGAAGAGGTCGCATTACGAGTATGGAGGCATTGGCCCGCTGGGAGTCCCGAACATTGGGCTATGTATCGCCTGCAGATTTCATACCGGTGGCAGAACGGGCGGGCCTGGTCCGGGAAATCGATCTGCAGATCATCGAACAAGTGCTCCAATGGTTCCAAAAACGCCAATACGAGGGGAAGAGCATTGTACCGGTAGCCGTCAATATTTCCCCTGAGCACTTTTATCACCCGCGTTTTGTGGAGGAGCTGGAGCAGCTGATCAAACAGTATTATGCCGATCCGAATTATTTAATCATTGAAATTACGGAGAGTCTAGGGCTGGAGGATGTCGGGCGTGCCCAGCAGATCATCAAAGATTTGTTTGTGCGTGGATTAAGGACGAGTGTCGATGATTTCGGTATGGGCTATTCATCGCTCAGCTATCTGCAAAAACTGTTCTTTTCAGAGCTTAAAATCGACCGCAGCTTCACCTCCCGCATTCATGAGGCGGGGACATTGGCCATTGTAAGGTCCATCATCCAGATTGCCTACAATCTGGAGATAGA
>JAZUQF010000061.1:0-3019 GCA_045605545.1 Lysinibacillus sp.
CTTTGAATACTTGAGGCCGTGCTGAACCGTCAGTTTTCCGGTCGAAAGGGAGGTAGCGCCTGCACCGATATGCTCTTTGCCTTCGAGTAGGAGAACGTCATGACCGTTTTTTGCGAGGAGATAGGCAGTGTAGATTCCTGATAGGCCACCGCCGGCCACACAAATTTCACATCTGTCATCCTGCCTTAATTCTGTCGTTGAAACAAGCGTTTTTCCTTCCAGCCAAAGGGATTTTTTCATAGTTATCCAACCTACTTTTCCTTTTTTATCAAGTATTGGGTAAATGCTTGCGTAATATTCATCGAGCTTATCGATTGTGGGAGCAAATGGCTCCTCGCTACAATAAAGAAAAAGGGGGACTGCCACATGAAGATAGAAGTATGGTCAGATTACGTATGCCCGTTTTGCTATATTGGTAAACGGCAGTTGGAAAAGGCAATTAAAGAATCGGGCTATGAGCAGCAGATCGAGGTGGAATTCAAAAGCTTCCTCTTGGACCCCTCAACACCGGCCGATGCAGAAGGGTCGGTCTATACAGCGCTTGCCGGCAAGTATAACCTATCCGAAGAAGAGGTAAAGAGCATGACGGCCAACATTGCGGCCCGTGCCCAGGAGGTCGGCCTGCACTATAATTTCGATGAAATGAAGACGGCCAATACGATGGGTGCCCACCGCCTTGCGAAATTGGCAAACGAGGAAGGGAAGGCGGAGGCCTATAATGAGCGCCTGATGAAGGCCTACTTCCAAGAAGGCAGTGCGATTGGGCGGCCGGAAGTGCTGAAGGAGCTTGCAGAAGAAGCAGGGCTTGATGGGGCAAAGGTCGAGCAGGTCCTCACAGGCCATCAATTTGAGGATGAAGTGGAAGCCGACATCCATGAAGCACAGCAGCTTGGTGTACGGGGCGTGCCCTTTTTTGTCATCAATAATAAATATGGAATCTCCGGGGCACAGCCACAGCCGCTATTTGTCCAGACAATTGAACAGGCAGCGGTGGAAGCGGGTTTGGCAAGATCCATCCAGCTTGTAGGAGATGGCGGATCCGCCTGTTCCGATGGGGAATGCAGCATTTAAAATTCAGTCTAAAGTAGTAGGGTAACTTAGTTGAAAAAAATAAGGTACTCTATTATTATAGAATTATATCTTGAATTCGAGATAAAAATATTCGTAGCAATCAAGGAGAATAAGATAAATGACAAATGTATTAGTAGTAAGAGCAAACAACCGACCAGATGGCGTTTCTACAAAAATGTACGAGACTTTCGTAGCGGAAGCTGCAAAAGTGGAAGGTCTGAACTTAACGACATTCGACGTATTCGAAGAAAACATGCCTTACTTCGGCCAGGAGCTGTTCAATGCTTTCGGCAAGGCACAGGCAGGAGAGGAATTATCGGAAATCCAAGCTGCTTCCCTGGCTGCTTTCAACAAATCCCGTGAAGCGCTGACTGCTGCGGATATCGTGGTATTCGCATTCCCGCTATGGAACCAGACAATCCCGGCTGCATTGCAATCATTCATTGACTACACTTATGGTGCAGGCTATTCATTCAAGTATGGAGAGAACGGCAACCTGGTGAGCCTGATGACGGACAAAAAGTACATCGTCTTATCAGCACGCGGCGGTGACTATTCCACTCCGGCAATGGCGGCGTTGGAAATGGCTGCAACATACATCAACAATGTAATCGGCGGCGTATACGGCATGCAAAAAATCGATGAGGTCATCATTGAAGGCCATAACGCGAAACCGGCTCAAGCAGAAGCAATCATTGCAGCCGGCTTGGAAAAAGTACAAGCAGTAGCCAAAAACTTGGCTGCAGTAGTAGCGAAGTAAAAAATTAGGCACTCCGAAGAGGGGTGCCTTTTGTTTTCTGTATAAATTGGGGAAGGTCAGCGGGATGCACCGCTGTTTTCTTATTATTTATTTTTCGTAAATTGAGCAGCCGAATAGGTAAAGCGAATCAGTCATTTTTTGGGAATATGATTTACAATTATTCTGACAAATGATATCAGGGGGGATGGAAATGCGTAAATCTATTATGGCAGGAACAATGGCGGCTGCATTTTTAGCGACGGGATTTGGACAGGTCCACATGGCAGGAGCGGCAGAAAATCCGCAGGCGCCCGTGACGCGCGGGGAGTACGTGGTGGAGCTGATCAAGCATCTTGGGGTGGAGGTTGGAGACGGCTCATCCATCACGTTTAAGGACGTATCGCCGGAACTCGCACCATATGTAGAGAAGGCCGTGGAGCTGAAATTGATTACGGGGATCAATAAGGAGACATTTGCACCCGACCAGCAGCTGACACGGCTCCATGCGTTCGTGATTGCCGGGCGTAGCCTGCAGACGGGGGATGCGCCGCTATCTGAATTGGACAAGTTCAAAGACGGTAAAAGCGTGGATGCGATGCATAGACAGGCCATGGCAAATGCAGCGGCGGCAAATGTTCTGCAAGGGTTCATGGATGGGACGATCCGTTCCGCCAAAATTGTGACGGCAGGACAGATGGCAAGCATCCTGGACCGTCTGATGGAAAAGATGAAGCCGGCACCTGGAGAAGAAGACGAGGATAAGGTCACATTGCGCGTATTGGGCACTTCGGACATCCATACCAACCTGGCAAACTATAGCTATTATTCCGATAAAGAAGATAATACAGTCGGTCTGGCCAATACGGCGGCCCTCATTAAAAAGGCGCAGGCCGAGAACCCGAACAGCATCCTTGTGGATAATGGCGACCTGATACAGGGCACGCCCCTTGGTTCCTATGCGGCCCTCAAGAAGCCTCTGCAGCAGGGGGAGGAGCATCCGGCTGTAGCGGCATTGAATGTTTTGGGATATGATGCGGCGACTCTGGGGAACCATGAATTCAACTATGGCCTGGATTTCCTGGACGAGGTAATGGATGATGCAGCGTTCGCCTGGGTAAACGCCAATGTACGGGATGCCGCTACAGGGGAAAACTACTTCAAGCCGTATACGATTCTGGAGCAGGAAGTCGTAGATGAAGACGGCGAAAA
>JAZUQF010000062.1:0-2497 GCA_045605545.1 Lysinibacillus sp.
TGCCCGCTTATGTATTGCTCCGCTTCCTCCTTGGAGCCGAAAGCCAGCACCCCGTAGTTCATCGGTGTCCAGTAATCTTTTGAATACACATACGTCGCTTCCTCGATGTTCAGCCAGTCGGAGGAATCCATTTCACGGATGAAGCCCGCGCCGATCTCCTCCTTGCCGTTTTCGAGTACATACTGCATCAGGCAGCCTATATCATCGAATACTTGGATATCGCCGTTTTTCAGAATCACCTGTGCTGCATAGTCGACATGCGTCACACTCATATTGCACATCTGGCACACGTCTGTTGCCGGATTTACTTCCCTTGGTTCATATGTCTGTTCACTGCAAGCAGCAAGCAGCAAAATGGAGCATGCCAGCACCAACAACCACTTCCATGCCTTCATCTTAATCTTCTCCTTACAACAAATAGTCCGATCAATACTAGCCCGCTCCCCAACAGCTGCCACATGTTGATGTCCAGCGTCATGGCGAAAGGCTTTTTCATCACAAGCGGCTGCTCGTCAACAATGACCAGCGTATTGCCACCTGTCACTTCCGTATCCATCATGTTCAGTGTGACGACACTTGGCGATTCCATGAAATATTGATAAACAGGCTTTCTTGCCATCCATTGCCCGAAGGAATTCGTCGCAATGTATGCCGTATCTCCTATTCCGTCGCCATCATAGTCCTTGCCGTCATAGTCGTCATAGAAATTCTGCTGAAGCTTCACGCCCTGCTGGTCTGTCCGGGCCGTTAGAATATTGCCGTGGAATTCATTGTCCTTGACCAGCAGCTCCCCTGAACGCTTCACCTGCAGGACAGTGCCGTTTGTAGAGAAGGTATTATGTTCAACCACCATCTCCCGGGCATTCTGTATATCCATCGCCGTGGTATTTTCATAGACTTCATTATCATGAAACTGCACATTCGCCACGTCATATGCATAGACGCCGAGACTGTTGAGTGAATTGTTCTTCGCCACCGTATTATCGGCAATCTTCACGTCATCGGCAATCATCACCATGAAGCCCGTCATATTATTGAACAATTCATTGTCATAGAGCTCCACATGATCGCTGTACATCATGTGCATGGCATAGCGTCCGTTTTCCACGCGGTTATCCGCTAGCTGGACACCATCCACACTTTCGAGATAAAAACCGTCCATGACGCCATCGATCCGGCTTCCGGTAGCCGTGACGTTCTTCGTATCATAAACAGCCACCGCATGCCCCTTTTCCGAGAAATGACCCTCGCGCCCGGTAACGTCTAAATTTTGAAATGTAATATTTTCACTATCCGTAATCTGGATACCCGCCATCGAATCTTCAATCGTAATATTTGTCAGGGTCAGATTTTGGACGTTCCTCGCTGCAATGGCCACATCCTCTGCCTGAAACATAAGATTCTCAAACTCGACATCAGCGGTATCCGAAATGGTAAGGGCCGTCGCAAGGGAATTGATTTTCGTCCCTTCCACACCCTTGATCTTTATCGGTTTGGTGATGGACATGGAGCCCCGGTACACACGCCCCTCCAAAAGAAGCGTGCCCCCTGGCTCCGTTTCATCAATCAGCTCCTGCAGCAGGCTTTTTTCCCCTTTGTCAGGCACGACCGGCTTTATCGGTGCCTGAGTGGGATGCTCATGAATATGGGCATGCCCCTGCTGACTACCGCCTGCCCATCCCATACAAAGCAACATCAGCGCAAAGAAAATCCGTCTGTTCCTCATGACTTACTCGTGCTGATTTTCTGAAGATTGGCCTGCTTTCTCGGCCTGCTTTTTCTTATAGCGCTCCATCGCTTCAGTACGGACCTGTTCCAAAGGTGTGATGGCTGCTTGTGGATGCTCCTCCATATACGCATCGGCATCCTCCTGATATTTAAAGAAGATATAGCCCCAGTTCATCGGCGATTTCAAGTCTGTCTTCACCACAATCGCTTCCTCCACGTTGAACCAGTTCAATGTGGCATAATCCCTCACAAACTTTTCATTCTCCACTTCATTTACATACTCGTCATTCAATAGGCAGCCGATGTCGTCATAGAACACAACCTGACCATCCTCACGTATCGCCTGCGCAGAGAATACACCCTGTTCATGGTCTTTTGTATACACCTTCATGTTGCACATGGAGCAGACTGTATCTTCTGTAGGCTCCTGCAGACGCTCATCCACTTCCCAAACCGCATCTTCTGCAAGGGATGCCTTAGCGTTCTCCTTCTCAGCCGTCTCCACCTGGACCTCCTCTGCAGGAACAGAATCCTTCTTCTCCTCCACGTCGTCGTTGCATGCATACAGCCCCAATAGAAGCGGGGCTAATAGAATAACTTTTTTCATCTATGTACCTCCTTAATTGAAACTACAATCATTCTACAAAAAAGTTGTGAACTAACTACGAAGCATGATTGACAACATCATGAATGATTGAAAATCCTATTCTTCCACTTAAATGAAAAATTCTTAATTCTATATACAATAAAAAACAGCATCTTCATGCCG
>JAZUQF010000063.1:0-5018 GCA_045605545.1 Lysinibacillus sp.
AGAGCTGCCGGTTGGTGCAAGGCAGCAGAAAGCCGTTTTTTGTATCACCTTGGAGCTGCGTACCGAACCATGTGGGTGTAGGCTGCGTCGAGAATGGCACTCGTTACAACGGCAACAGTATGAATACGTACTGGTGGAGGCAAATGGTGTGAGCCATTTGTGAACTTAGGTGGTAACGCGAAGCTATTCGTCCTAATCGTAATAATACGGTTGGGGCGTTTTTTATTTGGAGGAGGAAAATAAATGACGATTTTCATTGGAGGAGCATGGCCCTATGCGAACGGGGCAGTGCATATCGGGCATATAGCGGCACTGCTACCGGGGGACATCTTGGCGAGATACCACCGGCAGAAGGGGGAGCGGGTGCTGTACGTGTCGGGTAGCGACTGCAACGGGACACCCATTTCTATTCGTGCAAACGAAGAACAGACGACGGTGAAGGCGATTGCGGACAAATACCATCAGGAGTTCTCAGAAACCTTTCAGAAGCTGGGGTTCACCTACGACCTCTATACACGAACGGATGAAGCCCATCACCATCAGACGGTGCAAGCACTGTTTTTAAAGTTGCTGGATAACGGCTATTTGTATAAAAGGACAATAGAGCAGGCGTACTGTGCGCACGACAATCGCTTTTTGCCGGACCGCTTCGTGGAAGGGCTTTGTCCAAATTGCGGTGCGGCAGCAAGGGGCGACCAGTGCGACCGGTGTGCTGCGATATTGGACCCGCTCGATTTGCTGGAGAAGCGTTGCAAAATCTGCGGGACGGCACCGGAAATTCGAGAAACGGAGCACTTTTATTTTTCCTTCAGTGCATTTCAGGAAAAGCTGGAGCGCTATGTGACAAAGGCGGAGTGGGAGAAAAGATGGCGGGATAATGCGTTGTCACTTACCAAACGCTATCTGGCTGAAGGGATTCCCGACCGTGCCGTGACAAGGGACCTGCCGAACGGCGTCGATGTACCTGTAGCGGGATTTGAAGGAAAGAAAATCTATGTATGGATCGAGGCGGTAGCCGGTTACTATACGGCGAGCGTCGAATGGGCAAAGCAGCACGGAGAAAATGAGGAAGGCTGGTGGAGAAGCGACACGATTTCCTATTACGTACACGGCAAGGATAACATCCCTTTTCATACAATCATCTGGCCGGCGATTCTGATGGGCATCGGCATTTCAGCATTGCCGACACACATCATTTCAAACGAATACATGACATTGGAAAAGAAGAAGATTTCAACGAGCCGGAACTGGGCTGTCTGGATGCCCGAGCTGCTGGAGCGCTACCATCCAGATTCGGTTCGCTATTTCCTCACGATGAATGCCCCAGAAAACCGCGATACGGACTTTTCCTGGCGCGAATTCATCTACAGCCATAACAGCGAGCTGCTGGGGGCATTCGCCAACTTTGTGAACCGGACGTTGAAATTCATTGAAAAATCCTTCAACGGTAAGGTCCCACTAGCACAAATTGACGAGACGCTGCTGAATGCTACCCGTGCACTTTATGAAGAAACAGGGGGCTTGATTGAAAAGGGGGATTTCAAGCAGGCACTGGAGGCCATCTTTGCATATGTACGGGCAGCAAACCGTTACTTCGACGAACGCCAGCCATGGATTCAGATAAAAGAAAATACGGAGAGCTGCGAACGGACAATGGCGACCTGCACGTTCATCATCTGTAACCTGGCACAGCTGCTGCAGCCCTTCCTCCCGTTTGCGGCAGAAAACATCAAACAGATGCTCCAGGTGGAAACGTGCTCATGGACTGTACAGGAACAGCTCCCTGTCCATTTGAACACAATATATCCGCTTTACGAACGACTGGATGTACGGCTCATTGAAGAGGAAATGGAGAAGCTGTCCTCTAGTGGTGACGTTTTATGACGTAAGGAAAGCTGATTTTAGCAGAGAGTATAATGAAAGGAGAGCGTAATTAAGTGGAGCAATACGAGCTTATAAGTGGAATTATAGCAGATCAATATAAAAAACAT
The DNA here is from genome assembly GCA_045605545.1 of Lysinibacillus sp. GTDB lineage: Bacteria > Bacillota > Bacilli > Bacillales_A > Planococcaceae > Lysinibacillus_B. Next base: position 1,992 of record JAZUQF010000063.1, read on the forward strand.
CCGCTAGACAGGCCATTCATTGTTGCCATTGATGGCTTAAGTGGCGCCGGGAAAACAACGTTCGCTAATGAAATAGAAAATAGGCTTGATCATACGCTCGTAATCCATATTGACGACCATATTGTTGAACGTAAAAAACGCTATGATACAGGGTTCGAACAATGGTATGAATACTACCAGCTGCAGTGGGATCCGGTTTATTTGGAAGAGCAGCTTTATCAAAAAATCCATCAAAATGCTGCGCAATTATGCTTGCCGTTCTATGATAAAGACCGTGATATGTGTGTAATGAAAACAATCAATCTATCGTCAGACCAAATCATCATAATTGAAGGCGTTTTTCTTTTAAGAGAGGAATGGAAGCGTTATTACGACAACATCATTTTTCTGGATTGCCCTAAGGAGACAAGGTATGAACGTGTACTTCGGAGGGATGCATATATAGGTGATGTAGCTGAAAGATTGAAAAAATATCAGGAGAGGTATTGGCTGGCTGAAGAATATTATCTGAAGAAACAAGCGCCGTTCGAAATGGCTCACAGTATTTTTCCATCGTGACAATAATAGCAGAACTTTATTAAGAAGGAAGAAGCACAATCCTCAAAGGCGCTTCTTCCTTTCAAATATATTAATAATGCTAGTTCGTAACTAGCAATAGGTTATGTATTTCCCGATTACAGCCGATTAATTGGTAGTCGGTCCTTTCCTTCGTTTCGGCCTTTTCGATAGATTCACAAGTTGCTGTGATGATTTCTTTCTGACCATAACCGTCCCGTGTCGTGTCCACTGTGTATTGAATATGACTTTCATTATAATAGATGTCCTTCAAAATAGGAGCCCCCTCCGTTGTATAAACGACAATCCGAATGGCATCTTCTTCGGCATTGTGCACATGTTCCATAAATTCCTCAAAGCGTGTCAGGTTGGTGATTTCTCCGTGCTGATCCACAATATCCTGTTCGGTCGGTGTATAAGTCGGTGCCGGTAATGAACTAGGAGGATTAACTCCCACTTCTTCTTCGCTGCATGCAACCAATGTGAAGAAGAGTGGAATCCATAACAGCTTTTTGTACATGATTAATTCCTCCTCTAGTAGTTGGAAGTACTGGTATCCTAAGTTTAGCTATTGTTTTCTCTCATTATAAACATGAGAGGCTGTTATTACTATGGGGCACTAAACCCCTGTCAGTTCAATCAAGAATAAAACATATTCATTGTTGAAGTGTTTTTCTCCCAAACGGGGAGGGAAGTGGTGCCCCTACAAAGAAAGCCAACTGCAGCTAACAGTTGGCTAGGGGATATCTTATACTAAACGATTAATTTTACATATACCGCTCAATTGTCTGTTTAAGCGTCGACTGCATTGACGGAATATCGCGGTCCGTGAATGTCAGGCGCACGTTGGTTTCGTCCATCTCAAGCGCTTCGGACAGGAAGCTGCCGAGGCCACGTGCGCGGCGGTCAATCTGGAGCAGGACTTCGATGCTACCGGATGATTGGTTGAGGAATGTCACTTCCAACTCATCGAGGCGGCTGCGGTATGTCGGATTTGTTGCTGAGAATTCAAATTCCTGGATGAAGACATGTGGTGTGCGGAAGCGCTTTGGTGCCGGCTCGCAGTCCACTTTGCGCTGACGGAAGCCGAGGGATTTCACGGCTTTCAGCACTTCGTTTGCAAGTGGCGACGGCAGCACTTCAATGTAATCCCTGTCTGACGGGTCGACCGCCATTTTGATATCCAGACCTGTCTGAATCCATACTTGCGTCTTGCCCATAGTGGCAGGCGTCGTATACGGCAGGTTGAAGGAGAATGGGATGGATTTAAACTCTCCTGCACCGATGACGAAAGGCTCGTTCACCTGGTATTTCGTGATGGCCGCATGGTCCGTATATTTCTTGTCATCTCTCTCACGGATATACGTTGTGTAAAGTGTCAGATAGATGGCGTCGATGTTTTGCTCTGTGTTGCCTCCTTGGATGTCCACTGTTCCGCGGATGACATCACCTGCTGTATAGCGTGATCTTTCCAGTTTTGTATCCACTTTTGCAGCCCCGATACCGACGCTTGCGAGTACCTTATTGAAAATAGACATAAAAATGCCCCCCTTATCAGATTACTAGTAGATACGGAGGACATGCGAAAAAGTTTCAATTTATTTTACAGAATTGCTGATGAATTTTTGATTCTTGTAGTACATGTTCTTCACGAGCACGTTCGGGCCGAGGCATTTCACGGCAGGGCAGTGGCAGTTCAGGCTTTTTGCCAGGTCGCTTTCCAACCATTTATCGAATACATCAGGCAGTGCATCTGTTTTGATGTTGCCAAGCGGCGGTGCGTCGCCGAAGTCCGTTACGATGACTTCACCGGAGAAGATGTTGATGTTCAGGCGGGAGCGGCCGTCCGGGTCGTTGCGCATTGTGACGTTTTTCGCCTCACGCAGACGTGTCAGGAGACGCTGGTCCTCATCGTTCATGCTACATGGGTAGAACGGTAGGGTACCGAACAGCATCCATGTATCTTCATCCCGGATATCGAGCAGGTGATGGATTGCCTCGCGTGTCTCTTCCAGTGACAGGGAAGTCAGGGCGCTTGCAAAATCTGAGGGATACATCGGGTGCACCTCATGCCGTGCGCATTTCATTTCATGAACAATCTGGTTATGGATGTGCTCCAAATACGGCAGCGTCTTTTTGTTCAGCATCGTCTCGGCCGATACCATGACGCCGTTTTCAGTGAGCATCCGTGAGTTGTCGATCATGCGCTGGAAGAGGGCGGCACGCTGGTCGAATGTCGGCTTTCTCTCCATCATCGCAAAGCCTGTTTCCACAAACTCCTCAATCGTACCCCAGTTGTGGGAGATGTGAAGCACGTCCAAGTATGGGGCGATTTCCATATAACGCTCGCCATCAATCGTCAGGTTCGAGTTCATTTGTGTGCGCACGCCTCGTTCGTGCGCATATTTCAGGATGGGCAGTACATAGCCGCGAACCGACTTCTTCGACATCATCGGCTCTCCTCCTGTAATG
>JAZUQF010000064.1:0-14004 GCA_045605545.1 Lysinibacillus sp.
ATAGTGAATAAAATCATTTCTATAAAAAGCATGAAGAACACAGGGCTGCTTTTCTTTAGTCACTAAAAACTCATGCTCTCGGGGAAAATCCTTTTTAACGTTTAATCGAATAAAGGGCAATTTTTCTTGGGCTTTTTAAGAACGTATATTTACATTTCTTGCACCTGCAAATACGATATGCCGCTTCCGCTACAATCCACTAGCGTATCTTTTTAATGGGGGGTATCTAGAAATCACACTTTCTATCATCCAATATTCGGATAATCAATAGACAGGTTAATTTAAGAATCTAACAATACAGAAATCTTAGCACGGCAAAGAAATTATAGGTACATAAGGGTAAAATATGTAAAATTGAATTTGGGGTAACTGCTCGGTTGCTTGGACTGATATGATTTAACACGGATTAGCTTTCTGACCTTAATTTTTATTAATAATATAGAAAATATTGAAACCTGTAATTACTGTTTACCTATAACAGCGTTTGTTAGACGGGCCAAGCTTCCAGAAAGTGCTGACATGCTACAGGTTAAGCGAGGGAAATGAAGCATTTTAAATCTTTACATGAGATGAATGGAGAGGTACAATATCACTTTCAAGGCGTGAAGTTGCAGGATTCTTGCTCCTGAAACCCGGTGCCCCATGCCCTTTTATATAACCCCATATGCAGCACGCTTTTCATGAGTGGAAGTGGCGGCTGTGTAGATATGCTTCTGGTTCCGGAAGGAAAATCATGGTTCTGGTGCCTTGGTATTTTGGCGGGAATAAACAAACTTGGTGCATATATGTGGCAAGAGGTCTTTAAGAACTTCCCTTTGAAAGAAACTTTCTAAAAAAGTTGATGTCTTTTCTTTTCGAAGCGGAATCAACCTGTTAATATGTTATATAGCACGCAATGCAAGTAAGAGAGTGGTGAATGGAATGGATGAACAAAAACGCGAGGAAGAAGTAAGTGAACAGCCGGTCAAGCCAGCGGGCAAATTTTTGCGCATTAAACCGTTTGCGTTGATTATGCTGGTCTTCCTTACAATCCTTTTAACGGCCGGACTGACAATCTTCGCCCTGACATTCGGGGAAAAGAAAGTCGTAGAGGTCAAGGTGCCGGTTGAAAGGGAAGAATTTACACGACTATATGAAGCTTTTGATGAATTGAAAGAAAACTATTATGTAGATGTTGATGAAGAAAAGGTCATCTCAGGAGCGATCAACGGCATGTTCGATGCGCTCGATGACCCATATACAGACTATATGAATACGGATGAGGCAAGCCATTTCAATGAGAGCCTATCTTCCAGCTTCCAAGGAATTGGGGCTGAAATCCAGGAGCGCAACGGCAATATCGTCGTCGTGTCGCCAATCAAGAATTCGCCTGCCGAAAAAGCCGGCCTGATGCCGCAGGATATCATCCTGACGGTGGATGGGGAAAGCATCCAGGGGATGACGGCTTCCGAGGCGGTGCTGCTGATTCGCGGCGAGAAAGGAACGCCGGTCAAGTTGACGATTCAACGTGGCGAGGCGGAGCCAATGGAAATGACGATTGTCCGTGATGATATTCCGATTGAGACGGTCTATGGTGAAATGGGAGACGACAAAATCGCCCATATCCAGATTACGTCCTTCAGTGATGATACGTACAAGGAACTTGTGGAAATTATGAGTGAGCTCGATGCGCAGGGCATGAAGGGAATCGTTTTGGATGTCCGTCAAAATCCAGGAGGCATCCTCCAAACGGCCACTGAAATTGCAAGCCTGTTCCTTGAAGAAGGGAAGCCGATTCTGCAGATGCAGACACGTGACGGGGAACCCCAAATCTTCTATGCAGAGGGCGGCAAGAAATTCGAGCAGCCTGTTACCATCCTGATAGATGAAGGAAGTGCATCAGCATCTGAAATTCTGGCGGCGGCTCTGCTAGAATCAGGCAATGCTGAAGTCATCGGGGTCTCTTCATTCGGTAAAGGGACTGTCCAGGAAGTAAGTTCATTGGAAGATGGGGCGAACTTGAAGTTCACGACAGGCAAATGGCTGACGCCTAAAGGGAACTGGATCAATGAGAAAGGCGTAACGCCGACGATCAAGGTGGATTACCCGGGCTATGCTTCACTGACTTATGTAAATCCTGAGACGGAGCTGGCAAGTGGCATGAACGATAAAATGATTGAATCTGCTGAAGGCATGCTTGAAGCGCTTGGCTATGAACCAGGTGAAGTGGATGGCGTATTCGATGCCGAGACGGAATCTGCTGTGAAGGCCTTCCAAAAGGCGGAGGAATTGGAGCAGACGGGCGTACTGGCTGGAGACACGACATATGCATTGATGGATGCGTTACGTGAGAAGATCGAAAAAGACGACCCGATGCTGCTGAAGGCAAAAGAAGTATTGAAAGGTCAGGCCGAATAGGCAAAGAATAACGAAGAAAAGGGGACGCCTAGAAAGTATTTGAGGCGTCCCCTTTGCGGCGAGGATGGATGCATTTTAATGCGCCTACCTTCTTAATAGATAGAATCAAGAGAAATGGAGCTGTTCAGAAATTGCCTACTTTCTGAACAGCCCCTTTTATATGTGAGGATGTGGCAGAAATGAAGGACGTATATTTATTTAGCGGATTTTTAGGAAGCGGCAAGACATCGATGCTGACGGATGTCATCCGCCAATTGAAGGAGCAGGGAATGAAGCCTGCCGTTATCATGAATGAACTAGGGAAGTTAAATTTTGATTCGCAGGCGGTGGAAGAAGATGTCCCGCTGAAGGAGATGCTTGAAGGATGCATTTGCTGCTCTGGTGCTGAAAAGACGGAGGCGCAGATCCAATCGCTGCTGCATGATGCGGACTTTGATGTCCTCATCATCGAGACAACGGGCGCAGCGCATCCTGTAGAAGCGCTGGATGCCGTCTATTCGCCGCTTTTTGCCGAAAAGCTCAATATCAAGGGGATTGTGACAGTAGCCGACAGCAAGCTTTGGCTGAATCGTACGACATTGTCCCCGCAGGCGCGCTCGCTTTTCATGGAGCAGATCCGCCATGCGCATCTGTTGCTGGCCAACAAGACCGACCTGCTGACGGAAGCGGAACAGGCGCAGGTCGTCTACGAGCTACAGGGCTTCAATCCAAATGCATTCATCCTGCAGACGACGAATGGGAAGGTCCCATTGAAATTATTGCAAAATATGCAATCAACTGCGCGGGTGGACAAGCATGACATCATTTCTGCCCGAATCGGCGAAAGTTTCAATCTTGGCTCACGCCTCGTACTATTCGACCGCAGCTTTACGCAGGAGGAATTCGAGGATTGGGTGCGCAGCCTGCCTGAATCCGTCTACCGGATGAAGGGATACGTGCCGGTTGAGGGCGTTAAAAACCCGATGCTGTTCCAATATGCATATGGAATGGTCCAGTGGCTTCCTGAATTTCTGAACATGCCGCCAAAGCTGGTCATCATCGGCGAGGATATCCAAGGTTTGAAAGTGATTGGAATCGATTAGAAAGTAAAGGAAATCTAAATCCCCCCTTGCATGGGACGATAGCCGATTCATAGTGATTCAGCAGAGGTATATCAAAATATTGTTATCATTTTTATAAAGGAATTCTCTCAAAAGGATTTTTAGAAGAGTCCTTGTCATTGTGTAAAAACAAGCTACTCATTGGAAGGAAATGGAGTGTTTGCAATCTTCTTTTATTATTCGTTTGTTTTGTATAGCGCAAAAATATGATAAAATGAACGTTATGGGTCTAAAAGGCAAGGGGTCTAATAGACTCGAATCCTATTTGAATCAATGAGTAGATTGCTGTCGAAACCGCAATGTATAAAAATCGGAAAAAAATCATATACTTATAAAAAAGTTAGCGTAAGATGCAAGGTTTATAGAAAGTTAGGAGAATGTTTGTGAAGCAAAAATCAATCATTTTAACGGGTGGAGGTACAGCGGGGCATGTGTCGCTCAACCAGGCAATCATCCCTGAATTACTTCAACAGGGGTATAAGGTGCATTATATCGGCTCGCATGATGGAATCGAAAAAGAATTGATCGGCGATGCTTTTCCGCAAGTACCCTACCATGAAATAGCAAGTGGGAAACTGCGCCGTTACTTCTCAGTAAAGAACTTTACAGACCCGTTCCGCGTCATGGCGGGTGTAGGACAGGCATTTTCAATCATTAGAAAAGTGAAACCGACAATTATTTTCTCCAAGGGAGGATTTGTATCCGTACCTGTGGTCATTGCGGCAAAAATGGCCAATGTGCCGGTTGTCGTCCACGAGTCGGATGTAACGCCGGGGCTTGCCAATAAGATTGCCTTGCCTTTTGCCTCTCATATCTTCACTGTATTTAAAGAGACGATGCAGCACCTGCCAAATGATAAGGCAACGTGCACCGGCTCCATCATCAGGCAACAGCTGTTTGAAGGGGATAAGGAAAGAGGACTCAAACGATGCGGCTTCGAGCCTACGAAAAAGGTGCTCCTTGTCATGGGGGGGAGCTTAGGGTCGGTCATGCTGAACAAGGCGTTGCGTGAAAACCTGGACGAATTGCTGCCGATGTTCAATATTGTCCATCTATGTGGAAAGGGAAATATTGATGAGTCGCTGCAACGTGTTGAAGGCTATTGCCAATTTGAATATGTGACCGATGAGCTTTCTGATTTACTGTTTCTTGCGAATCTAGTCGTATCCCGTGCCGGGTCCAACTCGATTTTTGAGTTTTTGGCCCTGCGCAAACCGATGCTGCTAATTCCGTTGTCGGCCTCCAAAAGCAGGGGAGATCAGATTTTAAATGCAGAGCTCTTCAAAAAGCAGGGATTTGCCCATGTACTAGAAGAGGAGATGGTGACGAAAACGACGTTTATGAAGTCGATTGAAGCACTAATCCGTGATGAAGAGGAAATCATCGACAAGATGCTGGATGCCGAACGTCCAAAAACACCGAAGGAAATGGTTACACTCATCACCCAATATGAAAAATGACAGGAGTTGTTGTCATGTGTCGACGTTGCACATGCCGACAGCTCCTTCTTTACTTTTTTGACAAGGAAGTTGAAAGGGCATTCTAGCAATGGAAGCATAGGATAATATAAAGAAGGGGCATCGTCATTTACGACCGATGCCCGAAGAGAAGTTGGCAGTGTAGCCATTTATAAAGAAGGGCGCTCAAGCCATATGCTCTTGTGCGCCCTGTGGATGGTAGAACGTGGTATATATCATCATTTCCAATATAGCTCCGCCGTTACATCGCCTGTTCTTCTTCGTCTGCACGCTCGTGGGCAGTCGTCAGATAGAAGAGGTCTTTTGGAATTTTATAAAGGTTGAACCGATTTTCACCTGCATTGATTTCTTCGTATAGTGCAGGGTGAGATTCAGAGGCATCAACTACATACGGCAGTTTTAATGCAGCGGCTTTGGAACGTTCATTTTCTTGACGGATGCGGAGGAAGACAGTGTGGAAGTCATATTCATAGAATAGCTCTGAGAGGAACAGGTATTTCGCTTTCTGGTTGTAGCCCTTGCCTTGATATGGTTTACCTATCCATGTACCAAGGAACCCGGCGCCATCCTGCACGTCGAATATGCTTATTGTTCCAATCGGCTGACCCCAATCATCCGTTATGGTGCGGGAAACAGTCTTCCCTTGTTGTTCTTCTTCTATTAATTGCTTTGTCATAAACAAGTATTCCTCGGCAGAAGTTGCCTTCTGTCGTACATAAGGGAATACAGCAGGGTGTGATAGTAAATTGTATAGCTCAGTTGCTTCGTGAAGATCTCGATGTTTTAACATGCGAAACGCCTCCTTTTTAGGATAAAGTAGACCCAGTCCCGGGCATTCATTTCGAACTCGATTCCAACCTAAAAGAAATAGACGTCGAACTATCGTATTACCGTTAGTTTCCCCTCTATCTTGCTTATGAAAACATAATGTCGAAATAACGTAATTAGCTAATTTATTGTACATTAAAAAAGTTGCTTCATGCAATATAATAGCTCGAAAAAAACGTAAAATTCTAGAAAATTAATAGTTAATTCAGAATTGCTAGAAAACATTTTACGACAAAGATTGAAGGTTCTTCACGGACAGGATAAGATAGGTACATATCTTAGTGGAGGCGATCTTTTTTATGGAAAGAACATTCTTAAAGGTACATGGCTCAGGAAACACCTTTTACTTGTATGATACAGGCGACGAGAAGGAATTCGATTGGGTAAAGCTTACACGCTGGCTGTGTGAAGAGGAAAATGAAGGCGGGGCGGACGGACTGCTGCTTGTATGCCCTTCCGAACGTGCTGATGCAAAGATGCGCGTCATCAATGCGGATGGTTCGGAGGCTTCGATGTGCGGCAATGGACTGCGCTGCGTTGCTAGATACATATGTGAAAAACTTGGTGTCAGTGAAGCGGTCATCGAAACGATGAAGGCGGATTTGAAGGTGAAAAAAGAGCAGCCTCTATTTAAAGAGCTTCCGACCTATTCGGTGGAGATTTCCCCGATATCATTTGAGCTGGAGTCCCTGCCGATGCAATATAAGGGAAAGGACCGAATCATCCATGAAGTAATGGAGGAATTTTCACCAACCATTCAATTTACCGCAGTATCGGTCCCGAATCCCCATCTGATCGGGATTGTCGGCGACTACTATATCAAGCACCAGTCACATCAGTTTTTATTGGCGCATTACTTGAATCATGAAAATGAGTACTGTACAGACGGCGTCAATGTGAGTTATGTGTATCCGATGGGGGAGGACAGCATATACGTCCGCACCTATGAACGTGGTGTCGGCTTTACGAATGCGTGCGGTACGGCCATGACAGCCTCGGCGCTCGTGGCCCGTTTGAACGGCATCGTTTCATCGGATCTGGTGACGGTATATAACCCAGGGGGCTTCGTCAAGTGTGCGGTCAAGAAGGTGGATGATGACTATCATCTGGTGCTCATCGGAAATGCCACAATCATGGCAAGCTATACAATAATGATTGAAGAAGAAACTTTCGGGTGGAAAGTTTGTGAACCTACGGACGAACAAGTAGAATATAGAGAGTGTATACAATTTGTAAAAGAGCAGACGGCACGGTTCATGCAATAGGAAATGGAAAAACAACGGGCTTTGCTCCACATGGCGTTTGCACGTTTCAACTGCCTGATGGGAATATGGCCGACTTGCGCAAAAGCCGGTATTATATGCTATGCGCATTTTTGCCATATGCAAGTGCCAGGCTGTAAGGAAGCGGGCATTGCTATACGGGCATTTCGGTATGGCATCTCTGAAGGAACCAGTGGGCATTTTTCGGGGCGAACTCATTTGTAGAAACAGCTTCATAAGTTGCATGCAGATTTTAAAGAACTAGGAGGGGCTGTCCAATAAGCAGAAAACTTATCGGGTAGCCTTCTGTTTTAATAATTGAACCGTACATATCCCGCCTGCCGTAAAAATGTTTGTTGAAAAGGAAGAAACTCTGGTGAAGAAGATATTGATAGTGGAAGATGAAAAAAATATTGCGCGCTTTCTGGAACTGGAGCTTCGGCATGAACAGTTCGATGTAACCGTGTGCCATGACGGGCGGGAGGGGTTGTCCGAGGCACTGGGCGGAGCGTACGATTGCCTGCTGCTTGATGTGATGCTTCCCGGCCTCAACGGCATCGAGCTGTGCAGGCGCATCAGGCGGGAATCCGAGGTGCCCATCATTTTGCTGACTGCAAGGGACGCGGTGATGGACAGGGTGGCTGGGCTTGACGCCGGGGCGGATGATTATATTGTCAAGCCGTTCGCCATCGAGGAGCTGCTGGCCCGTATCCGTACGATTTTCAGGCGGGTCCAGCCGAAGACGGAAGGTGACAACAAGCTGTCCGTACGTCATTTGACGATTGACACGAATGCATATGAAGTGACATTCGAAGGGAACAGACTGGATTTGACGAGGACGGAATACGATTTGCTGAAGCTCCTGGTCGAACGGAAAAATAAAGTATGCACCCGCGAGCTGATTCTGGAGACGGTGTGGGGGTATGATACGGAAGTGGAAACAAATGTTGTGGATGTGTATATAAGGCATTTGCGTGCGAAACTCATTACAGAAGAGTTGCCGTATATCGAGACCGTACGAGGGGTAGGGTATGTGATTCGGGCATGAAACTGAAAAGCGTTCTAAAAAACCAGTCGCTCAAGACGAAATGGATGCTGACGACTGGGATGGCAATATTTATTTCATATGCCGCAATCTGTGTTATTATTTTCATTGCGCTGCATGCATGGCTGCTTGCGAATGAAGAGGAGGATGCCATTCGCACAGTGGACGATATGACCACCTTCTTTTCTTCCCAGAGAGCGGCCGTTACGGTACAGGACCTTCAAAATCAGACAGGGATGATGAAGGCTGTACTGAATAAGGATCAGACGGTGCGCCTTTACCAAATGGACGGCACTCAAATCCTACAGATTAATAATGCATCCCCGGCCGCCAATCTGGATATGTCCTTTTCAAACCCGGATGAAACCCTTATCCAGGAAACGACGCTTGAGGGGACGGATGTTTATGTCATACACCGTCTCGTTCAAATCGGCCCACAGCCGTACCTGCTGCAGCTTGTCCATCCGTTGTCCTCATTCCAGTCGATGATGGGGTACATCCTAACGACGATGCTCATCATGGGCTTCGGAGCTGTAGTGGTTGCAGCTGCAATCGGCTACTATGCCTCGACGGCAATGATCAGGCCTCTCCGCCAGCTGCGTGATTCCATGCAGGCTGTAAGGGAACGCGGATTTGAAACGAAAGTGGATTTCACCTACGACGCACAAGATGAGATAGGCGATTTGCTACGCCTCTATGAATCGATGGTACGGGAGCTTGAAGTATCGTTCCGTCGGCAGCAGCAATTTGTCTCGGATGCCTCCCATGAGCTTCGGACGCCAATCCAATCAATTGAGGGGCATATTGCCATGATGAAGAGATGGGGCAAAGATGATCCGGCAGTATTGGAAGAAGCATTGGATACTACCCTCGAGGAAGTTGCAAGGATGAAGAACGTAATGGAAGAGATGCTGCAGCTGGCCAGGAAGGAAGCGGCGGCAGAGGAGGCAAGCGCTGATGTAGAGGGAATTGTACATCAGGTGTCTGAAGATTTAAAATTCATTTACAAACAAGTGGAGTTCGATGTCCATGTCAGGGGGCGGAAAAAGGAAGCGGCCATTTCCGCAGAAGCGCTGGCGCAAATCGTCCGGAATCTATTTGAAAATAGTATTCGCTACAATGAAAACGTCCCGCACATCGATATGACCATTCATTATGACCAACATAATATTTTTATTGAAATTTCTGATAACGGAATTGGTATAGAAGAGGAGCACCTCCCGTATATATTCGACCGGTTCTACAGGGTCGATGATGCACGCGTTCATGTGGAAGGCAGCACCGGGCTCGGCTTGAGCATTACGAAAATGCTCATTCAACGATACGGGGGAGGAATTGAAGTTTACAGTAAATGGGGAAAGGGAACCGTATTCCTATTGCAGCTTGCTATAAAATTGTAGGAATATACACAATTTATTTTGTTTTTTTTTAGTTCGCGAAAAAAATTGCTTATTTTGCTAAAAAGAGTTGTATTTTCTGTGAAGAGTAGTAAGATTGATATGGAAAAAACGTTCTTTCGCCCAAGAGTTTCTTGCTTATAAAAATTGAGCGAAGAATGGTAAAATATTATATAGATTCATCAATTAATAATGGAACTGCCAAAAGGCAAAAGTTGGAGGTTATTTTTCATGTCGAACAATGTATACGCTGCAGGTTCCCCTTGGTCAGCGTTTGCTGGACCAAACTTAGGTTATGTTTTAGAGCAATATGACCTATACCTGCAGTCTCCTGAAGAAGTAGATGCTGAGTTAGTCGCATTATTCCAGGCTTATGGTGCACCACAAGTAGAAGGCGTTGACACAACTGTTGCTACAGCAGGTGCAGGCCAAGGCGACTACAGAAAAGTATTGGCGGCAGTCAAGCTTGCTGATGCAATCCGCTCCCAAGGCCACTTGGCAGCAGATCTATATCCACTAAAAGACCGTAAATTAGATACTTCGCGTATTGATGAAAGCGCATTCGGTTTATCGGCCGCAGATTTGGCTGAAATTCCGGCTGCTGTATTCTTCAAGGAAGTACCGGCTGGTGTTAAAAATGGTAAGGAAGCAATCGATTTCTTGAAGTCTGTATATACAGATAAAATTGCTTTTGAATATAGCCAAGTATCAAATGAAGAAGAGCGTGCATGGATCCAATCTCAAATCGAGTCAGGCGCTTTAAAGGCAAGCTTGACGAACGACGAGAAAAAGGCGTTGCTTGAACGTCTTACGCGTGTGGAAAACTTCGAGAAGTTCATCCATAAAACATTCGTGGGTCAAAAGCGCTTTTCAGGTGAAGGTTTAGATACGCAAATCATCCTATTAGATGAAATCTTAAAAACAGTAGAAAAAGAAAATCTTAAAAATGTTCGTATCGGAATGGCTCACCGCGGTCGCTTAAATGTATTGACTCACATTCTAAATAAACCATATGACATGATGTTCTCTGATTTTGCTCACGTTTCAAATGATCTTTTCTTCCCGGAAGATGGCCGTCTTGAAATTACAAAAGGCTGGACTGGTGATGTGAAATATCACATGGGTGCTTCCTATACGCGTGAATCGGTCATGAATGTAAAGCTTGCCTACAACCCATCACACTTGGAGGTCGGTGCGCCTGTGGTATTAGGTACAACACGTGCTGCACAGGACGACACGACAAAGCCAGGCGCTGTTGAATTCAGCCCGAACAAAGCGATGGGAATCCTGATCCACGGTGATGCGGCATTCCCGGGTCAAGGGATCGTGACAGAAACATTGAACTTTGCGAAAACGGAAGGCTTTACTACTGGAGGCACAATCCATATCATTGCAAACAATATGATCGGATTTACTACAGAACATTATGATTCACGTTCTTCGGTATACTCTTCCGACCCGGCAAAAGGGTATGAAGTGCCAGTAATCCATGTGAATGCAGATGAACCGGAAGCAGTGGCGCAAGTAGGACGCTTTGCAGCGGCATACCGTCAGAAGTTCGGCAAAGACATTTTAATTGATCTGATCGGCTACCGTCGTTATGGACATAACGAGACGGATGATCCGACAGTAACAAACCCGGATACGTATAAATTGGTTTCCAAGCATGAACCAATCCGTGTACTTTATGGTACGAAATTAGCTGAGGCTGGCCTCGTTTCAATGGATGAGGTAAAGGCACTGGATGCGAAAGTGTACGCGGAAATGCAGGCAGCCTATGACCACGTGAAGGAAATGGCAGAGAAGGATGAGCACAATCATCTAGAAATGCCGGATGAAGTGAAAGTATCCTTCCCTGAGGTCGATACAGCTGTAGGCATCGAGCGTTTGGAAAAAATTAATGAAGAGTTGTTGCAGTTTGAGGAAGGCTTCCAGCCGCAAAACAAATTGGCAAAAATTCTTGAAAAGCGCCGTGAAGCGTTTGCAAGCGGAAAAATCGACTGGGGTCATGCGGAGACATTGGCATTTGCGACAATCATCCAGGACGGCCAACCTGTACGCTTTACAGGACAGGATGCCCAACGTGGTACATTCTCTCAACGCCATTTAGTGCTGCATGATAAAAACCATGGCGGAGTATTCACACCGTTGCACCATATTTCTGGAGCCAATGCATCATTCACAGTGCATAACTCCCCATTAACGGAAGCTGGTGTTGTAGGCTTCGAGTATGGCTACAACCTTGAAAATCCAAACGTGCTATCGATTTGGGAAGCGCAATTCGGTGACTTCGCAAACATGGCGCAAGTGATGTTCGATAACTTCATTTCGGCTGCACGTTCGAAATGGGGCCAAAAATCAGGCTTAGTCATGCTGTTGCCACACGGTTACGAAGGCCAAGGCCCAGAGCACTCTTCAAGCCGTATGGAGCGTTTCCTTCAGTTATCAGCCGAGAACAACTGGTTCGTGGCAAACTGTTCAAACGCAGGCAACTACTATCACCTGTTACGCCGCCAAGCAGGCATGCTAGGGACGGAGGGCATGCGTCCATTAGTGGTCGTATCACCGAAGAGTCTTCTTCGCCATCCGCTAGCAGCAGCTTCAGCTGAGCAATTGGCAGACGGTGAATTCCAGGAAGTAATTGAACAGCCGACAACAGGCCAAACACCTGAAGCGGTTGAAAAAGTCCTTCTTGCATCCGGTAAGGTGACAATCGACCTTGCAGACCGCGTAAAAGATGGCGAAGGCTTCGATCATCTGCACATCGTCCGTGTGGAACAGCTTTACCCATTCCCGGCGGAGCAAGTAAAGGAAATCATTGCACGCTTCCCGAATGCGAAGGAAATCGCGTGGGTACAAGAAGAGCCGAAGAACCAAGGCGCTTGGAACTACATGCTTGAGCACCTATATGAACTATCTGAAGGCAAAAAAGTACGCTATGTAGGGCGTCCGGCGATGAGCTCGACTTCCGAGGGCGACGGCGATGCACACAAAGCAGCTCAGGCGGCATTGATTGCAGAAGCGGTAGCTAAATAAACGCTGGTTGTAATAATTGGATATTTCTAAAAAGAATTTAATGAAAATTTGGGCTACTCATTATGAGTAGTCCGCCCATATACCTTATAATAAAGGAAATGGGTAACTAAAGGAGGATATTAAAGTGGCTGAAATTAAAGTCCCTGAATTAGCAGAATCGATTACAGAAGGTACAATTGCCCAGTGGGTAAAAAAAGTGGGAGACCGTGTTGAAAAAGGCGAGTTTATCGTAGAATTAGAGACTGATAAAGTAAACGCCGAAATCATCTCGGAAGAAGCAGGCGTTCTAAAGCAAATCCTTGCTGAAGAGGGTGACACTGTACTAGTAGGTCAAGTAATCGCAGTAGTAGAAGCTGGCGAAGGCGCAGCTCCTGCACCAGCAGCAACGGCTCAAGAATCAGCACCAGCTCCTGCGCAAGAAGCACCAAAAGCTGCACCAGCAACACCAGTAGCACCAGTAGTAGAAGAAACTTCAGGTGAGCGTGTAGTTGCATCTCCAGCAGCTCGTAAACTAGCTCGTGAAAAAGGAATTGACCTAGCAGCAATTTCTCCTGTAGATCCACAAGGCCGCGTTCGCGTACAAGATGTAGCGGCTCACGGTACTGCACCAGCTGCAGCACCAGCAGCTCCTGTAGCAGCAACTGGCGGTCCATTAGTATTCGCTCCAGCAGCAGACTCTGGCCGTGTAACAATCGAGAAAATGTCACGCCGTCGTCAAACAATTGCAAAACGTTTGTTGGAAGTTAAACAATCTACTGCAATGCTGACTACGTTCAACGAAATCGACATGACGAACATCATGGCATTACGTAAACGCAAGCAAGAAGAGTTCGTAAAAGCGAACGACATCAAGCTAGGCTTCATGTCATTCTTCACAAAAGCGGTTGTAGCGGCACTTAAGAAATATCCTTATGTAAACGCTCAAATCGTAGGTGACGAAATCCACTTGAACAACTTCTTCGACATCGGTATCGCGGTATCGACTGAAGAAGGCTTGGTAGTACCAGTTGTACGTGATGCAAACAGCAAAAACTTCGCTGAAATCGAGAAAAACATTGCTGAATTGGCAGCAAAAGCACGCGACAAAAAATTAGGTCTCAACGACATGGCTGGCGGATCATTCACAATCACTAACGGTGGTGTATTCGGTTCATTAATGTCAACTCCAATCATGAACGGTACACAAGCCGGTATCCTTGGTATGCACTCAATCGTCAACCGTCCAGTAGCTGTAAACGGTGAAGTGCAAATCCGTCCGATGATGTACGTGGCTCTTTCTTACGACCACCGTATCATCGATGGTAAGGATTCTGTAGGCTTCTTGAAAACTGTTAAAGAAATGATCGAGAACCCAGAAGACCTATTATTGAACTCTTAATTTGATTCACTGTGCACTAGTCTCTCGCCTTTAGGGATGAATGCAGCACTAATATCTCATCAACCCGACCCACCTGTACATAC
>JAZUQF010000065.1:0-2545 GCA_045605545.1 Lysinibacillus sp.
AATAGATAGTCAAACAGGTGCTTTTTTAGCGTTATTGGAAGGAAAACCGACTCTTTGCTACCGTTTTTGCATCCCCGCCAGCAACCTTCTCCAATGCTTTCATTGTTGCTGAGCACGTATACAAAGCCATAAATCCATGAAATAAATGCTCGGAATCCGCCGCATTCCACCCTGTTTTCATTCAATAGATGAGTTAAACGGCCATTCATTACAAAATCGCGGCATAATGTTTGGACCCTGCAAAAAATGGCCGTCCCATCCATTGTACTTTGGGTGCAGGTGAGGGAGAGACGGCATTTCATCTAGAATCACTGTACACTTCCAACTCGGTGCATCCTGATAAGCATCCTCCTCCAACTTGATTCATTCAGTGTTCCAAAATAGTATTAGAGGGCTTTTAAACAGCCAAAAATACACTTTGGTGATTTAGATATACAACTTAACTGTAAATAAGCGACAAGGTGCTGCACCCCAAAAGTTAGAGTGAAAAACTAGCTTTTGGGGAGTGTTTTTATATGGTGAAATATAGTGAAGAATTTAAATTGAAAGTGGTTCAGGAATATCTGGAAGGCCCACTGGGCTGTGTATTGTTAGCCAAGAAGTATGGCATTGCAGCGAACTGCCAAATTGTTGGTTGGGCGCGTGCCTACAAAGAATTTGGGATGGAAGGTCTAAAAAGAAGACAAGCACGCCGGGTTTATTCTGTTCAATTCAAACTTGATGTATTACACTTTATGAAACAAACAGGCGCTTCCTATCAGGAGACGGCGGTTCGATTCGGCCTGCACAATCCATCGCTTATCACGAATTGGAACGGTAAGTTTTTAAAGGAAGGGATAGAAGGCCTGAAAGAAAAAACGAAGGGACGGCCTCCTATGTCTAAAAAACAAAAAGCGAAACCAGTCAAACAAGAAAAAGGACTCTCCCGGGAAGAGCAGCTTGAACGTGAAAACGAACTTCTGCGCCTCGAGATTGCCTATTTAAAAAAGTTAGACGCTTTTCAGGAGAACCCGGATGCCTTCCTCGAAAAGCACAGGCAGCGCTGGCATTCGAGCTCAAAGAAGAAGGGTTCCGATTGATCGATGTATTGAAGATCGTTGACATGCCAGAGGCAACGTATCATTATCATATCCAGCAATCAAAGCAGGAAGATCCAGATAAGGAGTGGAAGGAGCTCATCTCCAGCCTTTTCGAAAAGCATGAAGGGCGCTATGGCTATCGTCGGATCCATGCGGAACTACGAGCGCAGGGATACGTGATTAACCATAAGAAAGTCCAACGCATTATGAACGAAATGGATTTGAAATGTGTGAAATTCATTCGTAAATCGCGCTATAAATCCTATAAAGGCAACGTAGGGAAGGTCGCACCGAACCGGTTAAACCGCCGTTTCCGTACACCATATGCTCTACAAAAACTTGTGACCGATGTGACGGAATTCAAATGTGCAGGAGATGAAAAGCTGTATCTAAGTCCGATGATGGATCTATTTAACGGTGAAATACTTGGGTTTAGTATATCCAAGCGCCCTACACTTGAATTTGTGATGGCCTCTTTAGAACAAGTGCTTCCAATTATCAAATCGCACGCCCATTACCGCACGACAATCCATTCAGACCAAGGCTGGCACTACCAGCACAATTCGTGGGTGACAACATTAAAGCGCCAGCAGATCTTCCAAAGCATGTCCCGGAAGTCAACATGCGCAGATAATGCGGCTATGGAGAACTTCTTCGGCTTACTGAAACAGGAAATGTATTATGGAGAAGAATTGCTATCATATGAGGAATTGAAGCAGAAAATAGAACGGTATATCCGTTACTATAACAACGAACGTATCAAACAAAAATTGGCTGGTATGAGTCCGGTACAATACCGTACTTACACCAACCAATTAGCTGCATAACTTAAAACTCTAACTTTACCGGGTCACTACCATATGGTCCCTGTCCGTCACTTATTTCCTGCTAAGTCGTATATGGATTTCTCCATTTGGCACGACAAGAGGTCAAATGGAGGCGCAGAAAAAATAAAATCGTCTGTTTTCCATTGGTAAACGAACGTTACGGACACCAATGGCAAGACAATCATCTGCAGGCTAATCAGCGATGGAAAACGCAATTGGCCTCTTTTTTTTCGGAAAAAGCAGCGGATTCTTTCTCCTCGGCATCCTCCTCAGAGCAGATAATTACCTTATACCGGAAGTGTTATGTAGTTATATATACACCCTCTCCGCATTGAATGCCCCCTTTATCCTTCGCTTTCTGTCCCCGATTTCACCACAAACGTCTCCATTATCTCGCCTTCCTCGCTGATCAGCAGGGCGTTCAGCTGGCCGCCGTATGCGCAGCCGCCGTCGATGCCTATGTAGGTCTTGCATGGACTGATCCAGATGTCGTCCACTTCATGCATATTGCGGGTCGGCGTATGGCCGAAAATATTGATCAAGCCCGTATTGTTCTCCCTGAGGTAATGGTTGCGGATCCATAGGAAGTCCTGGGCTGTCGTGTCCTGCCAGTCTTCGAACGCCGATTCGAAGCCTGCA
>JAZUQF010000066.1:0-2998 GCA_045605545.1 Lysinibacillus sp.
TCCGGATGGCTGAGCAGGTAGTCCCGAAAAATCAGGTGCCTGTCCATGTGGGGATTGCCCTCCTCATAAACATGGAGGTGATGAGTCCTATCTTCCCCACCTTTTCTGAACAGCCGCCTTCCTTCAATCCCCCATTCGCCCGCCGCCTCGTAACCGAGTGTTTCCAACTGTTCATTATAGGAATCTACCTTTGCAATTTCCTTTACCACGCATATCATGTCGATGATAGGCTTAGCTTTCATCCCTGGTATCGATGTACTGCCGAAATGCTCGAAACGGCTACTGCCCGGACTGAAGATTGTTTGCAGGAGGTGCACTTCCTGCTCATACATCGCCTTCCAGCGCTCATTGTATTTGGATAGCCTTATTTTCATGTATGCCCCCCTCATTTTGTGAAAATGCCTTCCCATATTACATAACCTTCTATACCTTTATTAAAATCAATTGAACAGCAGTTTGTATTTGAAAACACTTATTATATGAATCAGTTCCGCATTTTCTGCTCCCCAGAACTTTTGATAGTGATGCGCTTTATGATTGCCCCAAAATATCCGTTCCTCTTTTGAATGCCGAAAACCGACATTCGCCACATTTGATATACAACTTAAATATAAATAAGCGCCACATTGGACTATAGTCCCTTTTTGACATTTATTTATAATTATGTTGTATGTCATTTTCTCCAATCCGCCTGCCAGCGTATTAAGAAATGATGGACTTTCCTTGATACAGCGTCATTCCCACCAACACGATGTTTTATAAAGCAGCGTGGGTGCGATCGATAGGCCGGGATTTCGTATGCGATTTTGATGAATTTCAACATTAAAAATGCGCATTTATATGGCGAGGACAGGAAGAAATCCATTCCCAATGCTGCCTGGCTACCAAAACACCTCTTGCATGCAGATGATTGGACATGCACTATTTCGATAGAAAAGACATCTTTTTTCAGCAATTTTGAGTGAAAAACCCTCATAAATCCCCTGTCAATACATTTTCTTCAGGACACTATAGATATACTTTGATGTGAGTACTTCCCGCAACCGTCCCTGAAAACAACTAAAAGGCTGCCCGTTCGTGGACAGCCTTCCGCCTTTACACTGCAATCGGCGCCTTGATTGCCGGATGGGGGTCATACCCTTCAATTGTCAGGTCTTCCAGCTCAATATCGAAGATCGACTTTTTGTCTGGGTTGATGTGTAGTGTCGGCAACGGTTTCGGCTCGCGCGACAGCTGCTCCTTCACCTGCTCGATATGGTTGAGGTAGATGTGCGCGTCCCCGATACTATGGATGAAGTCCCCTACCTCCAGTCCACATTCATGGGCGATTAAATGTGTCAATAATGCGTAAGAAGCGATATTGAATGGGCAACCGAGCAGCGTATCCAGACTGCGCTGCATCAGCTGGCAGCTCAGCTTGCCTTCTGCCACATAGAATTGGAACATGACGTGGCAAGGCGGCAGGGCCGCTTTGCTACCCTTCGCCCCCGCATTGATGACGTCCTCGGGATTCCAGGCGTTGACGATGATGCGCCGGGAGTCCGGGTTGTTTTTGATCTGGTCGATGACATCCTGCAATTGGTCGATTGTGCCGCCGTCGGATGTTGTCCAGTTGCGCCACTGTTTGCCGTACACATTGCCGAGGTCCCCATACTTTGCGGCAAAATCATCATCCGTCAGCACACGATTGCAGAACTTGTCCAATTCCTGCTGGTACAGCTTGTTGAAGTCCTCATCCACGAGGCAGCGGCGGCCGAAGTCGGTCATATCCGGTCCATTGTATTCGTCCGACTCGACCCATTTCTTGAAGGCCCACTCGTCCCATATATGATTTCTATTTTGCAATAAATAGCGGATATTTGTATCGCCCTTGATGAACCACAGCAGTTCGCTCGCCACCAGCTTGAACGGTACGCGCTTTGTCGTGAGCAGCGGAAAGCCCTCCGATAAATCGAATCTCATCTGATGTCCAAAAATGCTTAGCGTCCCCGTTCCTGTACGGTCCTCTTTCTTGACGCCATTTGTCAAAATCTCATTCAACAGGTCCAGATAGGCCTTTTCTGGATGTTTCCCCATCTCTTTACCACCTCACTGTTTTATATCCGTCTCATTATATAACAAGGAGACTGCCATGGAAATGCTCTCTACCGATTCTAAAGCAGAACAGCCCATAAGATAGGATTCACCTTTTTGCTCCTATGCAGAAAAAGCCTCCCTCAAAGGCAGGC
The DNA here is from genome assembly GCA_045605545.1 of Lysinibacillus sp. Lineage (GTDB taxonomy): Bacteria > Bacillota > Bacilli > Bacillales_A > Planococcaceae > Lysinibacillus_B. The sequence continues at coordinate 2,229 of JAZUQF010000066.1, forward strand.
TTCAGCTTGTCATCGTTTTATGGACGACCGCATTCCGGCCATTCTTCTTGACCTCGTACAATGCTTCATCCGCACCCTCGATGCATTGGAGGATGTCTTCCTTTTGATGAATCCGTCTTGTATTCGTCCCTATGCTGACAGTGAGAATTCGCGCGACCGGAGAAGCCCTGTGCTCAATGTCCAACCTCTGGATTGCCACAATGGCTTCCTCGCATATTTTGCCTACTCGATCATCTTCTTCAATAATCAGCATTGCAAACTCCTCGCCTCCCCAGCGAGCAATGAAGACATTATATTTTTCAGCCGTATCCCGCAGCGCCCGTCCGACCTTCCTCAGCACTTCGTCACCGTTTGTATGACCGTATGTATCGTTATAAAGTTTGAAATGGTCGATATCCAAAAGGACGGACGATAGATGATAAGGCTCTTCATACGCCTTGTTTTCAAGGTATTCCATATAGCGCACAACAGCCCGGCGGTTGTAGACGTCCGTCAGATGATCGACTGAAGCCTGGATTTCGAGCCTGCGGTTTGCCTCCCTCAGCTGTTTTGACAGTCTCCGCGTCACCTCCACTTCATTCTTCAATTCCGCCTGCATAATGACCGAACGCTTGAAGGAATGATAGAAGGATCGGGATAAATAATACCCAGCTGGGGATAAGGCGAGCAAATAGAGCAGTTGGCTTTGGAAAAGGGGTGTATTGCCATGGATTGCATACAGCCCGTACAGCAGGCCTGTCCCGGCCATGCCAAGGGGAATCAGAATCTGC
>JAZUQF010000067.1:0-2570 GCA_045605545.1 Lysinibacillus sp.
CCTAGATTGAAAGTATCCTTTAATAAGAAATTATTCATATAATGGGAATTTATCCGTTAATACCTGGACGCGCTTGCGAGCTTCTGCTTTCACTGCCTCATCTTCCGGGTTTTTAAGAACGGATGCAATGATCTTCCCTACTTCTGTTGCATCCTCTTCTTTAAAGCCGCGTGTTGTGATGGCTGCAGTACCGACACGGACACCTGATGTGACAAACGGAGATTCCGTATCGTAAGGGATTGTGTTTTTGTTTGTTGTAATTGCCACTTCATCCAGCAGGTGCTCTGCCACTTTACCAGTTAACCCTAAAGACTTCACGTTTAAGAGTAATAAGTGGTTGTCTGTACCGTTTGAAACGATTTCGACACCTTCAGCCATTAAGCTTTCTGCCAAGGCTTTTGCGTTCTTTTTGATTTGTTTTGCGTATTCCTTGAACTCCGGCTGCAGTGCTTCGCCGAATGCCACTGCTTTTGCCGCGATGACATGCATTAAAGGACCACCCTGGATGCCAGGGAATACCGCTTTGTTTAATTTTTGCTCCCATTCTTTAGAAGCAAGAATCAAGCCACCACGAGGACCGCGCAATGTTTTGTGTGTCGTCGATGTTACGAAGTCAGCGTATGGCACCGGTGATTGGTGCTCGCCTGCTGCTACCAGCCCTGCGATATGCGCCATATCCACCATCAAATATGCGCCTACTTCATCGGCAATCTCACGGAATTTTGCAAAGTCGATTTCGCGCGGATACGCAGATGCACCGGCAACAATCAATTTCGGCTTGCTTGCGATTGCTTTTTCACGGACATCATTGTAGTCGATTACATGCGTGTCTTCCGTCACACCGTACTCAACGAAGTTGTAAAGCTCACCTGAGAAGTTGACAGGCGAACCGTGCGTCAAGTGGCCACCATGTGAAAGGTTCATGCCAAGCACCGTGTCGCCAGGCTTCAATACTGTATGGTATACCGCCATATTGGCCTGTGCGCCTGAGTGCGGCTGTACGTTTGCATATTCTGCGCCGAACAATTCCTTCACGCGGTCACGTGCGATATCCTCCACTACGTCTACGAACTCGCACCCGCCATAGTAGCGTTTGCCAGGATAGCCTTCTGCGTATTTGTTTGTCAGATAAGAACCTTGCGCCTCCATAACGGCTTCCGATACGAAGTTTTCAGATGCAATCAGCTCGATGTTCGAGTTTTGACGCTTTTTCTCCGCTAAAATACCCTCTAGTACCGCCTTGTCTTGTACAGCTAATTTTTCAAATGCCATGATCAGTGAATCCCCCTAAATTTTAAGTTTACAGCGTTGTTTGCTCTAGCTTGTACTGCGCCCGTTCACCGCCGATCAGCTTTGGACGAGTCTTCGCAACTGTAACAACCGCTTCTCCAATTTTCTTTACCGATGTACGGATTGGAACTGCTACTACCTTTAAATGCATACCAATCAATGTCTGCCCGATATCAATGCCGGCATGTGCACTGACATGCTCCACCACTACCGGGTCCTCCATTTGTGTATACGCATATGCGGACATGGAGCCGCCAGCCGTTCTGACTGGAACAACAGCAACAGGCTCCAACTGGTATCTTTCTGCGGCAGCCCGCTCAAGCGTAAGTGCCCGATTGATATGCTCGCAGCCTTGAAAAACTAAATAAAGATTGTGTTTTTTCGCAAAGCGTTCTAGCTCGTCAAATAGGCCCTGCGCAACTTCCACTGCGCCAGCCGTGCCGATTTTCTCCCCTACTACCTCCGAGGTGGAGCAACCGACGACGAATAGCTGCTTCGGATAGAAGGCTATTTGCTGTTCAACTTCACATAACAATGCGGCAATGTCTTGCTTCATTTGTTGTAAAGTCATCTGCAATTACCCTTCCAATTCGGAAATCTTTTCGATGCGGCGTGTGTGGCGCCCGCCTTCGAACTCAGTATTCAGCCAGGCCATGACGATTTCACGTGCAAGCCCAGGACCGATGACACGCTCGCCCATCGCCAGGATGTTCGAATCGTTATGGCAACGTGTCGCTTTCGCCGAGAATACATCGTGTACAAGCGCACAACGGATGCCTTTCACCTTATTAGCCGCAATGGAAATGCCGATACCCGTACCGCAGATCAGAATGCCACGGTCGAATTCACCGGCCGCCACCTTTTCAGCAACCGGTCTGGCATAATCCGGATAGTCCACTGAATCGTTTGTCGTTGGTCCAAAATCTTCGTAGCTGATGTTCAACTCATCCAATAGATCCATAATCTCTTTGCGTAGGTTATTGCCTCCATGATCTGAAGAAATAGCGATTTTCACTTAAGATTCCCTCTTTTCAAATATATTCATGTACAGTGTACCATTTCTTACGTGGGAATGACATGCATTTTGCCGAAAACAAATGAAGGATGTTCATTAAAACACGAATATTTTGACTAATACAAGTTGCATCGTTCACCTTTAAGGGGTAATCCTCTCTTTTTCCTTAGATGACATTCCATTACATTCGTAAAATAGTCTGCGTGTTGATTTACTTTTTAACGTTAGTGAACTCTTGTGGAAATGGATTTCCGCTACAGTCGGC
>JAZUQF010000068.1:0-1619 GCA_045605545.1 Lysinibacillus sp.
TCCGTCCATCTGCCAAGCAGCCTCTATACGGGTTTGAGCTTTGTACAGTATGCGGAAAACAGCCATATCGTCGCATCCCTCACGAAACAGCAGATGCAACTGAAGGAAGAACTCGAAAAGCAGCGGGAGGGGATGGCGGAAAAACGGAAGCATGTCTCTATAGACGCTGTAACGGAGCTGGTGCTGCAGAATGTCGTGTATCAATACGAGCTGCAGCTGAACCTGGTCGGCAAGCTGCTGGATCATTACACCCAGGAAGGCAGAACGGAATAACGAGAACAGGGCGGGTGCATGTACCTGCCTTTTTCTATTGGCTACGACAAAGAATAAAACACTGTATAAATAATGTCCGATAAGAAATCAGCAAACGTTGATATAATAACGTTTGCTGATTTTGAATGTAAATTAATTTATTAAATTAGATATGTAATCAAAAATTAGAGGCGGTCAAACCACTTAATATAACAAGTAGTGAAATGGCTGCTAGAAATAATGGCTTGCTACTGGAATTTTCATTTTTTATTAACTCTTTAATTCCGAAAGCTAAAGAAAATACTAATACAAAGGGCCAAATATACCACGTCCAATAATAAAATATCCCAATACTTTTTAGTAATTCTATGAAAATATTAATCCTGCTCCCTTCCTATCAAAAATAAACTTATAAAATACATATTATACATTTTAAAAAAACCTTTTTATTGAGGCTGAGTAGCTACAGCAAATCAATACACTAGAGTAAATATAAAAGAAGTCACATCAATTTTTAAGAACAAAAAAGAGAGCCACTTCTCTAGAGTAGTGGCCCAGTGTATTGAACCCAGGATGGATTCAATGATAGGTATGTACATTAACTTGGAATACAACGACAACCATTTGTTTATCTTGTTACTATTTTGTATGAAAAAGGATAAAAAGTAAATATTAAAGTTATCTGAATTTTATCAAAAATACTGCAGGTGCAAGGAGGGGGATGGGATTTAGCCGCCGAAATCTATGGGGAAACATCCCTTTTTTCACTTTTTCCCATTAAAAGAATAATAAAAACGGCTAGCATTCACCTGGAAATGCATGCTGTGGCAAGGCAGTTGATTTGAAAGAAATCCATCTTGCAGAAAGGGTCCTCTAGGAGATGATTTTCAGTCCGATTACTGCACACAAAATCATGCCTATACATGCAATCCTTTTCCAATCCCGCGATTCATCATACACAATCATTCCAACAGCGGCCCCTCCTACTACACCGATGCCGGTCCATATGGCGTAGGCCGTTCCCATTGGCAACGTGCGTAAAGCATAGCCCAGCAGGAGGAGGCTTGAGCCGAATCCGAAAATTAAAAGCAGGAGGGTCTGCCAGTTGCGGCTTCTGCTTAATTGATTGATCATGGCTACGCCGAATGCTTCCAGTAATCCTGCGATAAATAATGAAATCCAGGCCATTATTGTTCAGCTCCTTTTTCTGTGTTGTTTCCCGTCATCATCTTCAATCCGATGACACCGGCCAATAAAAGACCAATCAGTAGAATTTTGCGCCAGTCAAAGGGCACTTCAAAAAATAGAATCTCCGCTAGGATCGTCCCTGCCGTACCCAGACCGACGAAAACGGCGTAAACAGTTCC
>JAZUQF010000069.1:0-1964 GCA_045605545.1 Lysinibacillus sp.
TACAAGCAGGATAATCGACAGGATGGCCGATTTTTCATGCAGCCACCAATGCAGGCCAAGCGTTTCGAGGATGATGGCATGAATAATCATCATCATGAAAGCCATGTAGCTGGTACTCTTATGTAGCGTGAAGCCCTCCGACGACTTCTTCCTCCAGGCGAATAAAGCATAGTAGAGCATGAACAGCTCCATACAGAGCACTTGGATGATCGGATTTTTCTTCACATATTTACCGACTGCTTCTGTAAATGCGAAAGTAGTCGGCAGTGTGCTTTCTTTGACAGAGGCGATGATTTTCGGCAGATACCTGACAAATGTGACGATCAGCAGTAGCACAAATAGGACCAGTGCTGCTTCGACGGCGATGCCTGCCCAGGTAATCGCCGCAAACGGTGCCAGCATATGCGCCGGAATGATGAAGCGCGCGAAAATGCAGCCCGCAGCAGCCAGTACTATGGCAGCCTTGATGGAAAACTTGCGCTGTGACAGCATAAAGAGCAACGGGAGGATGATGATTAGGTCGAGCAATGAGCCCCAAACGACCCCTTTCGTCTCCTCAGGCAGTATATTTGCCCCGAATTGCGTATTGTACAGCATAAAATTGCTCACCAGTACGAGTAAAAACAATGAAATCCAAAGCGGCCTGCCCTTTTCAATGACCATCATTTTTTCATTCCTCCTTGGCATTTTCATAAGAATTTCAAACAGTCAGGCTGCTATTTTACATTTTTCATCCAACAGACGTACCCTTGTCTTTGGCTGACTATTCATTCTTTATTAATGAGGTTTCTTTCTAAAACAAGTGCTTCCCGATAAGTTATCTCCATTATAGATGGAAAAAGAAGGGTATACTACAACAAAAAAACGCGAAACTTAACAAGTTTCGCGCGTTTGTGTCATTTCTCGTAAATGCAATAACGGAACGTATAGCCATCCGGTGCCGTTTCAGCTTCCTCGCAACTGACCTGCCGCCAGTTGGCGTATTCGGGAAAATACGTGTCCCCTTGGAATTCATGGTCGATTTCCGTAACATATAGCCGGTCGGCAATGGCCATACTCTCTTTAAAAATCTGCTCCCCGCCGATGATCATGATTTCCGGCACATCGCCGGCAATCTTAAGGGCGTCCTCCAAACTCGTCGCCGTCTCGATATCGTTCGCCCGGTAGCCTGTATTTCGTGTTACTACGATATTTCGGCGGCCCGGCAACGGTTTCCCGATTGACTCGAACGTCTTGCGTCCCATGATGATCGGCTTATCCATCGTCATCTCCTTGAAGTACTTCAAGTCGCCCGGCAAATGCCATGGCAGTTTGTTGTTCAATCCAATCACGCGGTTTTTATCATGCGCTACAATTAATGAAATCATTGAAAATGCCTCCTTTAGACCGCTTATTTACAGTAGGCCCTCGCCATCAGCGGTACATCTTTCGTCATCATTTTAAATCCGTCGGTTCACAGTGGATGAATAAGAGTCCCCTAATAAGTGGCATGATGAACAAGACCATTTTACTTTTTATAGACAAATTCATCCTTTTTTAAACCAGATTCCCTTTCTATTCAAAAGACAACCTTCAATAGATATGTTTCGTTACCATTAAGTTTCCATACATCCTTATTTTCGGCTGGCTCGTCTGATTTAGAAATTTCAGTTATCGTTATTCTAACATGTCATCCGAGCTCTTGCGCAAAAGCGGCTCCAATCGATGATTGTGTGCATTAATCTAGCAGATGCCTACTAAAAAGCATCCCTACATCCGTGGACAATTCCATGCCTGGCACATGGCATATCCTCTCTCCGGTAGGTCCTTCTCCCCTTTTTCGTCACACTTTCTTCACGTTGGGTTTATCTTTCTCCTAAGCGGTAATTGTATGAGTGACAACAACGACAAAGGAGGATTCAATTATGCAACATGTAAAGGCTTTAGCAATCAAATTTGTCATGATTTTGGCGGTGTTGACATTC
>JAZUQF010000070.1:0-2207 GCA_045605545.1 Lysinibacillus sp.
ATTCCCCTTTCGAATAAGCGCTTACAATAATTATAATGACAGACTATTTGAAAAAGCATTATAATGGATGTACAAATTATCTGTATTAGTACAGAGGGATTTTTATACGAGGTGTATAAATTGTTATCAATTAAATTAGCAGAAGAAATTGTGCACCAGACAATGCTGCGGCTGCATCATAATATCAATGTCATCAGTACAGATGGTGTCATATTGGCTTCAGGGGGCCGGGAGCGGGTGGATTCCATTCACGAGGGTGCCATCCATGTAGTACAAACAGGCATGCCGCTTTTCCTGGAGGAGCCGCTTGCAGAAGGGTTTCATCACTGCAAGCCTGGAATCAACCTGCCGATAAAATTCCACGACAAAATCATCGGGGTCATCGGAATCACGGGCAAGCCGCATGAGCTGCAGGAGATTGCCAGCCTAGTACAGCTGACGACCGAAATGATTGTGCATCAGGTGCTGACGGAAAGCAAAAGCGAATGGCAACGGAAGAATGGCGATTTCATCTTCAAGGCTTTAATCGACCGTGTTCCGATCGACGACGCATTCAAGGAACGGATTGAAAAGCTCTCCTTCCCGCTGGAGGGGCCCTTTCAAATCCTCCTCGTCAGACAATCGGGGGATGCTTCCAACACACTGCCGCTCCATTTGGAGAATATCCTTTATAGGCAGCCGGCTCTATTTGGGCAAATCGATTTGAACGAATATTACCTTTTCTTATGCGGCGGTACGGTCAAGCGTGCAAAAGAGGCCATCCAGCAGCTGACGAAGCTCCAGAAAAAATTCGCCATGTCCATCGGCGTCGGACCGGTTGTGGATGTATTGGAGGAGCTGCCCTATGCTTTTACCGGCGCAAAGACGGCACTGATATTTTCAAATGAACATAAGCGTGCGACTTATTTTGAGGAAGTGGAGGTGTATACGCTATTTAAAAATAACGACAGTGAAGAGATTACGAAATTCATAACGAAGATCCATGGACTGACGGAGAAACTGATCGTCACCTTGCAGACATTTTTTGAAAGCAACCTTCAGTTGAATATATGCGCCGACAAACTCGGCATTCACCGGCATACCCTCACCTACCGCCTCAACAAGGTGCACCAGCTGACCGGCTACAACCCGCAGCACTTCGAGGATGCCTTTGTGCTGAAGCTCGCACTTACGTTGGGGGAGCAGGGTTGAGTGCAGGCTACTAGAGAATGGCAGCACCCAAAAACATAGCTCTGCTCTATCAAAGGAAACTGTTGTCATTTGTAATCCGCCCTCACTTCCACTATAATTCTATAAATAGAAAATATAGGTTTTCGAGATTGAACAAAAACGGGAAATAAAGGGGGGAATATCGTTGAGAAACATATGGGATTTGGATGAAGAAAGACCAAAGCTGACAGATGAAATGGTTGCACATGCCGAAGAGAAATTAGGAGTCAAACTACCAAGCGCCTACATTGAGTTATGCAAAATTCAAAACGGCGGCTATATAACATGCAACGCTTTTCCGACTTCCGTCCCGACAGGCTGGGCAGATGACCATATCGGTGTTGACCACATTAACGGGATTGATGAAGAGGGCATCCTTTCTAGCGGCTATTACATAGAAGAGTGGGAACTGCCTAAAGATATCGTACTTATATGTGGAGATGGGCATACGTGGATTGCAATGGATTACAGACAGACAAAAGAAAATCCGCCAATCATTTATATTGATTTGGAGTATGGAGACGACGTTTTCATTTTGGAACTGGCCCCGAATTTCAAAGCATTCGTGGATGGCCTGTTCACTTACGATTATTAGAGAGGACGTCCTCTTCCAACTTGCTTTTCAAATTCAGCAGAGACTTAGAAACCCTTGGTTGCCAAGGGTTTTTACGCTTTGGCAAAAGAAGGTCCACCATACGTATATTCAAAGCACATGACAGCCTTCCTCAGTTTTTTATGGAAGAACACAGCAGGTACGGTCCGCCCCAATTGTAAAACACCCTGTGCTTTTTCATTCGACTATTTCTGTAACGAGCAAAATAGAGCCGCCTTTGAAAGTGCTTTGACTTTCAAGGCGGCTCCTTTTCATCTAGTTAACCCTTTTATTTATTGCTTGGGAATGCAAAGGCTGATTCCGAATGCTCGGCAGGCGTCAGCCAGCGCTCTGAAATCGTTTTTGTTTTTGTGAAGAAGCGCGCCTGATCCGGACCGAACATATG
>JAZUQF010000071.1:0-1575 GCA_045605545.1 Lysinibacillus sp.
ACGGTGACTTGCTGGATGCCCAGACAGCCGCTGTAGAGATTATTAATATCCTACGACCAATCGTGGCTATTTCCGTTTACATCGCGTTTGTTGGACTTGCAATTCACCATTTTCCTGAAGAGGCGGCGAAGGTGAAATCGAGTGATGATGAAGCCGCACAGCGCTTCATCCAGGAAGTGCGTCGCTACTATCCATTCTTCCCTGCCCTTGTAGCGCAGGTGCGTGAAGATTTTGTATGGAATGGCTATGAATTCCCTAAGGATACTTTGACACTGCTCGACATCTACGGTACAAATCATGATCCGAAGGTATGGGATGAGCCGGATGTCTTCAATCCGGACCGCTTCATCGATTGGAAAGGAAGTCCGTTTGGCTTCATTCCTCAAGGTGGCGGCGATTACGAGATGGGCCATCGTTGCGCCGGTGAATGGGTGACGATTGAAGTCATGAAGATCAGCCTGGATTATTTGGCGAACCGCATGGAATATAAGGTGCCCGAACAAGATTTGAGCTTCAGTGTCGTCAGTATGCCAAGCATTCCAAACAGCAAGCTGGTCTTAACGAATGTAAAGCGGAAAATGTAGCTGATAAAGGATGGCCAACCGTTCAGGCGGTTGGCTTTTTACGTGTCCTTTACTCAATGTGTTGAAAAAAAAGCTGTTCCTCGAACACAGCAGAATCATAAAAGCCCCTGCCCTACCGACTCCGCAGGAATTGACCAAGCGGCAAAAGTGTGTATAATAGGACGTAATTGCATAAGTCAAATGTTTTCTAGGGTTCCGCAGCAGTGATGCTGGTCTGGTCCGAGAGAAGACTCGCAGCTTATGCTGTGGCACGGAAGGATAAAAGCCTGGGAGATACTGTTCAACAGTGTCCTCCCGGGCTTTTTCTGTTGGCCAACGGAAAAAAGGAGTGTTTTTATGGATACAAACTGGCTGAAGGTGTTCATCGCTGCGTTTTTAGAAATTTTCTGGGTGATGGGCTTGGCACATGCCGACGATTTCTGGACATGGTCAGGGACGATCATCACCCTCGTCATCAGCAATTTCATCATGATCAGTGCCGCACAAGTGCTGCCGGCCGGAACTGTTTACGCCGTTTTCGTCGGTCTGGGTACGGCAGGGACGGTCCTAGCGGAGATTCTATTTTTTGAAGTGTCCTTTGACTGGCGCAAAATTCTGCTGATTGGTCTTTTATTGGCCGGTGTCATCGGCTTGAAGATGATGACGAGAAACAACACAGAAAAAGGAGCTGAACAATAATGGCCTGGATTTCATTATTTATCGCAGGATTACTGGAAGCATTCGGCGTAGCCATGATCAATCAATTAAGCAGAAGCCGCAACTGGCAGACTCTCCTGCTTTTAATTTTCGGATTCGGCTCAAGCCTCCTCCTGCTGGGCTATGCTTTGCGCACGCTGCCAATGGGAACAGCCTACGCCATATGGACCGGCATCGGGGTTGTAGGAGGCGCTGCTGTTGGAATGATTGTGTATGATGAAGCGAGGGATAGGAAAAGGATTGCATGTATAGGCATGATTTTGAGCGCGGTAATCGGACTGAAAATCATCTCCTA
>JAZUQF010000072.1:0-4037 GCA_045605545.1 Lysinibacillus sp.
AGTTAAAATAAATATACAACCATTTTATTCTACACATTTTCTACACAATTCAAATGAAAAGCCAGTGATACCAAGGTCTCAGGAAAATGTTTGATTCCCTCCTGGGACGTATCAAGGTTCAGATAGAAACAGTTTGAACCACCTGAAAAGCGCTTCAAATCCTTTCGTATCAAGGATTTGAGGTGTTTTTCCTTTTTCTGAGAATCCATTAGGAAATGATAGAAAATGAAAAGTTTCTACACATTTAAGTTTATAAACCCTTATTTTATCTGTCCAATTTAGTGTAGCTTATCCAGAACTAAAGATAACAATTGTAATGTAAGTAGTGGAATTATACAATTGGTGTTAAAGGTAGAGGTTTCCCAAAACTTTTCATTTCAATTTCAGCCGAAATTTACAGAAAATCACCTTTATCTTTTATTATCAAAGAGGGGGACATCTTTTTTTATTTTTGTAGTAAAATTGCGAAGAAGTTAATTAAGCTACATATTTTAGAGGGTTCGTGATAACTTCAAAGAAATATAACAACAAAGAGGTGACAGCGTGGAAGGGCGAACTCATTTAACAATAGGATTAGGAATAGGCGCGGTGGCATCTGTTGGCCAACCACTTGAAATGATACCTGTCATTTTAGCGGCATCAGGCGTGGCGTCCCTTGCTCCAGATTTGGACGGAAATAATCTGTTAAATAAACGTGTAACGAAGACAGCCAAACTAATAAAAAAATTTGGGGTATTTGTCGGTGGAGCATTAATAATCCTGTCTTTAGCTACATATTTTTTAGATGTAAAGTTTTTATCTTTTTTAGATGGGAAATGGTTTACTCAACAAAATAAGCTTCTATTTTTGGGGCTGGGAGCAGTCATTATAGGTCTTTCCCTAAAGAACCAGGAAACTTTGAAAAATATTCTAATGAGTATTTTAAGTTTATTTCTTCTATACTATGCGATTACGGATGAGTTGTGGTGGTTGGTTATGTTTGCTTTATACATAGGAGGAGCAGGGTGGTTTCCACACCGAGGGGCAACGCATACGATTTGGGCGTTGGCTTATTGGTGGTATATGTCATATTTGCTGCAAGCTAGTACGGGGGTAGATGGTTTGGCTCTTATTTCTACGATAGCTTACCTTTCGCATATTGGAGGAGATATGCTAACGAAAAAAGGGGTTAAATTTCTATATCCACTTACCAATAAAGTATTTAGAATTCGCTTGTAAGGCCGGTTATTGAAAGGATAACTAAGTACGTAATTTGTCCTAATCGTGAAATTTAAAGAAACGTAGTTGTCTCAGTAGCTCACCTAGATAGAACAACGGTCTTCTATAAGCCATCGGTCGGGGGTTCGAACCCTCTTGGGACGTATCAAGGTTCAGATAGAATAAGCTTGAATCAACTAAAAAGCGCTTCAAATCCTTTCATATCAAGGGTTTGAGGTGCTTTTCTGTTTGTAGTAATAAATAAAGTGTTCAAATGAAATGAGCAAAGAGGAAGACGACAAAGAAGTTAGTAAACAGTTGTCTTTTTTATTATTCTATATATAATAAATGGGGCCGTTGTATAAAACCTTTTATCACTTTTAGATAGTTATACCCCTTTTAAGTCTTTGTGCTTACATGGTACATACTATTGACTTTTGAACAAGCCTGGACAACTCGTTCTTTTCAATGCCAAAAGCCTGCTATCACCAATGATCTGCCTTCATTCTTTAGCGGATGTTTTCAGCGTTTCGCTTGTAGGACATCATCTTGAAAAGCAGGGTATTCATATGTGGCCATTTACATCGTATCGTTATCTTGAGGAGGATGTGGTGAGACCCTGGAAATAAAGCAACTTAAAATTCCAACTTTATTTAAAATTAAAATTATTTTGATGTGACACTAATGATAGTGACAGATAAAATAACTTTTACTATAATGGGGGGCGTTATGGCGGACGTGTAATGGAGGGAAGATTTAAAGGTGATACAATTACAGCAACTCACAAAACAATTTGGTTCCTTTAAGGCCATTCAAGATGTGACATTAACGATTGAAAAAGGCGAAATCCACGGCTTGATTGGAGCGAGCGGAGCAGGGAAATCGACGTTGCTACGTTTGATCAACTTGTTGGAAACACCGGATAGTGGGGAGGTTTTCGTCAACGGGCAACAACTTACAAGCTTAAAAAATGAGCAGCTTCGTGAGGTAAGAAAATCCATCGGTATGATTTTTCAGCACTTTCACTTAGTCGCAAATAAGACGATTTATGCCAATGTAGAAATCGCACTAGCACTCGCAAACTATCCTAAAAAATCACGTCAAGCGCGTGTGATGGAGTGCTTGCAATTTGTTGGCTTGGAGCAGTTAGCAAGCCACTACCCAGCACAGCTAAGTGGTGGTCAAAAGCAGCGTGTGGCGATTGCGAGGGCGATTGCCAATGAGCCAGCCGTCCTCCTTTGTGATGAACCAACGTCTGCACTCGATCCGCATACGTCAGCAGAGGTGCTGCGCGTGTTACAAAAAACTAATGAGGCGCTCGGTGTCACGATTGTGATGGTGAGTCATGAGCTTGAAGTGATTAAAAGTATATGCCATCGTGCCACTGTGCTAGATGCTGGTCGTATTTATGAAACAGTACAGCTAGCACCAACAGGCATCAAAGAAACCAATCATCATCCGCAAAGCTTCATCAATCAGCTTGTGAAAGGTGGGGAGGGACATGCCTGAGGTATTAATACAATACGAAGCGGAGATTTGGCGTGCCATCAGTGAAACGTTTCTCATGGTTGGTGTATCCATTTTGGCTGCGGTAGTGATTGGATTACCAATCGGTACATATTTATTTCTTTGCGGAAAGGGTAAGTTGCTTGAAAATCGTGTCGTGTACAATGTGTTAAACTTACTAGTGAACACGATTCGCTCGTTTCCGTTTCTGCTATTAGTCGTATTTTTAATTCCCTTTACAAGGCTGATTGTAGGAACAGCAATCGGCACGGTTGCGGCAACAGTACCACTATCAGTCATTGCGATTGCGCATTATGCAAGGCTTGTCGAACAATCGTTACTGGATGTGCCAAAGGGTGTGATTGATGCTGCTGTTTCAATGGGGGCATCCGTACGACGTATTATTTTTAGCTTTCTTTATGTGGAGGCACGCTCTGGGCTCGTGATTGGCCTGACGACTTCGATTGTTAGTTTTATCTCATATTCTACAATTATGGGTGTTGTTGGCGGTGGCGGGATTGGCGATTTTGCGATTCGCTACGGCTATCAGCAATTCAAAACAGAGTTAATGCTTTACATGATTTTGATTATGATTATTTTGGTACATCTCATTCAAATGCTAGGAATGACTGTAGCAAGATGGTTGGACAAGAGATAGGAGAATTATTGTGAAAAAAAGTTGGATGTTAAGTTTAGCTGCAGCATTTATGTTGGTAGGCTGTGGACAGCAAGAAGAGACAGTAGAAAATTCAGTTAGTGAAGAAACAACAACGTTAAAGGTCGCGTCATTAATTCCACCGATGACGGAAATTTTAGAATTAGTCGAGCCGCAATTAGCAGAAGAGGGCATTGATTTGGAAATTGTCGTACTAGGTGATAATGTGCAACCCAACAGTGCGCTAGCTGCAAAGGAAGTCGATGCAAACTTCTTCCAGCACGTGCCGTATATGGAGGAATTCAATCGTAACAACGGCTCGAATTTAGTACCGATTCAGCCGATTTACTTTGCCAATTACGGTATTTATGCAAAGAACTATGATTCGATGGATGCATTACCGGAAGGAGCTACTGTAGCGATTGCCAATGATATTTCAAATGTTGATCGTTCATTAGCAATGCTTGCACAGCACGGTGTCATTACATTAAAGGAAAAAACGGATACCTATTATACGTTAGCAAGCGTAGAGGACAACCCGAAAAATCTTCAATTTAAAGAGGTTGATTTATTAATGCTTGCGCGTATGTATGATGATGCCGATGCAGTCGTAATGACGCCAGCTTATGCGGCGCCACTTGGCCTAACACCCAAAAGCGATGCGCTGTTGACAGAAGGT
>JAZUQF010000073.1:0-3291 GCA_045605545.1 Lysinibacillus sp.
TGGTGGAAAGCGTGCTGGCCAATACACCGTATGAGCCGCATGTGATTTCCGAGGAGTATGTAGCCGAGCAGCAGCGTTCAGCGGATTTGCTCCATGAATTGAAGGCCATCGATAAGGAAATCGACACGGCGGACGTAGTAGAAAATAAATTCATCGAAGCAATTTTGGAGGGGGGTGAGTAGATGGGCCGTGCGGAAGCAATCGCTGCACCTGTTGCACAGGAGAAGAAGAAGCGGAAAACACCTGCCTGGCTAAAGGGGATGGTCCTGCCGCTGGTCATCGCTGTCATCTGGCAGATCATTTCAACGACCGGACTTGTAGCGCCGAACGTCCTGCCCGGACCGATTCAGATTATCCGGACCTTTATCGGCCTCGTAGCGGGAGGAGAGCTGTTCGGCCACTTGCAGATCAGCATCCTCCGGGCGATTGCCGGGTTTCTGCTTGGTGCAGGCATAGCCCTGGTCTTCGGATTTTTGGTCGGCTTTTCCAAGCGTTCGGAGTCCTATGTTGATCCGACGATGCAGATGCTCCGAACGATTCCGAGCCTGGCGGTGACGCCGCTATTCATTCTATGGTTCGGTTTCGATGAAATGTCGAAGGTCTTGCTGATTGCCTTTGCCTCCTTCTTTCCTGTGTATGTGAACACATACAACGGCATTCGTTCTGTCGATGCGAAGCTGTTCGAGGTGGCGCAGGTGCTGGAGTTCAGCAAATGGCAGCAGCTGACGAAGCTGATTCTGCCCGCCGCACTAGGCCATATCCTGGTCGGCATCCGACTGTCGATCGGCACCGCCTGGCTGAGCCTGGTTGTTGCAGAAATGATGGGGTCGAGTGCAGGAGTAGGCTATATGATCATGGATGCCAGACAGTTTTCCCAGACGGATAAGGTATTTGTCGGCATCATCATTTTCGGGATTGTCGGAAAATTGACGGATTCGCTTGTAAGGGCTTTGGAAAAACGCCTGTTGAGATGGCGGAGCAGCTTTGAAGGCATCGAATAAAATTGGAGAATGAAAAGGAGAAATGGAGAATGGATATTTTATGGTTCATACCGACACATGGGGACGGGAAGTATTTGGCGACAAGCAAGGGGGCACGTGAAACGAACTTTGCGTATGTGAAGCAGATTGCACAGGCGGTGGATGAACTCGGTTATGAAGGGGTGCTCATTCCGACGGGGAAGGCCTGCAATGACCCGTGGGTGACGGCTTCGGCACTAGCCGCTGTTACACAGAAGCTGAAGTTTCTGATTGCCGTCCGCCCGGGCATCATGACGCCGACTGTGGCGGCACGCATGACCGCGACCTTGGATCAGATTTCGAATGGCCGCCTGTTGATCAATGTGGTAGCAGGAGGTGATCCTGTGGAACTGGCCGGTGACGGCGTCTTTTCCTCCCATGGCGAACGCTACGAGGTGACGGATGAGTTCCTTGACATTTGGCGCAGTCTGCTCAGCGGTGACAAGGTAGAGTATGAAGGGAAGCATCTGCATATCAAAGGAGGGGAGGTCCTCTTCCCAGGTGTGCAAAAGCCGCACCCACCGATCTACTTTGGTGGCTCATCCGATGCAGGAATTGCCGTATCCGCCAAGCATTCGGACGTCTATCTGACATGGGGGGAGCCACCGCAGCAGGTGAAGGAAAAGGTGGAGAAGGTCCGGGCCGAGGCCGCCAAGCAGGGACGTGAAGTGGAGTTCGGACTGCGCATCCATGTCATCGTGCGGGAAACGAACGAGGAGGCATGGCATGCAGCCAATGAATTGATCAAGTATGTCGATGATGAGGCCGTCCGGAAGGCACAGGAAGTATTCAGCCGCTATGACTCCGTCGGGCAAAAGAACATGTCCGTACTGCACAAGGGCGATAGAAGCAAACTTGAAATCAGCCCGAATTTGTGGGCGGGGGTCGGACTTGTACGCGGCGGCTGCGGCACGGCGCTCGTAGGAGACCCGGAGACGGTGGCCGCCCGCATCCGGGAATACCAGGAAATCGGCATCGACAAATTCATTTTATCCGGCTATCCGCATCTGGAGGAGGCCTACCAATTCGCGGAGCTGGTCTTCCCGCTTCTTGGCTATAAGCAGGACCGTCAGGCGAGCGGGGCACCGAAAGGAGAAGTGGTCGGCTATCAGTATACGCCGGAACAATTGACGAAAAGATAGGCATGCAGCCCTCACGGAGCCGCCTTCCCCCTGACAGGGAGGGCGGCTTTTGTGTTTGCATATTGTAACATGGAGGGGGATAACTGGTTTACAGGCGCCGGCCTGCCGGGTATCGACATGTATAAACTCTTCCTTTAAAACGAATATTGAAGGAAGAATAGGTGCTCGGGAGGTTGGTAGAAGGATGGCGAAGAATAATCATTCTCTTAATTTTTGGTCAGGGATTTTATTCGGACTGGGCATGATTGCATTCATTGACGAGACGGTGTTCCATCAGTTGCTGCACTGGCATCATTTCTATGATAAATCGACGACGGACGTCGGGCTCGTGTCGGATGGCCTGTTCCATGCGTTCAGCTGGTTTGCCACGGTAATCGGCCTGTTCATGGTCGCCCATCTGCGAAAACAGCATGCGTGGAACAAAAAACGATGGTTCGGGGCCGCCTTGTTCGGCGCTGGTGTCTTCCAGCTCTATGACGGAATCATCCAGCATAAGTTGTTTAGACTTCATCAAATCCGCTACGGTGTCGATATCTTCTATTATGACCTGGTGTGGAATATCGGCGCCGTGCTGTTCATCATCATCGGATTGCTGATTCTGAGAAGGAAGCGGGTGAATGCGCCTTGATGGGAGATTGGGCTGGCATCCTGCTGGTGTTTCTTGTGCTTGTCACCCCCTATGTGATGGCGGCGGAAGCGAAGGGGAAATGGCCGATTAGAAGAAGTTTTTATTGGGCCGTGGGAGCTGCATGCATCGCATTTTCCATCACAGGCTCCCTCGCACATGAGGCGCATCATGATTTCATTGCGCATATGAAGGTGCATCTGCTGCTCGGCATGGCGGCACCTTTGTTCTTTGTGATGGCCAAGCCGCTGACGCTGCTGCTGCGTATCATCCCGGTGAAGGCGGCCCGTGGCATGATGAAGCTGTCGAAGACGCGCTATGCACGTCTCGTGGGCCATCCCGTTACAGCGGCCCTGCTGAACATCGGTGGGTTATGGCTGCTTTATACGACGGACCTGTACATGATGATGCATATGTCCATGATGGTCCATTACATTGTGCATATGCATATTTTCCTTGCTGGCTATTTGTTCACCCATGCGCTGCTATCGGTGGATTTCCATCC
>JAZUQF010000074.1:0-2407 GCA_045605545.1 Lysinibacillus sp.
TCTGTTCTTCATTTGCAGTGTGCTCGAACAATCAGCGCCGATGGTAACAGCCCTCTTTGCGCTCGCCGGCATGAGCGTCGGTTCCTTGTTCTCGCTGGGCATTACCTACATGGCGGATCTGACGCCAAAGGAGCTGCTGCCGACCGGAAACCTGCTGTGCGGCATTTTCTTCAGCCTCGGCAGCTTGAGCGGGCCGATTTTAGGAGGGCTGTATCTTCAGATTGCGGACTACAGCTTCCTGTTGCTGATTGCAGCTGTACTGTTCATCGTTTTATGTGTAAATGTATTTTATAAAAATATGCTGATAGCCAAATGAAAAAGTCCGTCTCCTGTTTGAACGTGGAGGCGGACTTTCGTTTTTGAACAGAGCTATTACTATTCTCTCCAAAACAAGCAACAATTATATGCGAAAGGCTTCTCATTTTTTTACGCCGTGTTCACGGGGGATGCATCTATTTCGTTTTATATAGGATGCCCAGTGTATTCGGGCCGCAATGTGCAGAGATCGTGCAGCCGGCCGACGTTTCAATCACTTCTTCGAAATCGGTAAATTGCGTAATCCAGCTACGCACCTTTCCGACTGTTTCGGGTGCACACATCGAATGGGTGATGAAGACCCTGCTTTTATCAATCTTGTCGTCATGCTGCAGCCGGTCCTTTATATATTTTTCCAGGCAGCTTTCGAAGTTGCCGCGGTATTTTTTCCCCACGGCCATTTTCCCGTGCGTCACTTCAATCGATGGCTTGATCTTCAGGAGGGTGGCACCGAATGCCTCCATGCTCGAGCAGCGTCCGCCCTTCTTCAGGTAGTCCATCCGGTCGATGACGAAGCTGGCATTGATTTTCGGAATGAGCGCTTCGACCTTCTCTACGATGGCCGGCGCAGCATGTCCGTCCCTTGCCAGCAATGCCGCCTCGTAAACAAGGTGTCCGCTGCCGGTTGAAAGGTTCTGCGAGTCGATGACATGCACATTTCCAAAGCTCTGTGCGGCAATCTTCGCATTTTGGTGGCAGGAAGAAAAGCCAGAACCGAGGTTGATATGAATGACAGCCTCATATTGATTCGCAAACTGGGAAAAGAACGCTTCATATTCATATGTATTAATGGCCGCTGTCGTACACGTCCGGTTCTGTTCCCCTACATGCCTGAAAATATCCTGCGGCGTGATATCGGCGCCGTCACGGAAATTTTCTTCATCGATGAGGACGTGCAGCGGAGTCAGCGCAATGTCCAATCTATCAAGAATTTCAGGTGAAAGATCGCAAGTGCTATCTGCGGTAATTTTAATCATCATCTCGTACCTCCATTGTAATAGGATTATTCTGAATGCAACATAATAGTAAGATAACTTTTTTGAAAAAAGAAGCAAGAACCCCCAGGATGCCGCCAACATACTTGTGGTCGTTTATACGCTGATATTCTGCAATGTGTCGTTGGGCTAGTGAAGAAGAAACGGATGCCTCTTCATAAACAACGAGCGGCTGATGGGAGAATGCTCCTGTGGAATAATAAAGTCATATAACTGAATATGCTGGAATGGAGAAAAAAATGACTGGTGAATCTAAAAAATGCAATCCGTCGCAGGGAGAGGATTGCAGGAGAGGAAATATTCATCGTGCTTCATCAGGGCAGTTCCCTCATCTCATTTTGAAGAAGAGGCCCAATGCATTAGGGCCGGAATGTACGGATAATGCTGTCCCTGCATATGCCTCCACTACTTCTTCGAACGGGGCATACCGGGCGACCCAGGCCTTCACTTTCTCAATCGTTTCCGGCGGGCACATGGAGTGTGTGATGAACAGTCTGCTGTAATCGATGGCATCATTATCCCGCAGGCGTTCTTTAATGTATTTTTCCAGGCTGTGCAGCAATGTCCCTCTATATTTTTTACCGATGACCATCCGCCCATCCCTGACTTCAATGGCGGGTTTGATTTTTAAAATTGCAGCGGCAAGCATTTCAAGATTCGAGCAGCGCCCTCCTTTTTTCAAATAATCCAGCCGGTCCAGGACGAAGCTCGTATCAAGCTTCGGGACAAGCGCTTCGGTCCGCTGTACGATTTCCTGTGCAGCATAGCCATCCTTGGCAAGGAGGGCCGCATCATAGACAAGATGGCCGCTGCCCGTCGAAAGGTTCTTGGAGTCGATAATATGGACATTGCTGAATTTTCGGGAGGCGAGCACCGCATTTTGGTAGCAGGGAGAAAAGCCGGAACCGAGCGTGATATGGATGACCGCCTCATAGCGGTCGGAAAACAGGGAGAAGAATTTTTCGTATTCATAGACATTGATGGCCGCTGTTGTACATTTTTTGCTTTGTTCGCCGACATATTTAAAAATATCCTGCTGTGTGATGGTGAGGCCATCACGGAAACTGTCTTCCTCCACCACGATATGTAGGGGGATT
>JAZUQF010000075.1:0-1568 GCA_045605545.1 Lysinibacillus sp.
AAAAAATAGTATAAAAGAGACAACATGACTTAATGGTAATGGAGAGATCGGCATGAATATTTATTTTGTATGCACAGGAAACACTTGTAGAAGCCCAATGGCTGAAGCGATATTAAAAGATAAAAACCTTTCCCATATCGAAGTGAAATCGGCAGGCATATATGCGCTAGATGGGGGAGAAATGTCGGAGAATGCTCAGGCGGTCTTGAGAGAGGAAAACATCGACCACGCCCATGTCTCAAGGCAGATCAACGAACAGGACATTGAGTGGGCCGACCTGATTCTTACGATGACGGGGGCGCATAAGGAGGTAATTCTCCGCGCGTATATCCAGGCGCAGGGGAAGACGTATACATTGAAGGAATATGTGACGCCGTACAGCGGCCAGGATGTATTTGATCCATTTGGCGGGGATATTTCTACCTATAAACAGACGTATCAAGAGTTGAAGCGGTTGATTGAAGAGTTTGAAGCAAAACATAGAGAGGGGTAAATGTTTATGGGGGCAAAGGGGAGGATGTTCAATCTTCGCGCAAAAATGGTGTTGTTTGTAGGGGTCTTGGCATTGGTTACGTATTCGGTGAGCTTTGTGTTTAATCAATTCATCCAGCCTACGTTTTTTTCATCGGTGGATCAGAAGCTTTTCGAGATTATTACCTATAGTCTCGGAATCTTGTGGTCATGTATATTGGCGGCAATCTTCAGCATCATTATCATCCGTCCTTTGCAGCGTCTAGAAAAGACGGCCGTCCGTGTGGCGGAAGGCAAGATTGGCCAGGATGTCGAGATGCCGAGGACGAATGATGAAATTCGCTCTGTAGCCGAGGCCTTCCAGCTCATGCTCGTCAACCTAAGGGGGATGGTGGATGGCATCGAGTCCAATTTCCAGACGACGAATGACACGATTGGCCAGCTATCGCAACAAACGGCGGCGGCGCGTAAGGAGGCTTCCAACATGGCAAGCACGGTCGGGCAGATTTCGCATGGGGCGGACGCGTCCGCTCAGGCGGTGCAGGATACGGCGGAAGCAGTGGAGGATGTACGTATTTTAGCGAATGAGGTGAACGACCTTGCCGTCAATTCGGCAGCGAAGTCGCATGGCATCATTGATAGTCTATCTCATACGACGACATCGATTCAAAGTCTAGTAGACGGAATCCAGCATATCGCGCATGGCAATGAACAGGCGTTGGTGAACATACGGGAGCTCGAAAAGAATGCGGAGCAGGTGGAACGAATCATCGGCCTTGTCGGTGACATTGCCGCGCAGACCAACCTGCTGGCGTTGAATGCCTCGATTGAAGCGGCGCGTGCGGGTGAGCACGGCAAGGGCTTTGCCGTCGTTGCGGAAGAAGTTCGCAAGCTGGCGGATGAAAGTGCAAGTGCCGTAAAAGGAATCACCGACCTGATTCAGACGATGCAGCACAATGTGAATACAGTGGTTAATCAGATGCACGAGCAGGTCGACTATGCCGTGAAGGAATCCAACCGGGTTTCAGAAACGACTTCCGCAGTCCAAGGCATGTCCGAAAGTGTCCGTGAAATGGCGGATGCCGTCATCTATATTT
>JAZUQF010000076.1:0-27790 GCA_045605545.1 Lysinibacillus sp.
TGCTCCGCCGCGACCTGTCCTGGTATGAGAAGCAGACGTTCCATACGGTGTTCTTTGATGAGGCGCAGGCATTTAAAAATCCGATGACCCAAACGGCGCGGGCCGTCAAAAAGCTGAAGGCCGACCACCGCTTCGGGCTTACAGGGACACCGCTTGAGAACAGCCAGGAAGAGCTATGGTCCATTTATCATGTCATCTTCCCGCAGCTGTTCAGGGGACTGGAGGAGTACAGTCATCTGACGCGGAAGGCCATTTCGCGGAGGGTGCGCCCGTTTTTACTGCGCCGGCTGAAGGAGGATGTGCTGGCAGAGCTGCCAGGCAAACAGGAAGCGCTTGAACTGTCGGAGCTGCTTCCGGAACAGAAGGAGCTGTATGCGGCCTTCCTGGCGAAGCTTCGGCATGATGCCTTGAAGCACCTTGATAAGGAAAGCTTTCAGAAGAACCGCATCCGCATCCTTGCCGGCCTGACGAGATTGCGCCAAATCTGCTGCCACCCGGGCTTGTTTGTGGAAGGCTATAAGGGAAGCTCGGCAAAGTTCGAGCAGCTGCTGCAAATATTGGAGGAATCCAGACTTGCCGGCAGGCGGGTGCTGGTCTTCTCGCAATTCACGAAAATGCTCGGGCTCATTGGTCGGGAGCTTGCGATGCAGGGCCGTCCGTATTTCTACCTCGACGGCCAGACGCCTTCGGAGGAACGGGTGGAGCTGTGCAGCCGGTTCAATAAGGGGGAGCATGATGTATTCTTGATTTCATTGAAGGCGGGAGGCACAGGTCTGAACCTGACGGGTGCCGATACGGTCATCCTGTACGATCTCTGGTGGAACCCGGCGGTAGAGGCGCAGGCGGCGGGCCGTGCGCACCGGATGGGCCAGAAGAACACGGTTCAGGTCATCAAGCTCATCGCCCGTGGCACGATTGAGGAAAAGATGAACGAGCTTCAGGAGAAAAAGCGGAATCTCATTGCAGACATCCTCACATTTGATGAAAAAGCGCCGACCTCCTTGACGGAAGAGGATATCCGGGAGATTTTGATGATTTAGGGTATGCATAGTGCTATAGAAAGCGACGTGGGGATATATGTCCCATGTCGCTTTTTTACTTGCAGGCAACTTTCTTGCATCGGCCGCCATTTTCAATTGGCCGTTATAATCCCTTCGTTATTTCACATGCTATTCCTATACAAAGGAGTGGATATGTATGGACAATGAAAGGAAAAAGCTTTTTGAAGAGCTGCCGGACCGTCCCGACATGGTGGATACGGAAAAGGTCAGTATTTACGATTTGCACGAGGATATGCAGACGGTGGATGTCATCCCGATGGACGAACTGAACCAGAAGGTCGTTGTAGAAAGCAGCAAGGAGCTCCTGAACCGGGTGCCCGGCATGACCAACCTTGAACGGAATGAACAGTCAGGGGTGGAATAGCTCCCTTTTGCTGTACCTCGGGAAATAACGGAATGGACGCACGGCGGTGGAATGCAGATAGGCCCGCTTTATTCCGCCAGCCCTATGAATTGAGGATGCAGGGATTGCGTATAGTGTGAAGTGCCAGGAGAATGCATACAAGCAAAGGAGTGGAAGAATGGGAATTTTCGATGGCTTGATGGGCAATGCAAGCGAAGTGAATCTAGAAGCATTGAAAAAGGAAGTCGGGGAATTACTGACGGCAAACGAAAGCATCAAAAGTGCCTATAAGGTCATCCGCGACACATTCATTTTTACAAATAAAAGGCTGATTTTGATTGATAAACAGGGGATGACAGGAAAAAAGGTAGAATATCTGTCCATCCCGTATAAAAGCATCGTCCATTTCTCCGTCGAAACGGCGGGCACGTTCGACCTGGATGCGGAGCTGAAGATTTGGGTTTCAGGCAGTACCGTGCCGATACAGAAAAATTTCAATAAATCCACGAACATCTATAATGTCCAGCGGGTATTGGCGGAACATGTTTTAAACTGATGGATGGAATGATGTGCGATCAACTTGGGAGGAAGCCGGTTGGTCGCTTTTATTTTTTGCCTTTTCAATGCTAAGGGTAGTCAGCCTTGTATAGAGGATTCGCTGTTAACTAAGCTGCAGAAGAAGGTGTTTTATACAATTTATAGAAATAAAGGAAGAGAGGTTTGATAGCCTTACTTACATAAAAGCTGGTGATGAGATGAACGCGAAGGATATATTGATGGTGAACAAAAAGAGTTGGGAAAAAGCGGCGGAGCGTTTTTTCGGCCGGGATGCGCTCCCTAGCTACGGCCCCTTTTCATTAAGGGAGGATGAGCTTCGTCTATTTGGGGATGTTACGGGTAAAAAAGTGCTGGATATAGGATGCGGCAGTGGACACTCCCTTATATATATGGGGACTGCAGGCGCTGCAGAGCTATGGGGCGTCGATTTTTGTGCCAAGCAGATTGGTGCTGCTTCTAATGTGCTGGCAGATCAAAGCGTTCCGGTAACGCTGTTTGAATCACCGATGGAAGAGGACCCTGGATTGCCGGGCGGGTACTTTGATATTGTGTATTCCATCTATGCTTTGGGCTGGACGGTCGATTTAAACCGCACTTTATCGAACATTCACGGTTATCTGAAGCCAGGTGGTAGCTTCATTTTCAGTTGGGAGCATCCGTTCCACGACCGCCTTGCATATGAGGAGGGTTCCTTCGTTTTGAACAAATCCTACAACGAAGAGGGACCGGAATTCAATGAAGGATGGAAGAGGGAAGTGGTCATCCATCATCGAAAGCTGAGTACCTATATCAATTCGTTGATTGAGGCCGGCTTTCTTCTGGAGAAGATCATCGACGATGTAGCGCTGCCTGGTATTCCGTCCGACGAGCCTTCAAAATGGTATTCAACGCAGAAGGCCGAACTAGTGCCTGCAACATTCATTATAAAAGCGACGAAAAAACACTAACAGCATTTGGGCTAATAAATGATTGGTCTGTTGAAGAATGAAGCGGACGTTATTGCATAGCCTAAAAATAAAAAGGTGCCGCCCCGGAAACTGGATAGATTTCGGCGGCGGCCCTTTGCGCAGTGGCTAGTGGAAATACTTGTCTACACGTTGGACGATTTCGTCGGCAGACAGACCGCTCGCCTCGATGACGGGACCGTCGATGACAGGATCGCTGATTCCCATCACGTCTGTGTCTTGTCCTGTGATGACACAGGCGTCGCATTTTTTCGCATCCTGCTCATTACGAAGCTGGATTACGTCATATCCCTTTGCCTTTAAGGCATCCTCGACGTTTGACAATGATTGTTCAATACCGATAACTTTGGACATTTTCCTTCCACCTCCACTATGTAATGTGCCATATCGGACGGTGAATTATACGGACGAACCATGCAAAACAGCGGAAATTCCTATTGACTCTTTGTCCTTTTCTTTCCGCCCCCTGAACCGGTATGGCCGTCGCCAGACAGGAAAAACTGAAAGGGACGAAAGAGGAAAGGGGGAGTTCGTTTGAAGGAGCAAAGACCGCCGCATGAACAGTTGACGACAAAGGATAATGGCCTGTCGTCGATGCAGGAAGTGATCTACCGGAAAGAATTCAAGCGTGCCGACCAGGCGACGACAAAGAAGGGTCCGGAGAAAAAATAAAGCAAAAAGAACGCCGGATGACTGCCTGTCCGGGTTCTTTTTGCATTTCGGGCTTCTAGGATTCTCTCTATTTATGCTTCTTCAGTAAAATAGATTTTATAGAATCTCCGGTTGGTCGCTTCGTCGTAGCCGACTTCGATGAGCTCATCGACCTGCTCGATGTCGCGGACGTTCACCTGGATTTCGATATTGGAATCGAGCTTGATCTTCCGCTTGTAGGTTTTTTCCGCCTTGGCAATCGCGCTTTCGGAGATGACCGTCTCAAATGGCTTCACCGTATTGACGATGATATCCTTCTTTACCACATCCGCCTTTTCGAAGACGGTTTCGATATAGTCGTCCACCTGGAACTCCTCTTCATTCCGGAAATAATCGAGCGTCTTGTTGAGGAAGCCGAGCTTTTCGGTATTTGAAAAGTCTTCTTCCTTTAGGATGTACTTTTTACACTCCGTCAGGGCGAGGTTCGTCTTATAGAAATGCTCATCCGCCGCCTTTATCTTCAAGAACCGCTCCTGCCAATACACGACATCCTCCTTGCGTTTCGTCTTGATGAATACTGCAGGTGGCTCATCCTGGCCCATGTCCACGATGACGGCCATATTGTTGCTTTTCTTTACATTGATGCCGTCAATGCCGTTGACGGTCATTTTGTTGTGCTCGTTCTTTACATCGAGGAACATTTCCTTTTCATCGATTTTGATGATAGCCAGCGCCCTTTTTGGCTCCGAATGCCACAAGCAGTTATCGAACAGCCCGATGAACAGCTCCCCAGGTTTGATGTTCGGGTGCTGGGAGGAGCTGTGCAGATGAGTGGCGATGTGCTTCGACTGCTCAAGGAAGCCGTCCTCCTGGTCGAAGATGGCCTTCACGTATGTATACACCTCGTTCAGGCCGATGTCCGTCTCGTGGAAAAATTCGAACTGCTGCTCCAGGTCGAGCTTGCCGAACGCCAATTGGGTGAAGGCGGCCTCTAGCAGGACATCCGGCTGCAGGAAAGCCTCCTCCCCCAATACGAGTGCATCGCCCACATAATGTACAGCATACTTTGTCAATTTACTATCACTTACTTCTAGCATGGGTTCACCTTCTGATCATGGATTATAGATAACTTCCCCTATCATATCATGCCTCTTCGCTTCATGGGTGTGCATGGGGTGCTGAGAATGTGTGGCATCCTGCAGTACTGATGACAAGGCTGTCATTTTTTCCTTTGGCATAGCTCACAA
Source organism: Lysinibacillus sp. (assembly GCA_045605545.1). Taxonomy (GTDB): domain Bacteria; phylum Bacillota; class Bacilli; order Bacillales_A; family Planococcaceae; genus Lysinibacillus_B. The sequence goes on from JAZUQF010000076.1 coordinate 4,826, forward strand.
CATGGTGCGAAAACATGTCATAAATCGTAACACTCCGTTGAGGAGAGAAAAGAAGACGAAAGCCCTATGGAGTGCTGTTTCCATCCATAAAGGCTGTGTACCGATAAATACCGGTACGTTGCTTTTCTTTACACAATAATTAAAAAATTTAAAAAACTCCTTGAAAATTACGGAAATACATGTAAAATGAAATTATAAACAATTCATGTCACCTTTTATAACATATAAATAACAAAAAAAGTGACATTACAAAAAGGGGGAGTTTTGATGGATGAGGTAATGTATTTAATGAACAGTCTATGGACGATGATTGCCGCTGTGCTCGTCATCTTCATGATTGGTGGGTTCATCATGCTGGAGGCTGGTTCAACTCGAATGAAGAATGCAGGCCACGTCGCGGGTAAGACAATCTTTACATTCGGCTTGGCGTCAATCGTCTTCTGGGCAGTGGGATATGGATTTATTTTTGGCGGCAACGCCAATTTCTTTACAGGCATGACGGATTTCTTCTATTCAGGTGAAAATGCGTCGGACGGTGCGCTGGCAACGACGGTATTCTTCGTCTTCCAAATGGCGTTTGCAGGTATTTCCGTCACGATTGCGCTTGGTGGATTTGCGGAACGTGCGAAATTTTCCGCCTATGTCGTCTTCACAATCCTTTTCGGCATCATCGTCTATCCGGTCATCGCACACTGGATATGGGGCGGAGGCTGGCTGGCGGAGCACGGCAAACAGGACTTTGCGGGTTCGACGGTCGTCCACTTGACGGGGGCGATGGCGGCATTGGCTGCAACCATCATTTTGAAGCCTCGTATCGGCAAATATAATAAGGACGGCTCCGCTAACAATCTGGCGGGACATAACCAGGTGTATACGGCTTTGGCAGTATTGATTCTATGGGTGGGCTGGTTCGGCTTCAATGCAGGCAGTACTGTATCGGTGGACGGTGCATTCTTCGGCTTCGTCGCCCTCAACACGAACTTGGCGGCAGGTGCCGGTGCGGTTGCGGCGACGCTCATTTCATGGCTCATCTTAGGGAAGCCGGACATCCCGACGATTCTGAACGGTGCGCTTGCCGGTCTTGTAGCTATCACGGCATCGTGTGCATTCGTTGATGTATGGGCTTCGGTTGTCATCGGCTTTGTAGCTGGCGTCATCGTATTCTTCACCTGCCGCTTCTTCGAAAAGCGTAAAATCGACGACCCGATCTTCGCTTTATCGGTACATGGTATGGCAGGTATCTGGGGCACATTGTCAAATGGTCTATTTGCAACACCAGAGCTTGCAACGACTGGCCAGGCAGGGTTGTTCTACGGCGGTGGCCTTCACCAGCTGTGGGTGCAGTTCATGGGTGTCGTCGTATGTGGCGCATTTGCCTTTGGCGTATCCTTTGCCATCCTATGGGTGATGAAGCTGGTGATGGGCAGCATCCGCGTTTCAGAAGAAGAGGAAATCATGGGCTTGGATATCAGTGAGCACGGCAGCTACGGCTATCCGGAGCAAATGACGACAGAGACGGTCGTAACTACTTCGGGAAATAAGACGAAGGAAGTACGTGTTTAACCAAAACGGCCAAAGGGAGGCATTCAGATAGTCGTTTGGGGCTGCCTCCTCTTAGCAAATATGAAAAGAAGGAGCTGTCCGGAAAAGTTTTGCTTTCCGGGCAGCTCCTTTCGGATATTGCCTCTATAATGAAGGGAACAGATGACTGAGAAGGGAGGCAGGCATGTGGAAACGTTTGAATCAATCAGGCAATGGAAAGACCGGCAGATCAGCGGCTTTCTTCAAGATACAAGTGCGCTCAACCGGTTTCACGACGAGGTGATGCAGAAGGTCTTCGACGTTGCCGAGCATAGCATCGGCCTGGGGCCTCCACCATGCCGGTATGCGTGGTTCATCACCGGGAGCGGCGGACGGCTTGAGCAGGGATTCGTGAGCGATCAGGATCATGGCCTCGTCTATGAAACATCCAATGAGCACAATGACTGGTACTTCAAGCAGCTGGGGAACGAGCTTGCTGACGGGCTTCATATGGCGGGCTATCCGTACTGCAAGGGGAAGGTGATGAGCTCCAATCCGCAGTGGCGCAAATCATTGGATGAGTGGGAGCGGCAGTTGGCCCATTGGATGGAGGAGGAGAGCTGGGATTCCATCCGGCAGCTGCAGATTTTCTTCGATGCGCGCGTGCTGAAGGGCGAGGAGGGATACATCCACAGGTTGAAAACCTTTTTCTTCGAGCGTATCCACACCCAGCCGCAGCTCCTGCAACGCTTCATGCTGAATATCGAGCATATCAAGAACGGCATCGGGCTGATGGGACAGATTTTGGTGGAGCGCTATGGCAGATATGAAGGGTGCGTCGATTTGAAGTATGCCGCCTTCCTGCCATATGTCAATGCCGTACGCCTGTTGGCCATCAAGGAGGGGCTGTTTGAAACGCCCACCCTCGTACGGATCGACCGCTTGAAGGTCATGAAGGAATATGGGGAGCTCCTGCAGCACAGCGAGGAGAATTTCCGCAATTTGCTGAAGTACCGCCTATCGTTATCGAATATAGAAAACTACACGGATACGCATTATTTGAAGGTAGAACCATTATCGAAGCAGGAGCGAAGGGAACTGAAGCGGATTCTGAAAGAAGGGAAGCAGCTTCATGACCAGGTGCTGGCTCGTATAAAAAAGGGTGTTGAGTATGGCATTTGAACCGTTTATGCAGTTGTTGAGGGGATTTGGAGCAAGGCGGGACGGAGGTGCCGGCGCAGGCAGAATCCAGAACCCGCAGCAATTGGCCTACCTGCGGAACCTCCAGCGGGAAATCAATAAATATGATCCGATGAACATTCCGCTGGGGGAGCTGCCGTTCCTTCTGTTTGATATCGAAACGACCGGCTTCCATCCAGAGAAGGGAGACGGCATCCTTTCTATCGGAGCCGTCAAAATGCGGGGGCCTGAAATCCTGCCCGAGGAGTTTTACTCTCTCGTTCGCTTTGAGCGGGAAGTTCCTCCTGAAATCGTCAGGCTGACGAACATCACGTCCGAGGAAGTGGGGGAGGCGCGCCCGTTTTCCGATGTCTATACGGAATTTCTGGAATTCAAGTCGGACAGCACGCTGGTCGCCCATCATTCCGTCCATGAACGGACGTTTATGGAACATGCGAGCTCCAAGTTGCTACGGACGCCCTTTAAGCACCGGATTGTGGATACCTCCTTCCTTTTCAAGGTGGTGAACCCGAGCCTGCAGCTGGCGGCACTGGAGGATTTATGCACCCATCATGCCATCGAGGTGAAGGACCGCCACCATGCACTGGGGGATGCAAGGATGACGGCAATGCTGTGGAGCCTGTATTTAAAAGAAGCGATGCGGCAGGGCCATGAAACATTGAGTGATATCTACAGGCAGTTCTCCCAGCTGAAATGAACGAGAAAGGCGTTGGACTCCATTGGGTTCACGCCTTTTTGATGTGGGGAAATGATGCCGTGCCGCCATAAATGGGAGTTGGCTGTGGATGAGTCCCGTGGATTCGGGAAAACGAAGCTGCCAGGAAAGTCTGGACCTTCCTGGGCAGCCCCTAATGGTACGGAATGGTCTCCAAAATGCGTGCAACTGTCTCGACGTCATTCATCGCACTCAAATCCCTTACTGCAACGAATGCATAGTTTGGCTTTATATCACGGGAATTGTTTGTCACGCCCGCCATTTCAAGTGAGACGGGTATCCCAGTGTCCAGCCGTGCCCTTGTTTCAGGAGTATTATGGCTGATAAAAAATGATATCATATGTAAATTATTTCGTGTATTGGGTATATTTCATTATGGAAAGGGGAGGTAATTAGGGAATTTGTCATTACAATGTCATATTATTGGCATGTAAATATGATAGTATTATTGATGTATCATTTGTGTACTATCAAATGATAAATATATGATACGAAGCAGGAGAGATATTATGGGAAAGAATAAATGGGCTGCGAAGTTGGCGGCTGTTGCTGTAGGTTCATCCCTATTCTTATCATCATTTGGATCGGCCTCGGCTTCTTCTTATACTGTAAAGCCAGGCGACACGCTGTGGAGAATCTCGGTGCAGCAGGGCGTGACGACGCAAAAATTACTGCAGTGGAACAACTTGTCATCAAGCATCATCTATCCAGGCCAAATATTGCAAGTGCAAGCTGTGAGTACCGGTGCTTCCACATCGACAAACGTGGCAGTCGCCACGTATACAGTCAAGGCGGGCGATACATTATCCGGCATTGCCCGGAAATACGGAACGACCTATCAGCAGCTCCAGCAATGGAACAAACTGTCGTCGACTACAATCTATATAGGGCAGAAGCTGAAGGTGAACGGCTCTCCCAACGGCGGACCGGTGAAAACCGATATCGTCAACGTAGCAAAAAAATATCTGGGTATTAAGTATACATATGGGGGCGCATCGCCAAGCACAGGGTTCGACTGCTCGGGATTTGTAACGTACGTCTACAATGAAGTGGGCAATTCCACACCGCGCAGATCGGCTGCCAGCTTCTACAATGCGTCGAGGAAGGTAACTACACCGCAAGTAGGGGACCTTGTATTCTTCAAAGAAACGACTTCCCGGCCGGGCATTACACATATCGGCATTTACATCGGCAACAATCAGATGATCAATGCGAGCAACAGCGGTGTAACCATCGCCAGTATTCAAAATTCCTACTGGAAGAAGCGTCTGGTGGGATACGGCCGTCTATAAGAAGATGGAAAACAGTTGGGTTGCTTCATGCACCCAACTGTTTTATCGTCTATTCCATTATTGCTCCAATAACGCAATGAATTCACGCATCAAACCCGGCAGATCCGGCCATGCATGGCCGCTGACAAGGTTGGCGTCGACATGCAGATCCTTTTCGATATATTTTCCGCCGGCTACCTGTACTTCCGGCTTGCAGGCGATGTAAGCCGTCAGTTCCCGTCCGTTCAATACTTCGGGAATCGTGGCGAAAATCTGGGCTGCATGGCAGACTGCGGCAATCGGCTTTGCTTCCTCGAAGAAATGCTTGACGATTGTGGGCACATATTCATTCAAACGAATATATTCGGGAGCGCGGCCGCCTGGAATGATGAGCCCGTCGTATGCATCCGGCTTGATGTTTTCGAATGCCTCGTTCGAGTCAAGGCCGTATGCTGGACGTTCGATATATGTATCCATCCCATCCACGAAATCATGCACGACCGTCTGTAGCTTCTTCGCTGTAGGTGCGGCAATCGTCACCTCATAGCCAGCCTCAAGACAGCGGTAGTAAGGGTAGTAGATTTCCAAAGCTTCCACAGCATCCCCGGCCAATATCAATATCTTCTTACTCATGAACAACGCCTCCTGAAATATGATACAGTTAATACATTCCCTTTGAATTGGAAAAATCCTGTTGGAATCATTGGAAATGAGGAAAAACAACCAGGCCAAGCTCCAGGAATGAAGCGGATGGCATGAAGAAATACTAATGGGGAGCGCCTTTCCTTCCATTAATCAATTGCCTTGCGCTGGTTATATAGATTCAATGAAGCGAGAAGCGGGAATATGCATATGGAAAAATACGCGCTAAGAGAATTAGCAGAAAAGAGGTTGGCATGTCGAACGAGAAAATGACGGGAAACGCAGGCTGGCACTTTGATAATAGCTACACGGCCTTACCACCCTTTTTCTATTCCGAAATAGAGCTGAATCCGGTTTCCACACCAGAGCTGGTGGTCCTGAATGATGCATTGGCAAAGGAGCTCGGACTGGATGCAGCCGCTCTACGTACCAAAGTGGCATTGCAGGTGTTTGCGGGAAATGAGATGCCAAAGGACGGTGCACAAATTGCGCAGGCCTATGCGGGACACCAGTTCGGCTATTTCAACATGCTGGGCGACGGACGCGCCCTTTTAGTCGGGGAGCAGCTGACACCGGCTGGGGAGCGCTTTGATATCCAGCTGAAAGGGTCGGGAAGAACGCCCTATTCGCGTCGGGGCGATGGACGGGCAGCGCTGGGCCCGATGTTGCGGGAATACATCATCAGTGAGGCGATGCATGCACTTGGCATTCCTACATCCCGTAGCCTGGCCGTCGTGAAAACAGGAGAGCCCGTATACCGGGAGAATGTCCTGGAAGGGGCGGTTCTGACGCGTGTCGCGGCGAGCCATATCCGGGTTGCGACCTTCCAGTATGCGGCCCGATACGGAGGCTACGAGCAGTTGAAGGCACTCGCCGATTATACGATTGACCGCCATTATCCCGAGCTTGCCCATAAGGACAATCCATACCTTGGCCTTTTTGAAAAAGTGATGGAGCGGCAGGCGGCGTTAGTGGCGAAGTGGCAGCTTGTTGGCTTTATCCATGGCGTCATGAACACCGACAATGTGACAATCAGCGGCGAGACGATTGACTACGGGCCTTGTGCCTTTATGGATGTTTATAAACGGGACACCGTCTTCAGTTCAATCGATACGCAGGGGCGCTACGCCTATGGCAATCAGCCACAAATAACCGGCTGGAACCTTGCACGCTTTGCCGAGAGTCTGCTTGCACTCATTCACGAGGATCCGGAGCAGGCGGCGGAAATGGCACAGGAGCAGCTGAAAAAATATCCGGACATCTTCCATGCGGCATGGCTTGAAGGGATGCGAGCAAAGCTGGGCCTTACGACGGAAGAGGCGAATGACCCGCAGTTGATACAGGTCTTGCTGGAGACGATGGAGAAGTTCGGTGTGGACTATACGAATACCTTCAGGGCGTTGGCGGAGAACAAACGACCGGCCGATGCCTTCTTCTCTTCCGTAGCCTTCAAGGAATGGGAACGGGCTTGGCACAAGCGGTTAGAGCGGCAGGGAACCGCTTATGAAGATGTGTCGGCTTTGATGCAGCGCAGTAATCCCGCCGTCATCCCCCGCAATCATCGGGTGGAGGAAGCGCTTGACGCGGCAGTTGAGAACGGCGACTATACGGTCATGCACAAACTGTTGGAAGTACTGGCGACACCCTATGAGCTGGCTGAGGAGAACAGTCGCTATGCGGAGCCGCCTGATGCCGGATGTGGCCCGTACCGCACGTTCTGTGGGACATGATGGTTTTTGTATAGATCAATCAAAATGCAGGAAAGCTGGGGACATGCGTCAGACGTATGTCTCCAGCTTTTTTAGTGGCTATTTTTATAAGTGGTAAAATTTGACTTTTGGCGATTAGTCATCTATAAAAAAGAAAGAAGAACAATTTTGGATGGAATGGGGTTATCGTATGTATAAAGCGTATTGTCGTGCCTATCAGAAAACATTTAAACTTGCTTCTCGTTTTTTTAAATGGCGTACACCCGAGCTATTGGAGGGGGAAAACAGCCTGCTCGCGCTGCCGGCACTTGTAAAGGAAAAGGGACTTCGGCGGGTGCTTGTGGTAACCGACCAGGGAATTGCGGCCCTGGGCTTGATGAATCCGCTCTTGGAAGGGTTGAAAGTACAGCAAGTTGACGTTGCTGTCTATGACCGGACAGTCCCGAATCCAACAATCGACAACATCGAGGAGGCATACAGCCTGTATAAACAATACCTGTGCGAGGCAATCATTGCGTTCGGTGGGGGTTCCCCGATGGACTGCGCAAAGGGGGTGGCAGCGCGTGTGGCGCGGCCCGACCTGCAGCTTCCGCAAATGAAGGGGACCCTGAAGGTGCGTAAGGAAATCCCGCCGTTCTTCGCCATTCCGACGACGGCGGGAACGGGCAGTGAAGCGACGGTCGCCGCTGTCGTATCGGACAGCGGGACGCATGAGAAATACCCCATCAACGATTCCGTTTTGATTCCGCATTATGCAGTGCTCGATCCCTTGCTGACAGTTGGGCTTCCTCCGCACATCACCTCTACGACGGGTATGGACGCACTTACCCATGCGGTGGAGGCGTATATCGGCAACAGTAATACAGAAGAAACACGGGCGTACAGCCGTGAAGCAGTAAAGCTGATCTTCGACAACTTGTATACGGCCTATACAGAAGGCGGGAATCTGGAGGCCCGTAAGAATATGCAAAGGGCAGCCTACCTGGCCGGCATGGCATTTACCCGCGCCTATGTAGGAAACGTCCATGCCATTGCCCATACGCTCGGCGGCTTTTATGGCGTGCCGCACGGACTGGCGAATGCTGTCATCCTGCCCTATGTCCTGGAGTTTTATGGTGATGCGGTATATAAGCCGCTGTCAGAACTGGCAGAGGTCGCCGGCATCGGTACGTCGGGGCAAACGGAGGAGCAGCAGGCGAAGCTGTTCATTGAGGCAATCAAACAGCTGAACAAGGATATGGACATCCCGGATAAAATAGAGGGCATCGTAAACCGGGATATCCCCGTCATGGCGGAACGGGCGCTCCAGGAAGCCAATCCCCTGTATCCGGTGCCGAAAATCCTCACTAAAGATGAGATGTTCTATCTATACCAGATCATCCAGCCATGATAAAAAAGATGCGGCCAAGTGAATGGCCGCATCTTTTTTTGATTCCCCGCTCGTAAAGCATCTGCAATTTTCCGTGAAATTATTCGATGCGTAAATTTTTATATTCTAAAATTTCGCTGACGGCAAGCCTGCTAAGTAACCTGGCCACATAATGTATGGAATATGGCGTTTCCTTTGCAAGCCACTCCATGATTGTACCAATCGAACCATAGGCAATGTGGTTCGTAATGATGCGCGGCAGGGCGTTTCCGGTATAGAGGATGTTCGAAAGAGCATTGGCGAATTTGACTTGGAAATCCTTCTGATGAATGAAAACGGCGTATAGGTCGGCATTCGCCTGGATGTGTTCCAAAAACAGCATGGTAAGGTCCAATGGCCTGTTCAGGTCATAGTGAGCATCCGTCATTACATCGAGTGGATAGAGCTCGGCCTGTTCCATGATGGTTAGCAGTTCCTCTAATAAATTGGTGGCAATCGTTTCGTATAGATCGTATTTGTCCTTGTAATGCAGATAGAATGCGGAACGGCTGATCATCGCCTCCTCGACAATCTCCTGCACTGTAATATCCTCGATATCCTTTTCTACTAATAGTGTTGTGAATGCTGAACGGATCAACGACTTTGTCACGGTTTTTTTCTGCATTTGTTTTCTCGTCATCAAATGCCCCCCTAATCGTCCAAGTTTTTTTGATAGTTGGACAGCTGCTGTCGACATGTCCATTTATAGACAGATATTCTATTATCGTATTTCATATGAGAGATTCCGCTGAATATAATAATAAAAGAATGACAAATGTGTCTAATTTGTGAATATCAGGAGGGATTGTATGTGGGATTTATCTGGTAAATACGCCATCGTAGGAGTAGGGGAAAGCGAGCGTTCCAAAAATTCCGGGACGACGCCGCTGCATCTCGCTCTCCGGGCAGCACGCAATGCGATAGAGGATGCAGGCCTCGAAGCAAAAGACATCGATGCCTTCATGAGCTACTCGGAGCATGATTCCTGCACATCTCATCAGCTGGCGACGTACTTGGGCGTTCGGCCGCGTTATGTGAAGGACATCATGGGGGGAGGAAGCAGCACCGAGCTCCTGATTGCCGATGCCGTGTCCCTCATTGAATCAGGCCAGGCCGAAACGGTGCTGATTTTCCGTTCGATGAATGGACGTTCCGGCATGCGCATGGGCGGCGGCGGCTGGAGTACGGATTTGCTGCAGTCGGCCATTGAGGGGGGCAGCTTCATCATTCCGTATGGGATGGCGAGCCCATCGCAGTGGTTCGGGATGTTCGCAACCCGCCATATGCATGAGGCGGGGCTTACGCAGGAGCATCTCGGCCACGTATGTGTCAGCTTCTACGAGCATGCGCAGCGCAACCCAAAGGCCATGCTTCACGGCAAGCCATTGTCGATGGAGCATTACTTGCAGACGCCTCATTTAAGCTATCCGTTCACAAAGCATGACTTCTGCTTGGAAACGGATGAAGCCAATGCCATTATCGTTACATCTGCAGAGCGGGCGAAGGATTGCAGATCACGTCCTGTCTATATTAAGGGCATTGTTGCTCGCGAGGCGCATCCGCATGCCCATTACTGGTCCGATTTATCGCAGGTGGCGGCCGATTATGTAGGTGAGCGCATTTATGAAAGCGCTGGCATTGAGCCTGGCGATTTGGACGTCGCCTCCATCTACGATTGCTACAGCTGGGTGGTGCTGCGGCAGCTGGAGGCATATAAAATCGCCCCGCGGGAAGGGCTTGGGGAGTTTGTAGCCCAAGGAAACCTGAAGATGGGCGGCAAGCTGCCGTCGAATACAGCGGGTGGGATGCTGTCGGAGGGCTATACGCACGGCATGAATAATGTCTTGGAGATTACGAGGCAGCTCCGGCATGACTATAAGGGAACGGACCGCCAAGTGGAAGGGTGCGAGCTTGGGCTATGTACAGGCTGGCTCGGTCCGGATGCCGCGGGCGCGCTGGTCTTGAATAATTAAGGGGAAGGGATGATGAGCATGGAAAAGACAAGCAGTAAATACGAAAAGCCGGTTCCGCTGAAGACACTGGACAACAAGCCCTACTGGGATGCAGCCGACCGGCATGAGCTCGCAGTACAGAGCTGTGAAGATTGCAAGAAGTCGATTCATCCGCCGGGTCCCGCCTGTCCTCATTGCGGATCGGAGCGAATAGAGTGGGTCAATTACGGCAGCGGGGTGACGGGAAGCGTCTATTCATTCGTCATGACCTATGTGCCGATGCTGCCGGGCTTCCAGCAAAATCTGCCGACCATCATTGCCCAGGTCGAAGTCGATCAGGTGGACGGTGTGCAGATTACAGCCAATATCATCAATGCGACGCCGGAAGAGATGGCGATCGGCAAGGCGGTAAGGATGGTGTGGGTCGACATAACGGAAGACCGGGCGCTGCCACAGTGGGAGCTCATCAAGTGAGGAGGGGATTGTATGGACTTTGCATTTACTAAAAAGGAAGAGGCATTCCGTTTGGAACTACGCGAATGGCTAAACGAAAATTTGCCGGCGGGCTGGCAAGACGGTACGTATGAGCATCCGCAGACGGACGAAGGGCGCATCGGCTTTTTGAAGGAATGGCAGCGGAAGCTGTATGAGGGGGGCTACGCAGCTATTGCCTGGCCGGTGCAGTATGGTGGGCGCAATGCGACATTAATGGAGGAAATCATCTTCCAGCAGGAGATGGCGCGGGTAAAGGCGCCTCCAATCATCAGCTATATAGGGACGCACATGGTGGGCCCGACATTAATCCAGCTCGGCACGGAGCAGCAGAAGCAGGAATATGTCGAAAAGATTCTGACGGGTGAGACGATCTGGTGCCAGGGCTATTCGGAGCCGAATGCCGGGTCCGACCTTTCCGCAATCCAGACACGTGCGGTGAAGCAGGGGGACAAGTGGCTGATCAACGGACAGAAAATCTGGACGAGCTATGGGCATGTCGCGGATTATTGCTTCCTGCTCGCCCGCACAAGCACCATCCCAGGCAAGAAGCACAAGGGAATCACCGTCTTTCTGGTGGATATGCACCAGCCGGGGGTGGAGGTCGTGCCGATTGTCTCTATGAACGGCGAGCATGATTTCAATGAAGTGTTCTTTACGGATGCCGTGGCGTATGACCACCAGATTGTTGGTGCGGTGGATGAAGGCTGGGGCGTGACCATGTCGCTCCTACTGCATGAGCGTACTGGCATCGGCGGACAGCTCTTTACATTGCAGCAGCAGTTCGATGACTTTGTGAAGATTGCCAAGACAAACCATGGAATCATCAACAATCCAATGGCCCGCCAAAAGATGGTGGAATTGCATGCCAAAACAAAGGGTGCGCTGTTCGGCTATTACAAAAATTTGACGAAGCAGCTGAAGCAGGGGTATCCCGGAGCGGAAAGCTCGATGGATAAATTGATGGTGGCTGAACTGACGAAGGAATTGTTCGGCTTCATCCAGGCTGTGCAGGGCCCGGAAGGCATCCTTTGGAAGCAGCATGCGCCGTATGATACGTACTGGCAGGATTATTTCCTGACATCCTTCGGCATGACGATCGGCGGAGGGACAAGCGAGATTCAGCGAAATACAATCGGAGAACGGATTTTGGGACTGCCAAAGGATAGTAGCCGGGAAAGGGCAGGCAATCAAGTGGTGTAAAGGGGGAGGCACGATGGATTTTTCATTGACGGAGCAACAGGAGGAATTCCGCAGCTATGTGCGCAAAGTGCTGGGCGAGCAGGGCGAGACGCATATTGCGCGTGCGATTTCTGCAGGAGATGAAGATGAGCTGGAAAAGGTACACCATAAATTGACGGAGCTTGGCGTAATGGGGATTACCGTTCCCGAGCAGTACGGTGGAATTGAGCTGGGCTCAATAGATTTAATTCCGATCATGGAGGAGCTGGGGAGGGCTGTGGCACCGGACGTCTACGTGGAGACGCTGGCGTTTGCCGTCCCGCTCCTTGCAGAACATGGTACGGAGTGGCAAAAAGAAACGTATCTGCAGTCCATTGCAGAAGGGAGCAGCCTGCTGTCTATTGCCTGGCTGGAGCCGCAGGGAAAGTACACATTTGATGCGATTTCCACGACAGCGGTGCGGACGGAAGAGGGCTATGTATTGAATGGCACCAAGTCACTGGTACGGAACACCGCGCAGGTGACGGACTTCATCCTGCTGGCGAAGGATGAAACTGACGCGCTATGTCTTTTCATTGTCCCGAAAGCAATGGTGTCCTGTATAGAAGCGCAGCAAAGCTTCGATGAAACACAGCCGTTTTGCAGGCTTGTACTGAATGGCGTGACGATTCCGGCGAAATACCGGCTGGCAGAAGCTGGCGGGGCAAAACCGGCTGTTGAGAAGGCGATGCTTTCGCTTCTGGCGGCCCTGCATTCGATGATGATTGGCGGGATGGACCGTCTGGTGGATATGTCGACGGAATATGCAAAAATCCGTGAGCAGTTCGGGCAGCCGATTGGGCGTTTCCAGGCGATCAAACATCGACTCGCCGATTTGAAGGTGACGCTCGAAACAGCGCGGGCGCTAAGCCACTATGCCGCCTGGACGGTGGAGAATGAAAGCGTGGATTGTGAAGAGACCATCTACAGCGCCAGGGCCTTTTTAGCGGACAGCTATATAAAAATAGCTGCAGAAAGCGTGCAGATTCATGGCGGCATCGGCTTTACAGAAGAGCTGGACTGTCATTTGTATGTCAAGCGTTCCAGGGTCTATGAGAACTATTTGGGCTCGCAATACGAAATCCGCGAGAAAGCGGCAGCCGCAATGGGCTGGTAGGCCTTGCTATATATATTGCTTCATCTGTTTTGGAAGGCATTCTAAAGAAAATGGAGTGGATGAAAAATGGTGGAGAAAGACCCGCGTTTTTTTAACAATGCTCTTCCGGCGTCTATAGATCTGCCGGAAGTGCCCGTCGGAAACATATTGAAAGGCGCCGCCGGAAAATATGGGGAAAGGGATGCGTTGATTTTCCACGACGCCCGCCTTTCCTACAAGCGGCTGTACGAGGAGTCCCTGAAGCTGGCCAATGCCCTGCAGGACCTTGGCTATGGAAAGGGAGATGTCATTTCGACGTATCTGCCAAACAGCATTCAATATGTCATCGCCTACTATGGCATTTTACTATCAGGGGCTACCTACTCTGCCATCAATCCCTTCATGCCCACTAGCGAAGTAATCCATCAAATACAGGATACAAATACGAAAGCAGTCATCGCACATGTTTCCTGTGCGAAAAATCTAACAGACCAAGCAGTACTTTCAATCAAAGACGTGATTGTGACAGGCGTGGAGGAGATGGACGGCGTCAACGGACGGACACCGGCTGAGGAATATGGTGCCGGCTGGCATAGCATGAATGAATTGAAATCCCGCTTTGAAGCGAGGGAGCTGCCGCTTGATGTTGCTCCCCGTGAAGATATTGCGCATATTTCCTATACGGGAGGGACGACCGGGAAGGCGAAAGGCGTGCTCAGTACGCATTATAACTTTGTCAGCAACTGCCTTGCCTCCAGCGCGACGATGGGCATGCTGCCGGATGTCGATGAGGGCGGCGGGGTGACGGTAAAAGCCTATACATCCGACGCCGAGTTTCTGAGAGAGTATGCTGTCCTACCGGGAACGGGTGTCATGATGAGCCCCGCACCGCTCTATCATATTTCGGGGCTGATGGGGTCGGTCGGTGTCGCAACGGTACAGGGGGCGACGCTTGTGCTGATCGACCAGTTCCATCCGGTTACGTTCATCGAAAATATCGAAAAGTACAAGGTAACGCAGCTGGCAGGGGCGCCGCAGTTGTACAATGCACTCCTGGTCATGCCGCAATTGCAAACGACTGATTTGTCTTCCGTCAGAAATGTGGGATCGGGTGCTGCGCCGATGTCTGCAGAAATGCAGCGCAAATTAAAGAAAATCTTCCCGAATGCACTCATTTCAGAAGGCTATGGATTGACGGAAGCGACAGGTGCCTGCATTCAAACGGTGGCGTTTAAGTCCGGCGTGCGTAAACCGGGATCGATTGGCTTCCCCATCTACAATACAGAGGTGAAGCTCGTACCCATCGACGGCAGCAGCGAGGAAGAAGTGCCGCACGGCGAAAAGGGCGAAATCTGGGTGAAAGGGCCTCAAGTGGCGAAGGGCTACCTGCATGACCATGAGGCCTCCATCGAAACATTCAGCAACGGCTGGTTGCGCACCGGAGATATTGCGGTCAGGGAAGAGGGGGGCATCCTTACTATCGTCGACCGCAAAAAGGACATGCTCATCTACAACGGCTACAATATTTATCCGCGGCAGCTGGAGGAGCTGTTGTATGAGCATGAGGCAGTGCAGAGCTGTGTGGTCATCGGGGTGCCGGATGATGCAGTAGGGGAGCGGACAAAGGCATTTGTCGTATTGAAGCCCGGTGTTGCGGCATCCCTTGAAGAAATTAAGGAGTTTGTGAATGAACGGGTCGTGCACTATGCAAAAATCCGTGAAATCGAACAGCTTGATGCATTGCCAATGACTGCGGCGGGCAAAATTTCACGCATCGCCCTGCAGAAGCTGGAAGCATCGAAGGCAACCTAGGGAGGGACTAAAATGGAAGTAACGAAGGCGCATATCGGCCTTGCAACCGAGCCGTATAAGGTCGACATTGAAAAGGGGCATATCCGCCGCTTCTGCCAGGCAATAGGTGATGCAAATCCGCTTTTTCTCAATGAGGAGGCAGCTTCGGCAGGCACATATGGAAGCATCATCGCACCACCTACCTTTCCCGTCGCATTAACTGATGAATCGGTCGCATTCCCCCTTGAGCTCGACGTCCGCCGCATGCTTCACGGGGAGCAGGAGTTCATCTATCATAAACCGATGCGCCCCGGCACGTCGTATACCGCACAGATGAAGGTCGCAGATGTGTACGAGCGGGAAGGCAAAAGTGGCCGGATGCAATTCATCGTATTGGACACGGAGTTTCGGAATGAGGATGAAGAACTGGCTGTCGTGAGCAGGATGAATATCATCTACCGTACGCTGTAAGGAGGCAATGAAATGACAGTGACAAAACAATCTATTGACCGTCTGACATGGGAAGATGTGAAGGAAGGACAAATCCTTCCGGAGTATCAGAAGCCGCCGATTACGAAAGTGCAGCTTGTCAAATATGCAGGGGCATCGGGGGATTTCAATCCTCTCCATACGGATGATGCCTTCGCGCAGAAAATAGGCATGCAGGGGGTAATTGCACATGGCATGCTGGTCATGGGCTTTTTGGGAGAGTATATCATGTTGCTGGCGGGGGATGAAGCCTGCGTCAAGCGATTTTCCATGCGCTTTGGCGACATGACTCTGCCGGGGGATGCCATTACATGCAGCGGAGAAATCAAGGAAGTAAACGGCCGCGAAGTGCATATGAAGCTTACGGCGAAAAAAGACAATGAGGCCGTCGTAGGGACGGGCACAGCTGTGTTGGCTTTTTGATTAGTTGAATTCATCTTGAAGTGGAAAGCGAGTCTCTCTTTTAGGCGGTTATAAATAGCATCATCTTTCCCGTAGGCAGGGTAAGATGATGCTATTTTTCATCGAGGCTATTCAATTCGGAAACCGTCACAAATGTATATCCCTGGCTTTCAAGATGCTGCAGGACCCACTCAAGGCCGTCTGCCGTAGAGGGGTAGATGTCGTGCATCAGGATGATGGCCCGGTCATGCACATTGTTTTTCACTTCCTGAAGCAATAGTTGGGCATCCTTGTGCTCCCAGTCGAATGTATCCACCGACCAAAAAGCGAGCTGCATGCTGATTTGCCGTCTGGCAGAATCGGCCAACAAGCCGTAGGGAGGGCGGAAGACGGAGGGTCTTTTTCCGATGATCTGCTGGATGGCTTTGTTGGTGGCTGCTATTTCCTTTTCAATCTCATCAATCTCCAGCTTCTCCAAGTTGTCATGCGACCATGTATGATTGCCAATTTCGTGCCCACCCCTGAACACTTCACGTACGATATCCGGATAGTACTGGACATGCTCGCCGACCATGAAGAATGTCGCCTTGGCATTGTGGCGCTCCAATACCTCCAAGATTCTTTTTGTCACGACAGGATGCGGCCCATCGTCGAAGGTCAATGCAACCACCTTTCCTGAAAAAGAAGCCGGGATGCTTTTTTCGATAAAGGCTCCATCCGCATCCGCGAAGCCTGAAGGATGCCCCCCGCCTGCTGGAGGAGAAATGGCGGGAACTGCTTCTGGTGGAAAATAGGAGGTTTTTATTCCGGATAAAAGGGCTATAAAAATAATGGCGGCGGCCAAGCCGTATCTACTGGCTTTCCTCATAAATGTTCACCAACCGATCTTCTTTCTTGATTTTAAACAACAGCATGTAGAACATTATAAGTGTCATATCAAATCCGTGACATCTGGCGGTTTTCTTATTCCGCAATATTTTGCATAATAGAAATAAGAGGTGATGTGCGATGACTCAAGCAATCGTAATGGAATCGGGTTATAGCAAGAAAGAGGAATTCTGGAATGCAGCCACACATGGATTGGGCTGTCTACTGACCATTCCGGCGCTTGTCCTGTTGATTTTGAAGGCAAATGAAACGGGCTCGACGGTGGAGTTGGTCAGCTATATCATCTTCGGCATTTCAATGCTGCTGCTGTTTTTAAGTTCTACGCTATATCACAGTGTAAAGGTCCACAAAAGCCTTTTTAAGAAACTGGATCATAGTGCTATTTTTTTACTAATCGCCGGTACATATACACCGATTGCGCTGATTGCAATCGGCGGAAAGCTAGGATGGACGATTTTTTGGATTGAATGGGGATTGACGCTGATTGGCATCATCATGAAGCAATTCTTTGTCTACCGTTTCAAAGCTTTATCGCTCTTCATCTATATCGGCATGGGCTGGCTCGTCATTTTCGCCTACAAGCCTGTACTTGCGCATATCGGCACCGAAGGCTTTCTTACGTTGCTTGCCGGAGGACTCTTTTACACGGCGGGTACGTACTTCTATAAAAGCAAGCGCATTCCGTATAACCATGCAATCTGGCATCTATTTGTGCTGGCTGGCTGTGCGGCGATGTTCATGGCTGTATACCTTTATATTTAAACAATTACTGAAGCTCCGGCATCCTCATGTGCCGGGGTTTTTCATTCGTGTTCTAGTATTGCCCATTTTCAAAAGATGATGAGTGGTGGAAGAATAAATGAGCGGAATTTTAGGGGAATGGAAAAGGGACGGCGATCGTTAAATAGACTAAACTAATAAGAGGATATTATGTTCAATATATGAGCATATATCCTTTTTTCTTTTAGATATTAAAATTCTTAATTCGATGTTGAAAATATCGTACAATATGTATATAATACACGGGAACTAACGTTCGCTTTTTGATGGAAGTAGCCCTTAGCCTGAGGTGTAGTGAGGTCTTTAAGTCAAGTATTATTATCTTTAGTAGAGGTGTGTTATGAGGGTACAAGAAGTTCTTATAGAGAATAACAATAGGAGATACATGTTACTGGATCAAGAGGGATTTCCTATAATTCCAGTGATGAAATATATTAAGTATCTAGATAAGACTGGAAAAAGCCCTAATACTCAAAAGACATATTGTTACTGCTTAAAGCATTTTTATGTCTATTTGGAGGAAAAAGAGAGAAATTACAAGTTCATTAGATTGGAGGATTTAGTTGATTTTGTGGGCTGGTTAAGAAGCCCTTATCAGAGTTCAAATGTCACTCCTCTTCAACAAGAGAAGGCAAAGCGAACAGAAAAAACAATTAACCTTACCATTACAGTCATAGCAAATTTCTATGACTATTTGTACAGAAATGAAGAAGTTCAAAATGACATGATGGAAAAGTTGATGAGGCAATTGTTTACAGGGGGACAATCACGCTATAAAAGTTTCTTACATCATGTCAACAGGGACAAGCCATCAATTAGAAACATATTGAAATTAAAAGAGCCGCGAAAAAGAGTAGAAACACTCACAAAAGAACAAGTGCAGCAAACATTACAAGCAACCACTAATATTCGAGATAGATTCTTAATTCAATTGCTATTCGAAACGGGATTGCGTATCGGAGAAGCTCTCGCTCTTTTCATGGAGGATTTTGTTTTTGATCATGGGAAAGGGCATCGAATTCGTTTAGTGGATCGTGGGGAATTAGAAAACGGTGCGATGTTAAAGACAGGAGAGCGAGAAATCTATGTATCACAGTCCTTAATGGATTTATATGACGATTATTTATATGAAGTGCTTGATGAGTTGGATTTGGACACAAACTTTGTTTTTGTAAAGCTGCGAGGAAAAGATATAGGGAAACCAATGGAATATTGGAACGTAGAAGCCCTATTTAAGCGTTTGAAAAAGAAAACAGGAATAAACCTCTACCCACACCTATTTCGCCATACCCACGCTACAATCTACTATCAAAAAACAAAGGATATTAAACAGGTCCAAGAACGATTAGGACACTCTCAAATTCAAACAACTATGAACCTGTACCTACATCCTTCGGATGAAGATATCCGAGAAGATTGGCAGAAGGCTCAATCTGGATTTAACCTAAAGAAAGATAGCTAAAAGGAGTTACTGAATGAAACACATTAAGAATCCTCGTACAGAAGAAATAGGATTTCACGAAGGAATAAAAAGAGAACTTTCAACTTATCCGGAAAAAACAGTACATGAAGATGGTTCGGTTTCTGTTGAACAAGTAAATAACCCATATTTCTTAATCAACGACAAATGGAATATCAACGTTATAGGTGAAATTAATCAGTTCGAAGAACTGTTAGCAAATTATAACTATTCAAATAAAAATATTCACTTTCATTTCAGCAGTCCTTCAGTCAATTTAGAAGTGAAATATGTCTATTATCAGCAATTGTTTAATGATCTATGGACAATCAAGACTATAATTAACTCTCAACGTCCATTAAAAAGAATGGCGGAGTTCTTAAACGAAAAATATCCTAAACTATTATCTTTATTGGATTTAGACATTGATGAAGCAGAACGTAAGTATTTATTATGGCTTAATGAGAACGGGATAAATACTCTTAGAAAGGATGGTTATAAATCATTCGTAGCACGTTTTCTAAGACAAATCTACATGCTCTGCTTCCAATATACTGATAAACGAGAAGAGTGGGAAAAAGACAGATGGGATGTTCGCATTTTACATGATAAGTATGGGATTGATTACAATAAAAGCATAACTCATTATTATCTAAATTTCTCAATAATTGATATAAAGATACGAAAACACATTCAGAAGTATTTTAAACAACGGTTGGTGAGTAAAAATAAATTCTCTTGGGCTACAGCAAGAAGTTACTTGAAAATATTATCCCAATTCTTTACTTTCATATTTTCATTGGAATCAACTTGGGGAGATTTGGTGCTTTTAAAACGGCACCATATTGAAAGATATATTGAGCACTTGCATGAATACGCTAAAAACAACATAAATAGACGAAACTCGCATCCTGAACGCTACGTAAATGAATCCTTAAAAACATTGCAAAAGTTTCTTGAAGACATCCAACGATATGAATATGAAATAGCTCCTGAAACCCATGTGCGAATGTTGATTTTCTCAGAAGACAAACCTAAACTAAGAAAAAAATCAATTGATCAAATTGATTACATCCCTGATTATGTATTAAAGCAATTCTTTAATCATATTAATGACTTGCATAAAGATGCTATTCCTGTTGTTTGGGTTGCATTTAAAACAGGTCTTAGAATTTCTGATGTATTAGGGTTAACATCTGAATGCTTGGTAAAACTCAATGGTCAATACTCCATTGAAACGGATATTGAGAAAACCTATGTAAAAGGGCATCGGATTCCAATCGACGATAAATTAGCAAATATACTTGCGGTTCTTATCGATAAATCCAAAGAACTAAGCAATCAAGACAATAATCCCAAAGGGTATATTTTCGTTCGTTATCGTGGACATCGAAAAGGGAAACCATTTTCGCAAGGTTTTATTGCGGGACAGTTAAATTTATTAGCAAAGAAAAAGAATATCACTGACGAGAACGGAAATTTGTTCCACTTTAAAACTCACCAATTCCGACACACTTATGCAGTGAAAATGTTGAACGGTGGTGCCGATATTCTAACGGTACAAGAGTTATTGGCTCATGCTTCACCCGAGATGACAATGCGATACGCTAAACTATTAGATAATACGAAAAGAAAAGTGTTTGAATCAGTTGTGAAACAAGGTGTCTTTAGCTTTGATTTAAACGGTGAAGTACAAGAAATAAAAGCAGGAGAAGACATACCGACCAACATATTGGAGGCGTTATGGCAGAATCACAAGCTAAATGCGATGGACAACCCCTATGGAACATGCCATGCTCGTCTAAACGGTAACTGTCCGTATATGGAGGCCCCTCCCTGTCTCACTTGTGGTGACAATCAAACGCCATGTAAAGACTTAGCTGTTGGTTTTTCAGAACATGATCAAGAAAAGTATGAATTACTCATTAAAACAACTACCAAATCCATTGAAGTTGCAAAACAACGTGGTCGAGAAGATATTGCCGGAAAAAATGAAAAGAACTTACAACGTTATCAAAACATTTTAAATACCCTCCAAGAAGGAAATATCATCTTTGGCAGACAGGATCGGATGAAAAGAAAGTTAGGTGTTCGAAATGGCTGAATATGACCGTGCTGCCCACTTAAAGGCCATTCATGCCAATCGTAAGTTTAATACCTCTCAGAAGGTAGATGAAGCCATTAAAAGGCTTATAAAGGCTAATGAAAAAATAAACTTTAACAGCGTAGCCAGTGAAGCTGATGTCTCAAAAGCGACACTGTATAACAATAAGGACTTCCGTTCGAGGATTGAAACATTGCGAAATCAACAATCACAAGTGCCCTCTCCAAAACAAGTAAAGCGGGAAATGAACGAAAACAATAAGGATGCCCTCATTGCATCTCTAAAGAGAAAAAATCAAAAGTTGGAAGAGGAAAACAAGCAATTGAGGGAACAATTAAAAGTGGCATATGCAGATGTTTATAAAAAGTTATAGGGGAGAACAATGTTCTCCCCTTCTTCAATTAACGGGGCAGGTTAGTTGAATAGTATTATTCGAACTTAAATTCAACCATCGATCCATATGGTGGAATGAAAGCCTTTTATGCAAGATTACTAAACGACGCTTTAGGAATGTTTGCACCATAACTATTTGAGGGCTCGTCAGATTTATCCGTATTTACAGCGTTAAATAAAAATAACCAATTATAATTTTGGAAACTGAGTTGAATTATAATTAACGCTACCAAGCGTTGTTTTAGTTTTGTTCAAAAATCGGACCATTTAAATGAATATGACCATATAAAAAGTTGCTTTCCCTTATGTAAGGAGAGCGACTTTTTATATTGATTTTGAAAATATTGTCAAATTTTCACTTGACTATTCAGTTGAACTGTATTATATTGTTATTAAGTTGAACTGTACAGTTGAACTTAATAAAGGGGGGAAGAATGTGAAACATAAATTATTACCGTTGTCTGAAACGATGCATTATATTTTATTAGCTCTGCGTGAACCACTTCACGGATATGCTGCAATGCAGAAGATAGAACAGCTGAGTAACGGTACGGTTATTTTAGCAGCTGGTACATTATACGGTGCGATTGAAAATCTGAATAAGCACGGGTGGATTGAACCTGTTGGAGAGGAAGGTAGGAGAAAAGTTTATATGATTACTGCGGAAGGTAAAGCCATTTTGAAAATGGAACAAAATAGGCTATTGCATATTTTATCCTTGTACGAAGGAGGTGAATCTAATGAAGAAATATAAAGTATTTTTTGATCTGGAAAAAGAGGAGAAATGGCTGAACGAGCAATTACAAAAAGGCTATCGTTGTACAAATATTAATTCATTAGGAAGATACACTTTCGAAAAAAACAACAAGAGATATGTGATGCGACTGGATTATCAAGATTCTTTGCCAAAGGAAAAGTTCGCAGAATACAAAGAGATGTATGAAGATTTCGGTTGGAGCTGTATAAAGGGGTCCCGACTTGGTGGAATAAAGTATTGGCAAAAGGAAGAGGATGGTCGCAATGAAATCTATTCGGATCGCCAATCAACGAGTCAATATTATAAAAGATTGATGAATTATTCATCTGGGTTAGCTATACTGATATTGCTTTTTTCTTATATGTTTTATAAAGATTCAGGGTTATATTTAACGGAAGGTCTTTGGGATATGGAAGGTTCATTATTTTGGAAGGCATTTTTATTTGAGACACCATTTGTCCTTTTAAGGTCGTTGCCAGTCCTTATGGCTATTTTCTTTGGGAGCAGTTTCTATAAAGCTTATCGAAAGTATTCATTGTTAAAAGAAAAATAATCCGATGAGTTTAATTACGAACTTTTTGGATTCAAGAAGTAATCGAGGATAATGTATCTACAACAATTCGATGCTTTAATGTAAAAAGGACTTATAAAGTATGCAGATTAAACCTAAATAAC
>JAZUQF010000077.1:0-3994 GCA_045605545.1 Lysinibacillus sp.
CGCCGCCTCCTCGATGGAGTCACCCATGATCTCAAAGCTGATCGTCCCATTATCGATTACTTCCTGTTTTTCGTTTTCCGTCATATCTTCCGCGCTTTGTCCTGTATCCCCACAAGCAGCAAGTACAAATACCGACATTACTGCCAACAACCATTTTTTCATTGTCTAAAACCCCCCGCGCAATATTGTAGCATAATTCGCCTATGTAATGACGAAATAACTTGCAGAATGTTGCACGAGGCAGCCCGAGACATCATCTTTTTAGCAAAGAACAGCGGTTTGGATATCCCGCCTGGGGAAGGGATATCAGCGGTTTCACCAATATATCCTATGAAAAAAGCCTGCCAACACACGAGTTGGCAGGTTCAAATAGGCGGTTTCGGTTATTATCGTACTTCCACCCAGCCGTTTTTGATGGCCGTTACAACCGCCTGTGTACGGTCGTTCACGTTCATCTTCTGCAGGATGCTTGATACGTGGTTTTTAACAGTTTTTTCAGAGATGTACAATGTCTCGCCGATTGTACGGTTCGACTGGCCATCCGTCAACAGTTGCAGCACTTCGCATTCACGCTTCGTGAGCAAGTGGAACGGACGGCGAATTTCCGTCTGATGGAAGTTCCCCTTGTTTTCGTGCTCGGAAAGGCGGCGGAATTCCGCTACCAGGTTCTTCGTCACCTTCGGATGCAGGTATGAGCCGCCGTTCGCTACCACTTTGATGGCCTCGACGATTTCATCGGCATCCATTTCCTTCAGCATGTAGCCGAGGGCGCCGGATTTAAGCGCGTGCGTAACGTATGACTCATCGTCATGGATGGATAGCATAATGACCTTCGCATCCGGGAATTCACCGATCAATTCGGCCGTTGCATCCACCCCGTTTTTGCCCGGCATGTTGATGTCCATCAGGACGACATCCGGTGCGTGGTCTTTATACATATTGATTACGTCTGTACCGTCGTCTCCTTCAGCCACTACCTCGAATGTATCTTCGAAATCCAAAATACGTTTTACCCCTTCACGGAATAGTTGGTGATCATCTACAATAATAATCTTCGTCATCTCTTCTGTTACCCCCTATAAATCTCGATCAATTTTCTTTTATTCATTCACTTGTTTCTGGAAATGGTATCTTGAATATAACAAGCGTCCCTTGACCTACCTGGCTGCGGATATGCATCTGCCCTTCTAGCAAGTCAACGCGTTCACGCATGCCGATGAGTCCGAACGACTGCTCCTTCACGGTCTCTTTTTCAAAGCCCGAGCCGTCATCCTTCACCACGATATTGAGGTCATTTTTCAACCACTCTATTTTAACATTTATCTCCTTCGGTTTACCGTGCTTCAACGCATTTGACACACATTCCTGCACAAGACGGAAAACTGCGACCTCATGTCCTGAGGGAATCCGCTTTTCCTTGCCGAAAGACTGGAAGTGAATCAACACCCCTGGGTTATATTCCATTACCGTCGATAGATATTTCTTCAAGGTCGGGACGATTCCCAGATCGTCCAGCGCCATTGGTCGTAAATCGTATATGATTCTCCGCACTTCGGAAAGGGCATCTCGTACCGTTATCTTCAAATCGGCAATCTCTTCAATAGCAGCTGCTATCCCTTTTTCTCGATATGTACGCTCGATCAGCCCGGAACGCATCAGTACATTCGCCATCATCTGTGCCGGCCCGTCATGGATTTCCCGCGAAAGCCGCTTCCGCTCCTCCTCCTGGGCGGCAATGATGCGAATGCCGAAATCCTGCTTGATCTTCGCCTGTTCCAATGCCAGAGTCACATTTTTCAAATCGGATGTTAAATAGTTGATGATAACATTCACTTGATTGACAATATGGTCGGCACGCTCTATCGTTTCATAGAGGCCTCTTAGGCGC
Organism: Lysinibacillus sp.; assembly: GCA_045605545.1. Lineage (GTDB taxonomy): Bacteria > Bacillota > Bacilli > Bacillales_A > Planococcaceae > Lysinibacillus_B. Next base: position 1,889 of record JAZUQF010000077.1, read on the forward strand.
CGTTCCAAATCATCGCGCTTATCGCGCAATTGCTTTTCTTTTTCCCGCGCCAGCATCAGCTTGATCTGTAGATCGTTTGCAACTTCATATGCCGCACGGACCTGTTCTTCGCTATAATTATCAAAGGCCTTACTCACCTGGACAAGCCGCTGTTTGGAAAGTTGCGATTTGATTTCCAGATTGTCGGCTTCATCGATGACAAGAGCGATTTCCTGCCGGACAATTTCCAGTTCCTTCTGCATTTCCTCGAAGCTTCTACGACTTTGTTCGCTTATAATGAAAATGTCATCCTTCGAACTTGTAATCGTTTCAAGCATTCTATTAAATATGACATCCAGGGAAGCAATATCTAATTTATCATTCGAAAACATTATAATTCTCCATTCTCTTAGATGTTGCCACTTGTTTGGAAAGTAAAGTACAGCAAGACACTTCTTAACAACACTTAAACAAAATAATTCTTCACCATTATATCATTTTGCAAACAAAATTTAAGTAATTTTATAAATCCTAACCAATATATTTTTAAAAAAGAGAGGGGTTAACCTAGTGCGAAAAGACTACAAAACAGTAAAAGGCTATGGAGAAAAGGAAATAATTATTTCGAAATCAAGATTTATTTGCTATGTAAATCGGGCTGAAAACGAGGCCGAGGCGCTAGAGTTCATTGAGAAAATCAAGAAAATGCATCATGCAGCCACGCATAATTGCTCATGCTATATAATAGGAGAAAATAATCAAATTCAAAAAGCCAACGACGACGGGGAACCAAGCGGCACGGCAGGCGTTCCCATGCTAGAGGTGCTGAAAAAGCAGGAATTGCAAGATACGGTCGTCGTCGTGACCCGCTATTTCGGCGGCATCAAGCTCGGCGGCGGCGGTCTGATCCGCGCCTACGGCAAATCTACAACAGAAGGAATCGCGGCTGCGCAGGTGGTCGAACGGAGGCTCCATCACGTCATGAAGGTGGCAATCGATTATACATGGCTCGGCAAGGTGGAGAATGAAGTGCGCGGCTCCCAGTATACGCTGCGCGACATCCAGTATGCCGATGTGGTCGAATTGTTTGTATTCGTGCCGAAGGATGAGGAGGAAGCATTTACCGAGTGGATGACGGAGCTGACAAACGGGCAAGCTACCATTGCATGCATCGACAAGCTCTTTAGGGAATTTGTCGTTTCATAAAGTGATTTTCGTTTACGCTCTTACGAAAAACGAGTATAATTAAACAGATTAGAACAAATCGCAGCCACCATTCCTAATAGAGGAGAATTTAATATGAATCGATTCAAAAAGAAGAAGGAATCGTCCAAATTAGGCCTTTTTCTAAAAATAACACTTATTTTAGCAACATCCGCACTTATTTGCGTGACGACATACGGAGTCTACCTGACGAAAAAAGCGGAGAATGCAGTAAACAGCGCTTATGAAGCGGTCGAAAACCGGAAATTGTCAGATAAACGCGAGGCAAAGGTCGAACCCCTCGAGGACAATGTTTCCTTGCTGTTCATCGGGGTTGATGACAGTGAGACACGCGGCCAGGGTGCCGATGTTTCCCGCTCGGATGCCTTGATGCTGGCGACGCTGAACAACAAGACAAAAACTATCAAACTAGTAAGTATTCCCCGTGACTCGTACGTGGAAATCCCTTCTGTCGGCTACGAAGATAAAATCGCCCATGCCCATGCATTAGGCGGTACACTGGCCACGATTGAAACAGTGGAGGAATTATTCGATATTCCAGTCGACTATTATGTGCGCATGAACTTTGAAGCCTTCATCGATGTTGTAGATGCGTTAGGCGGCATCGAAGCCGAAGTGCCGTATGCGATGCTGGAGAAGGATGAATTCGACCGCTACACGATCAACCTGGAGCCCGGCCTACAAGAGCTGAACGGCCAGCAAGCCCTGGCCCTAGCGCGTACACGCAAACAGGACAGCGATATCGAACGCGGAAAGCGCCAACAGGAAATCATCGAGGCCATCCTTTCAAAAGCAACGTCCGCCTCATCCATCTCGAAGTATGATGACGTCATCGAAGCAATCGGCGACAATATGAAGACGGATATGACCTTCAAGGAAATGAAATCCTTCATCAGCTACCTG
>JAZUQF010000078.1:0-17473 GCA_045605545.1 Lysinibacillus sp.
CGGTACTTAACTCCGGCTACCCACCGGTACACCACTAATAGCTAACACAAAAAGACGATCTGGCATTTGCCGGATCGTCTTTTTGTATTAACTATAGTAAAAAGGAAGGCAGAGCCTGGCTCGGCTCCACCTCCCTTACAATCTATTTATTTACGCTATCAATCAAGTTTCCTGTTTTTTGGTCATAGAAGCGCAATAGGTCGCCGTTGATGATTTCATCCGAGTGCTCCAGTTCAACTGTTGCCCGCTCGATATACGGCTGACAGGCATCAATCACTGTCTCCTCGCCCGTCGCACGATCATAGCAAGCCTCGTTCGCATAAACGAGTTCATCGGTTACAAAGCGCCCATCACGGAAGATGACAAATCCTTCGTGGTCCTCCGAGAACAAATCTGCGCCAAGCTGCATGTCTTTCGATGTATCAATTCCCAATAAATGCAGGATTGTCGGACGCAAGTCAATCTGCCCTGCCGCTTCCGCAATCTCCTGGCCGTCGTTTGAGCCCGGGATATGGATGAATAGCGGCACCGATTGAAGCAATGCACTATCATAAGGCGTAATTTCTTCCTTCTCTAAATACATTGCCATCGCTTTATTGTGGTTTTCGGAGATGCCATAGTGGTCGCCATACAACACGATGATTGAATTGTCGTACAGCCCCTGTGCCTTTAAATCCTCAAAGAACAATTTAAGCGATTCATCCATATAGCGCACCGTCTGGAAGTAGCGGTTCAAAGTCCCCGAGTTGGACGTATACTCGTTGATATATTTATCCTCTTCATCAAGATAGAACGGATAATGGTTCGTCAATGTAATCATACGTGTGTAGAAAGGCTGCGGAATGTCCTTCATCAATTCCACCGATTGCTTGAAGAATGGAATATCCTTCATGCCCCAGTTTACCGCTTCCCCTTCATTTACTGTGTAGGATTCAATATCATAGAATTCTTCGATATTAAATGACTGATAGATGCGGTCACGGTTCCAGAATGATTTATTGTTCGGATGCATGACGCTCGTGTGGTAGCCGTTTTCTCCAAGCGACTCGGACATCGAGTTGTACGTATTTTCACCATGTGTGAAGAATACGGCCCCACGCCCAAGACCAAACAGGGAGTTTTCCACGATGAATTCCGAATCGGAAGTCTTCCCTAGACCTGTCTGATGGTAGAAATCACTGAAATAATATGTGTCAGGATCCTTCGTCAATGAATTCAGAAACGGTGTAACGACTTCTCCATTCATCTCATTATTGATGACGAAGCTCTGCAGCGACTCCATCGATACGAGAATGACGTTTCGGCCTTCGTACTTGCCGAACATTTCCTCATTCGGTGAAGCATGATTTGCGCGGACGTAGTTGTTGACCTCTACCAGCTCGCTGCCGTCTGCAAGCGCGCGCTGTGCAGAAGATTTGGATTGTACGTAAATGTCATATAAATGATAGTTATATGTCCCGATGTTTTTTACAAGTAGTTCGCGGTCGAAGCTGCGTGTCAATAATTGAGGGCGTTCCGTCTCAGCAAGACCCAGGTTCAGGAACAGAACCGCAATAGCCGTTACAAAATAGGCGCGGCGGACCTCCTTGCGGATTGTCGCCCGCTGGCTTAAGGCAGGCATGAATTTTACAATCAGAATCAATAAAATGACATCTGCAAAATACAGGATGTCAAACCAGTTGATGATTGCGGCAGCCGAAGTTCCCAAGTCACCGAAGTTGCTTGTCTGGAACAAGACAGGGAGCGTAATAAAATCATTATAGAATCGGTAGAAGGCCACATTGCCATACAATACGATGGATAATATGATGCTCGTACCGATAATGTATCGATTCCGCACTTTTGCTGACTTGAAGAATAATGATATACCATAGATGAATAACAAGAAGCTTAACGGGTTCATGATCAGAATGAAATATTGCATTCCATTCTCAATTCCCAGGTCAAAGCTCGTCAAGTATACAATTACTGTTTTAATCCATGCTGCTACAATAGCAAAAGTCAATATCGAATGTTTAGGCCATGTAAACGAGTTCATCCAAAACATCCTTTCCAGGTAGTAAAAATACTTTTCTTTTTTAGTTGGATTAGAACATGCACTATGTTAATCCCTTTCCTCTCATTACTAAACATCATTTCACAAAAACAAAAAGGAAATGAAACTAAGAAAATAATGAGTCCCTTCTCTCCATACAGATAATACGTTCCTTCTCAAAAAACGTTTCATAAAAATAACAAAACAGCAAAAAAGCCCCACCGTTTACAGCGGATGCACATATCCTGCCCCCTATAGTAACCCAGTGGTATCTCCATCTGCAAATCATTCCCATTATCATCATGAAAATTAATATTATTTTCCTATTTTCAGTCTTCTTTCTTCCTGGCGAATCAATAGCATGGCTGTCTGATAATCCTTGCTCTCAATCAGGCGCGTTTTATATAGCTCCTTAACCTCATCTTCAATCAACTCTAAATCCCCGAGCCGATCGCCTGTATAAATATAAATGCCAAACTGCTTAAGCAGCGTATAAATATCAATCATCGACTTCATCTGTTCTTTTCCTCCCGGTTTGCACGTGCATGGATTCGTTTTTGGTCTGTCAAGATGATATCCACAGGAAGATCATGGGATGCAGCAGGTATGGAAGCCACCACCTGCTCTTCAAAGGCCACCGATAATGTTTCCCCTCGAAAACCCGGCAAATAGCGGTCATAATACCCACCGCCGAAACCAATACGGTATCCTGCTTCATCAAAAACGACTCCTGGTACGATCATTACATCGATCCGATCCTTCGCAACGTACTCCGTGCGACCGGCAATCGGCTCTTCAATCCCCATATATACTTTTTCCAGCTGACTGAAATCTGTTATGGCGTAAAATGTCATATTACGTGTTTCCGGCTCGCATTTCGGCACGGCTACTTTTTTACCCATCTTCCAGAAAGCTTCTATTATATGGCGGGTTTCGACTTCAGGAAACCCGGATATCGTAACAGCAATCGTTTCCCCTTCTATAACGGAAGGTTCTTGCAGCAATCTAGCACAAATAAGGGCCGACCTGGAGAGGTATGTTCCTTCATCCATCTCTTTCAGGCGTCGTCTCACCCTGTTTCTGAGCTCTTTTTTATCCACACACTCCACTACCTTTCCCGTAATAAGTAAAAAGCCAAAACCACCGCGGGCTTTGGCTAATTGAGCAATTACTTCGTTTCACGGTGAAGAGTGTATTTCTTCTCGCGAGAGCAATATTTTTTAAGTTCAAGACGCTCTGGATTGTTACGCTTGTTCTTTTTAGAAATGTAGTTACGTTCGCCGCAGTCTGTGCAAGCTAAAGTAATATTTACGCGCATCATTAACCCTCCCACTCTAAATCAAGAATAAATAATTGAGCATGATTTATACGACTAACCCATTATAACACAATCTGAAAAAAAATCTAGCATCAATTCATAATTACTTTTGCTATAATGAAATCATTCAAGCAAGAGCATAAAGAGAGGGAGGAAGCCGCATGGATATCACACTCATCGTCATGGCAGTCGGCATCGTGCTGATCATCATTTCATTTTTCATGAAAGATCCATCCAAACAAATCGAAAAGGATCTGGAGGAGCTCTCCATCGGCATCTATCAGGAGACGAACGGCATCAAGCGGCGGTTGAAAATGGTGGAGGAAGAGCTGCTGCTCGAACCCGCCTTCAAGGTACAGCCGCAGAAAGCGCCGCCCAAAAAGACGCCGTTGGAAACATTCCAGCAGGTTGCTTCACAGGTCGGGGCTTCTACACCAAAAACTGCAGCTAAGAGCGGCGCCCGGCCTATACATAGCATCCTTGTAAGCCAGGTCATTGAGCTTGATAAGCAGGGGCTCTCTATAGAGGAGATCAGCAGACTTTCTACATTAACCCCCGAACAAATACGGTCGATTTTATCGAATGGAGGGGTGTAAATGAAGAAATTGCTGCGCGGAATAGGTATCGGCCTGTTTTTGGCAGGTGCCTTGTTTACCATAGTGGACATTTCGGACGGGCCGCCTGCTGAAGAAGGAAAGGAAATTGTTGCGCTTCAGCGGCAGCTCGCTGAGGCAAACGAAGAAATTGCATCATTGAAAGAAGCCGCTTCTCCCCAAGAAGAAGCCAAGGAGGGGGAGGACGGGGTGGCAGATGAACAATCACCACCCGCCAATCAAGCAGAAGCCGGAGAATCCAAGGTCACTGCTGCCACGATTTACATCTATGAAGGCGTCTCCCCCTATGATATCGGCAAACAGGCGGAGGATGCCGGCATCATTGCCAACAGTCGTGAACTGGAGCTGTTCTTATCCAAACCGGAATATGCCCGTTCTCTCCAAATAGGACAGTTCGAGCTGAATTCCGGGATGTCCATTGAAGAAATGGCAAAGACGTTGACAGGAAAAAAGGTGGACTAGAAACGGCATAGCGAGTTGGTTTAGGGGGAATCCCCCTTTTTTCGTTCACTAGCCCGCCAACTGTCATTATGCTAGATTAATTACGACGATAACCGTATAGAAAGAAGAATTCGATGACGCATATTCAGAAGGGCACGAAGGACTTTACTAAAGCAAATTTGGCGCTTTTTGCCGCAGGATTATGTACATTTGCCAACCTTTATATCACGCAGCCGCTGTTACCTGTGTTTTCTGAGGAATTTGACATTTCCCCTGCCGCAGCGAGTTTATCGTTGTCGGCAGCAACTGTTGTATTGGCGTTCAGCCTCATTTTGTTCGGCTCCCTTTCAGAAGCGTGGGGACGGAAAAACATCATGACATTTTCCATTATTGCTTCATCAGTGCTGACGCTTATCCTGGCGTTCAGCCCATCCTTTGAATCACTTCTTGTCCTACGTGCTGTCCAAGGATTTGTCCTGGCTGGTGTGCCGGCAATCGCCATGGCTTACCTCGGTGAGGAAATGGATCCGGCAAGCCTGGGGGCAGCCATGGGTCTCTACATCAGCGGAAATTCGGTCGGCGGACTTGTAGGCCGGATCTTCATGGGGACGATGACTGATTTATTCACTTGGCGGATTGGCATCATCCTTCTCGGCATTTTAAGCATTCTCATCAGCCTGTATTTTATATGGGCACTGCCCTCTTCAAAGAACTTCAAGGCACGGCCGCTGAATTTTTCCGGCCTCACCAAGTCATTGCTGCGGCATTGCAAGGACCCGGGGCTCGTCAGCCTTTTTGGCATCGCCTTTGTATTAATGGGCAGCTTTGTGACGCTTTTCAATTACATAAGCTATCAATTGCTTGATGAGCCGTATTCCCTCAGCACCAGTATTGTGGGATGGATCTTCATCGTCTACCTCGTCGGCACGTTCAGCTCGGCGTGGTTCGGCAGCCTTTCCGACCGGTTCGGAAGACAGCGTGTGCTGTTTGCCGGCATCCTGATCATGTTCTTTGGCGCCCTGCTGACGATTCCCGGGAACCTGGCCATCAAAATCATCGGCATCACCATTTTCACCTTTGGATTTTTCGGGGCCCACTCCATTGCCAGTGGTGGGGTCAGCTTCCGTGCGAAAAAGGATAAGGCCCAGGCATCCTCCCTTTACCTTTTCGCCTATTATTTCGGTTCAAGCGTGGGAGGCACGACCGGGGGCTTATTCTGGCGTCATTACGGCTGGAACGGCATTATCGCCTTCATTTCCGGCATGCTGCTCATCGCACTCGCCTCAGCGCTCTGCTATACCGTCATATCCGGTAAAGAGGGCAGGAATGCGGCGGAAAAACCGCTGTAACATACCCACTTATTAGTAGATGATAAAAGACGAAGCTGTCCGCTCCCGGACAGCTTCTTTGCCTTCTATTTTGAACGGACCCAGCTTAGCCCGAGCGTACCTTCCCCTGCATGCACACCTACAGCCGCCGAAAGTTGGGTCTCGATAAATTCGATTTCCGGATGAGCCTGCTGCAGCTCGGCCTTCCACTCTTTAGCACCCGCCTCATTATTGCAATGGATGACGGCTACCTGCTCCACTCCGGCTTCCGCTATTGCGTTTTCCAGCAGACTCTCGATTTCTTTTCTTGCTCGCTTGTCTGCGCGAACTTTCTTCGTGACGACGCATGTCCCATCGTCAATATAGGAAATGACGAGCTTGATATTCAGCAGATTGCTCAGGAACATTGCCGTCCCAGAAACACGCCCGCTCTTATGCAGGTTGTCCAGGTTCGCCGGGATGAATGACAGCTCCGAACGTTGGCGCATTTCTAAAATTTCTTCAACAATCTGTTCAGGTGTCGCCCCTTGCTTTTCAAGCTCCATCCCCTTTTCAAGCATCTTCTGCATTGGGAAAGAGCCTATTTTGGCATCGATTGCATACGTCGTGAATCCTGCCTGTTCAGCTGCGATAGGTGCACTCGTCACAGTCCCCGACTGTTTCGAGGATGTATGCACCGCGATGGCACAGTCATAGCCCTCCGCCTTCAATTTTTCATATAGCGCTACCTGCTCACCAAAATTGGGCTGGGATGTCTTCGGGTGAACTTTCGCATTCCGTAATTTATCGTAAAACTCCTCGTGCGTCATATCGACCGTCTCACGAAGAGGACCTTCCTCAAACACTACATTCAAAGCTAAAACATGAATATTATTCTCTTCCACAAACTCTTTCGATAAAAATGCTGCCGTATCAGTAACCCAAGCAATTTTTGTCACCTTCTGTTATTCCCCTTGCTATTAATCTTTAATAGTCTTCAATTTATAGAATGAAAACGTTTTCTGATAGTGACATTTGTCATTTACACGCAATTTCAATATTATGGTAGACATAATTTAGACATCACTTTTCAATTTTCTTGAAAAGCAACCTTTTCAGATATACATATCGATTTACAAAAAAATATATATCGTATACGATATAAAAAGAGGTGAGGCCATATGAGGAAGAAATTGGATCAGCAACTTTGCTTTGAAGTGTATAAGGCGGCGAACCAGTTTACGAAACTCTATGCGAAAACATTGCAGCCATTCGGCTTGACGTACCCACAGTATATTGTACTGCTCGCACTAGGAGATGAAGACAGCCAGACAACATCCTCCCTATGTAAGAAACTAGGTCTTGGAATCGGAACATTGAATCCCATCCTGCAGAAGCTGGTGGAGAAGGGACTGCTAATGAAGGAGCCTTCGAAGGCAGACAAACGGGCATCCCATTACTCACTTACCGATGCAGCAAAAGCATTGCAGCCAACCGTTGAACAGGCGATTGTCGACAGGCTGTTCTGTTTTGACTTCCTCTCTACTGAGGGACCAGGGCTGAAGGAAAAGCTGCAGCATTTGAATGAGTTTTTAGGAATGATGAACAAGGAGGAGACAGTATGAGCATTTATGAAATCAAGGTAACGGCCGATAACGGGGAAACGTATACACTCGACCGTTATAAAGGAAAAACGATGCTGATTGTCAATACAGCGACGAAATGCGGGCTTGTGGGGCAATTCGAGGATCTGGAGGAGCTTTATCAAAAGTATGCAGACCGTGACTTTGTCGTACTCGGTTTCCCCTCCAATCAATTCAAGCAGGAGGTCGGCACGGCCGACCAGGCATCGCAAGCCTGCCGCCTGACGTATGGCGTGACATTCCCGATGCACGAAATCGTCAAAGTCAACGGCGATGATGCCCATCCACTATTCAAGCTGGTAGCAGATGAAACAAAGGGCATTCTTGGAAAGAGCGTCAAATGGAATTTCACCAAATTCCTTGTAGATAAGGACGGCAATGTCGTGAAGCGTTTCGCTCCGACAGATAAGCCTTCAAAATTCGAAAAGGAAATCGAAAAGTATTTATAAAAAGACGAGGCTTTTCGCCTCGTCTTTATTTTACGGTTACATTCTGCTCCCGAAATACTTCCTGCGCAATCGTCAGCGCATTCTGCACGCGCGGAAAACCGATGTATGGCACCAGCTGGAGCAGCGCCTCTACAATTTCCTTCGGCTTCAGCCCTGCATGGAGCCCACGCGTAATATGAGTCTTCGTCTGCGGTGCGGCACCCTGCGTAACGACCGCCGTGATGACGACAAGGGCGCGCTCCTTCTTGCCAAGCCCTTCCCTCGAATAAATGTCCCCATACGCAAACTCCACAATCATTTTCCGAAGGTCCGGTGCAATGTCTGCCAGCGCATCCGATTCCACCATCTGCTTAAGAGCATCCTCCGTCACGTATTCCTTCATCGTTTCCATTCCCTTTTTAAAACGATCCATATTCATCCCTCCCCTCTAAATCTTACCATAGAGGAGGCTGTTGTTCCTCACTTTGTAATGAAAACCTCACCGTATAGGGATATAAATAGCCGAACGTAAACGTGGAATAGAATAGAAAATAAACGCCTATTAAATATAATGGAATCCCTACATTCGGCATCAGCATACAGAACGGGAAGCCAAGCATGTGTATAAGGTAGGCCCTATTGTTTATCTTTCTGTCATAGTACATCTTCTTATCGCAGGCACTGCACCTTGCGTCGTAAATCATGAAGCTTTTCTTCAGCATCTCCTTGTTCGTCAGTTCCGTCCCGCAGTGCGGGCATCGGGCGCGTTCTGCGTTTCGCGTCAGCAGGATTTGGATGAACGACGTATTGAGGAATAGAAAAATGATAAAGGAAAATTGCAGTAGTACGATACTTTCCAGATTCACCGCCATCAACGTTATGCCAAAGCCGAAGCCCAATAGACCAATGACGACCCAAATGAGCCGGGATGATCTCAGATTCCCGATGACACGCTGCACCTTCTCGCTACTTTGCCAACGCTTTACCTTGAGCAGCGAAATAAGGGCCAATGTATAGGCGGACATCATCAGAATCAATGTAAGGGTCAGCCAAATGATTTTTTCCATCGTCATCGAACTTTGGGCTGTTTCCATCGCAGCCGTTGTTTGCTGGACGGTACCACCCGGCTGGACAGTCAGCCAGGCCAGAAATGTAGCCAGCGCGATAAAGGCCGGGAATATGACTGCTACATAGGACTTTTTCTTTTTCTCTTTCTCCCTCGACATCACACGGTCGGCCATCCGCTTTTTTTGGATGCCCGTCAGGTGGAGCCGGTCCAATTCCCGCTTCCAATTATCTTGAATCGTCATTTGTCAGCACCTCCCATTGTTGCTGCGGCAACAGCTGCTTTAGTTTCCCTCTGGCCCGCTGCAGCCTTGTCTTGACTGTCGACACAGGCACCTGCAGGAACTCGGCGATTTCATTCACCTGCAGATCCTCATAATAATAAAGGAGCAGCACTTCCCGGTATTTGACCGAGAGCTTCAAGACGGCGTTCGTAATCTCGCCGCGTTCCTCTTTCCTGAGCATCACCTCATCTGCCCCGCTGCTCGTTCCCGTCAATTGCTCCAATAAGGAAAAGGTACGGTTCTTCCAGCTGCGGAGATAGTCGTAGCTACGGTTGACGGTCATTTTCGTCAAATATGTCTTCAGCGAAGCACGTTCATCATAGCGGTGGCGTGTCTGATGGAATTTTAGAAAGACGTCCTGCACCACCTCTTCCGCCGCACGTTCATCCTTCGTATAAATGAAGGCGACCCGGTATAAATAGTCGCCATATGTATGAATCAGCCGCTCTATTTCCATGATACATGCCTCCTTTCTTACCCTATAGACGGGGGGACAGGCAGCCAGGACTCATTTTTATCCAAATAAATTCTTCATGTTATGAAAAAAGAGCCGACCCATACGCTCTATGGATCAGCCCCTTTTTATGGCTCGAAGCTTTGCAGTGCCTCCCTGGCCGATTGCTGCAGCTCTCCGGGAGCAGAGGCAATTTGCTCGACTGCATCCGCCACGACCATTTTTGAGTAGAACGGCAAGGCGGGCACGATTTTACGCAGCAGAATTCCCTTCAAATGCATGTCGTCTGCAAGCAGTGCCTCCTCAATATGCGCTGTACTTTCGGTAGGATATCGCTTCAGCAGCTCCACTGCCTCTTCCTGGAGTCCTTCTTCCTTCACAGCTTTTAAAAGCCCAGGTATATGGACGGCCACCTCTTCAGCCGCGGCCTGCTTTAACCTGTCCAGCGTCTCCCTTTCCATCCAATCTCTCCTTTTCTATATGTCGCAAAAATGCCGTCACCATTTGCTTTCCTGTTGCCGTGCCGATTGATTCCGGGTGGAACTGTAGTCCGAACACCGGGTAGTGCTTGTGCTGGATCGCCATGATTTCCCCATCGTCCTGTGAAGTCGCCGTCACATCAAAATCCGGATGGAGAGTGGCACGGTCAATGACCAAGGAATGGTATCGCATGACCTCCACCTCTTCCTCCAGGTCTTCAAACAGCCCTTGTTTTTCGTAGGCAAGCATGCTCGTCTTCCCATGCATGATGTGGTCTGCGCGGACGACATCTCCTCCGAACGCTTCCCCAATCGCCTGATGCCCGAGACAGATGCCCAGGATGGGAAACTCTCTATACAGTTCCCGAATCACCTGTACCGTGATGCCCGCCTCTGCCGGTGTACCCGGTCCCGGCGACAGCACGATTGCTTCCGGCTGCATACGGCGGATTTCATCAACCGTCACCTCATCATTGCGGACAACCTTCACTTCGGGTCCCTGCAGCGCAATTTGATGATAAAGATTATAAGTGAAAGAATCGTAGTTATCGATTAGTAGAATCATTTCCGCACCTCCAGCAATGCACGCGCCTTATTCAGTGTTTCCTCATATTCCGACTCCGGTATGGAATCATGGACGATTCCTGCCCCGGCCTGGACGTACGCTTTCTTATCCTTGACGACCATCGTACGGATCGCCAACGCCAGATCCATATCGCCCGACGTAGAAATATAGCCGATGGCGCCGGCATATACGCCGCGCTTTTTCTGTTCAAGCGCATTGATGATCTGCATCGCCCGTATTTTCGGAGCCCCCGACACGGTCCCTGCCGGCAGACTGGCTGCGAGGACGTCTAGGATATGCCCGTCTTCCCGCAGTTCCCCCGTCACCTCGGAAACGATATGCATGACATATTTATAGCGCTCGATGGCCATGTATTTGGAAACTTGTACGGAACCGATTTTCGATACTCTCCCTACATCGTTCCTTCCTAAATCGACCAGCATCTTGTGCTCGGCGATTTCCTTTTCATCACATAGAAGCGCCTCTGCAATGGCCGCATCCTCCTCAGGGTTCTTTCCTCTTGGCTTTGTGCCTGCGATGGGATTCGTCGTCACTGCCCCGTCCCTCACTTTTACAAGACTCTCCGGGGAAGTCCCCAAAATGGTATAGTCCCCGAACTCCATATAGAACATATAGGGGGATGGATTATTTGCACGCAGCTTGCGGTACAACCCGAATGGATTGTCGCCGAAATCAGCCTCAAATGTCTGCGACAGCACCACTTGGAAGATATCTCCTTTTCGGATATGCTCCTTCGCCGTTTCGACCATTTCGATGAAGCGCCCCTTTTCAATCGTCGGGCTGAATGAAATAGGTGAGGGCTCTTCAACCTCCTGTCGAGGGGGCTTGCCTAGCTGTTCCTCCATCAAATCGACCATCTTCTCAAGCTGCTCCATTGTTTTGCCCGTCTGGAATAGATCGATTGCCGCAATAGTCACCGTCTGGAGCAGGTGATCGATGACGACGAATGCATCATAGAAAAATACATGCACATCCGGCATCTGGTATACATCGTTCACGATGTCCCCTATTTTTTCAAAGTGAAAGGCGGTTTCATAACCGAAATAGCCGATCGCCCCTCCAAAAAAGGCAAATGGATATGCACCGCTACGTACCGGCAGACAGCTTTTCAGCTTTTCTATCACGGGAATGTCCTGCTCCGTCGTCTCCTCCCCCATCCGGAATACGCAGCTTGACTTGCCCCCTTTTAACTCTGCGACCGGATTTGCCGCAATGAACGAATACCGGCCGCTTTCCTCATATTTTGCATTCGATTCCAACAGAACTTTGTGCTCTCCTTGCAGTGCATTGAAAATCGATATAGGGGTTAATGTATCCCCTTGTATCGTACGCTCTGCATAATCTCTCGTCTCGACTGTCATCTCAACTACCCTCTCTCAGCTCAATTTGGACACAAAAAGGCCCTCCGCAAAAAGGACGGAGAGCCGTGGTGCCACCTTCATTGACTAATAATTACTATACTAGTCCACTCTTTTCCCGTAACGTGGGACCTACGTCGAAGCATTTCCTCTTCGCAGCTAGAAAATCCATTCATGCCATCTCCTGCACCGGTTTCCCACCAACCACCGGCTCTCTTTTGCTTCGTCTGGCACTACTACTTTTTCATTTTTGCCTTTGCTTTATTTTAATATAAAATTTTTAATTATTCAAATAATTTTTAATCCTGTAAAATAATCGTATACAAAAAACTACAATCTCTCCACATTAGAAAAATGTAGTCCCCCCATTTCATTGTTTATATACTTTTTAAAATCAGGCCTTGATAAAATGTCTTTTATTATTTTGCAACTCCATATTTATAATTTTTACCACTTAATGTTTTGGTAAAAAAAAGCGTGCACTTATTGTGCAACGCTAACTTTGTCTTGCTCTTCCTTTTTTCTCTCCCGCTCTTTCCTCTTTTTCTTCACCAAGAATTGGCTGCCGATTATAAACTGGCTATAAGGTAGGTAACTTACCAACTTAACTATAACCAAGCCAAGAACGATTACAGGAATCGTATTCATAAACAGTTGGAAATACAGGTTGCCCCAGTCCCCGATTAAATCAATTACCGCCAACTGCAACAACCAATGCGTTAGGAAGATAGTAAACGAATAATCGTTTAACATTTGTATCGGCATTGGTGGCTTTCGATCTTTAAAGAAGCCAACCACCAATAGGATTCCAGATATAACGATAAAGACTAAATCCGGTCTTCGTGAGCCAATCATTGTGATTCCGTGATAGTGATAATTAATATAGGAGTTCAACAACGAGACGACAAAGGCTAACAAGATTAAATACTTATATTCCTTCGCCTTTTCCCGAATCCATTTATAGTGTTCTCCAATTAATAGCCCCAATCCAAAATAAAACAGCCATACAAACACTGTAATCTTCACATAATGAGAATCTTCCGTGAACCTATGATACTCATAGTTAGCATATCTAAGCGGCAACGCACCTATGATCATAAAGAACGGCCCCGCTACGTTGTTAGATATCTTTAATTTCTTCAAAATATAATAAAGGATGTACAATTGCATAATAACTAACACAAACCATCCTACAAAGCGCCCCTCCAACACATAGTCCCGCGCACAGGCCAGGCCTTCACAAGAAGCCCTACCACTAGAACTCATTACGAACCAATAGATTAACGCAAACGATACATACGGCATAAAAATATACTTAAATCGTTTCACTAAGAAATCTATTTTCATCTGTTCTGCCGGTTTACGCGCAACCAGTATAAAGGACAATATTATAAAAATAGCTGTTGCAGCTGTAAGCCACGTCCGTATTGACATATACAAATTACTGTCTGGAAACCTTCCACTCTCATAATAGAGATTGGTTGTTGCGTGGACCAATACAATGGCAAAGCAGCAAAAAGCACGTAAAAATACAAGCTCTCTAAACATTACTCTCCCCCTGGCAATTTCACTGTGTCCTGACATTTGGATTCTTTTTTATTCCTTTGGGATTATGTAATGTAATTCTCTTATTTTCAATGGAACATTGTGCTGTTTGTTGAATTTGCTGCCTCTTGCAAAATAAAAAGAGCGGCTTATAAAGCCGCTCTCTGTTAATACTTTGTATTATGTCCACCAAACAACTACACTTGGCACTTCCATGGTAAACCCTGGCTTATACCAGTACGAGTCGGATTCACCATCGCAAAAAACGATAGGATAACCCAAACGTTTAAAGATGTTACCAATAAACGTACCATCTATCAAACAATCCTTTGCAAGGCCTAGCTATTCGGAAAAAAAACTTTATCTAAAAACAATAAGGGCGCTTTCTCAAAACGCTCTGCATCGAGTGCAATAGCAGACAATTCAATACGTCGCCATGCAAATTCTTCAATCAGTACATCGGGTATCGAAGCAGCGTCGAATGTATTGGCTGTCAGCAGCATGAATTCGGCGTCGTCCTTCACCCTATATGCATCAAAAAGATGCAGGGCCTGCTTATAGAGGAGCGCCATATCCTCTTCATCGTCCATTTTCATCTGCTGCAGACGTTGCACCTCATCCGGCAACAGCTCCCCGTGGGGAAACAGGCAACGGTCATTGATCGTGGCGACAATGCAATCCCTTTTCTGGCCGGCGCACAACTCCACAAGGGGGAGCACGAGGCCCTTCGCCTGGCTTTCATATTCTTCCATGCCCTTCGATGTATCAAGTCCTATTATCAACGGTGCAGCATGGTCTATTCTATGGCCGAACGGGACATATGTCACATTGCCCTCCGTAAACGCCTTATCCTTCAATGTCATCTTGCGCTGGATGGCCCGTACATCACGCCTCTCCTCATCCTCATAAGGGGGAATGAGCGGGACCGAGCCTTCTAGCTTGCCGGTCTGCTCTTGGAAGTCCATGGCAACTGCAACGGAATCTACAAACGCCTCATCACGGGCAAACTGCTGCAAAAACAACTGCTGGTCTTCCTCAGTGAGTTGCTGGAACATTTCGCTGCTATATAAAAAACGTAGAACATCATCATAGAATAGTGTCTTCAATCTCTATCCTCACACCTTGGTTTTAAAATGTACTTGTAAGTATAGTAAAAATACCCGAATAAAAGTAGTAACGTGGCCTGAGCGGCGAATTTCCCTGTTTGAAGTGCAATAAAAGGGGAATAAAGATACAAAAGTGTACCCGTGCATCCGCTCCCATACAGCTGTCAAATCAGTAAGCTGAATCAAATGCCCGTGGACGGCAGATGGTCCCTCATTCAGACGCGTGAACGTCGGTTAAATCGCGTGCTTTCAAGAATTTTCACAAGTGACAGGCCAGACACAAGCAGGATGGATGCAATGCCAAGCAAAACGGCACCTGGAATGATATAATGCAGCAACAGCAATACTACACTCACGCTCATAATGATTCCACCAATGATTAAAAGTGCGATGCTATCTTTCATGAACATCCTCCTCGTCGAGAGTAATAACTTATCTATTCCTTTTTTTCCGCTCTTTCAAACAGTGCGCTGTTCGTCCATTGCATGTTCTTATATACATATTACCCAATATATTGTTCAATTATTATATTATTAGAAACCTTTTTTGCATGTTATACGTATGTTAAGTGAACCTACTTTCAAAGGAGATGGCTAATTTGAAAAAAACATTATTGATTGGAATGACTCTGGGCTCTGCAGTACTCGTTGCTGCATGTGGTGAGACCGCAACGGTGGAAGACGACACAACGAAAAAATCCGAGCTGACTCTTGAGGAGGTATACGAAAAAACATTGGAGCGCCAGCAGGAGCTGAAGAGTGCCAAGGCAGACATAGAGGTCGAACAAAATATAGATGTCGCAATGGATGGCGAAACGGCCCAGATTAATACATTCTCCGATTTGACGATGGAGATGGTGGCGGACCCAATCCAATTACACGCAAAGGGAGAGACGAAGTTTGTCGACAGCGCATCCGGTGAAGAAATGAACATGCCTATTGAAATGTACATGACAGAGGCTGACGGCTTCTTCCTAAACCAGGAAATGATGGGTGGCTGGTTCAAAATGCCTACCGACGAATTTGACGTCCTGATGAACCAGGCCGGCATGCAGGCTGACGCATCCGAACAGCTTCGGCAGCTGGAACAGTTTGTCGAAGACTTCACATTCGAACAGGATGATGACCAATATATTTTGACATTGGAGGCTGAAGGGGAGAAATTCCTGCAGTTCGTACTAGATCAGGCAAAGTCTACACTTGGCTCAACAGCGGAAGACATGACAGCCAGCATGGAAGACATGACGATTAATGAAGCGAAATATACCCTATACATCGACAAGGAAACATTCAACCTGGAGAATATGAATATGGATTTGGTCATGACAATGGCGGCCGAGGGTGAGACGTTGAAGTTGAACCAGAGCACAACAGCCGACTATTCTGAATTCGATGCCATCGATGCCATCACCATCCCGCAGGACGTCATCGATAGTGCACAAGCATTGGAATAACCCAAGAGATAAAGCAGCGGCCCAAAACCACGGGATGGTTCAGGCCGCTTTTATGTATCATTCCTCTAAATAGGAGCAGCAATAGTCCGTCACCGTCTCCACTTTCAAAAGGAAGGAAGTGTTTGCAGGTACATAAAATACCCCGCTCCCTTCAATTACCTTCCATTCCTCCCCTTCAAGTTTATAGGCAAGTTTTCCGGACAAGATTTCCATCTCCTCCTTCAATCCAGCTGAAAATTCATAGTCCCCCGGCAGCATGATGCCGAGCGTTTTTTTCGAACCATCTGCAAACTCCGCCATCCGGCTCGTCACCTTTCCGTCAAAATAAATATTGGCCTTCTTTTGCAATGTTATGTTCTGTAAACTGCCCATAAAACTTCCTCCTTTGTGTATTGTATCTACTATAGCACATACATCCTCATCGAAGATTTTATTTTATTAAAAATTTGACTTTCTTTTATGCTTTTTTTTGCTAAAATCCATCGAATAAAGAGATAATAAGTTTAAGGCAGATGCCAGGAAGGAAATGACAAATAGAGGAATGGAAAGAGGGAGGCAATTTTATGTTGCATTACGAACGAAGTGGCAATACAGGCGGCGATACAATCGTCATGATTCACGGATTCCTGGGTGGGAGCGGGATATTCCATAAAGTGATGGAAGAGCTCGAGGAGCATTACGACATCATCCGCGTCGATTTGCCCGGCCACGGAAAAAGTGCCCTTGAAATGGCGTCCTATACGGTATACGACTATGCTCAGGCGATTGCCGAGGTACTGAAACACGAAAAGGTCGCCAGCGCCACTTGGCTCGGGCATTCGATGGGTGGATACATTGTTCTGGCCGCTCTCGAAAAGGACATCGCCGAAATCGATAAAGCGATTCTGGTGTACTCGTCTGCCTCGACCGATTCACCGGAGACGTTGAAAAAACGGGATCAGCAGAAGGCTGACATCCTGCAGAATGGTGTAAAGGCCTATGTGGATGGCGGCATCAACGCTTTCTTTGGAGCAGCTCCCCTATCGGAAGACGTTGACTTCGCCCGTCAGATTGGATACGAAGCGGCTGCTGAAGGACTCGTTGCTGCATTGGATGCGATGAAGGCCAGACCTGACCAGACGAGCTTCATGCATGAATTATCGACGCCCATCCTCGTCATTGAAGGCAGCGACGACCCGGTTGTGGTGCCTATTGAAACAGAGAACATCGCTGTGCAGAAAATTATTACGAAAACGGGGCATCTGGGCATGCTAGAAGACGCCCAGGCTTTCACAAAGGCGATCAAACAATTCCTAGGATAGAGAAGGATTGCCCGGGCAGCCGGGCCGTTTTTTTCTCCTATAAAAGATTTTCCCCG
>JAZUQF010000079.1:0-2394 GCA_045605545.1 Lysinibacillus sp.
CATCATGCACGCCATCAATGACCGCATTGTGGAATTCGCCCTCCAGCTTGGCGGAACATGTACAGGGGAGCATGGCGTGGGCATCGGGAAGAAAAGGTTTTTACAAAAAGAGCATGATTCAACACTGTTCATCATGAAAGGTGTAAAAAAGCTACTGGACCCGGATAACCTGTTCTCCCCGGGCGTCATTCTGGATGTAGAATAATGTAAGAGGAACGATATTTCCTGGGAAATGGCTCGTTTTTTGTCTTCTGGGAAATATTCTGTGAAACACATCGTGCCGGTCTACAATTTCAAGGCAAGCGATAAATGGACGGGACCGAAGAAAAGGCGGCTACCTGCGGAATAGTAGGGTGATAGAGTGAAGGGGCTTATCCCGCATTTGGGGGAGAGACTCCTTCATTTTCATGGGAGAGAAAATAGTAAGAATGACAGCATGGTTTTATAGGAGATGGATGTTGCCTGGTGCAGTCCGAAGGCTAATGTGTATTTTGATAGAAAAAATATTGCTCATCTAAAGTGAAAGGAATGGGTTTTGTGACATTACAACAATTAAAGTACGTGATTGAAGTGGCTAGAAGCCGTTCCATTAGTAAAGCGGCCCATAATTTGTTCATCAGCCAGCCGAGTCTTTCCAATGCCCTGAAGGAATTGGAAAAGGAGCTGGGCATTACGATTTTTTTGCGTACGAATCGGGGGATCGACCTTACGCTGGAGGGGTCCGAGTTTTTAGGCTATGCAAGGCAGGTGGTCGAACAGGCCGAGTTGCTTGAAGAGCGGTATTCGAATACGAAGCTGCGTCAACAGCATTTCTCCGTTTCCGCTCAGCATTACGCATTTGCCGTCAGTGCATTCGTCCGCCTATTGGAGAATTATGAGCGGGAAGAATACGAGTTCACCCTACGTGAAACGAAGACGTATGAAATCATTGATGATGTGAAAAAAATGCGTAGCGAAATCGGCATTTTATATGTCAATCACTTCAATAAAAAGGTCATCCATAAATTTCTGCGTGAAGGCAACCTGGCATTCCATACACTGTTTGAAGCGAAGCCGCACGTATTCATAAGCTCGAAAAACCCCCTTGCTGCACGTGGCTTTGTAACATTGGAGGATTTAGAGCCCTACCCGTATCTATCCTTTGAGCAGGGTGACTACAATTCGTTTTATTTCTCGGAGGAAATCTTAAGCACCTTATCACGCCCGAAAAACATCCGGGTAAGCGACCGTGCCACGCTGTTCAACTTATTGATTGGCCTGAACGGCTATACGATTTCAACAGGTGTCATCAGCCGAGAGCTGAATAATGATATTGTTGCTGTCCCGCTGAAGGTCGATGAGCAGATGGAGGTCGGTTATATTACGTTGAAAAACGGCCCTTTGAGCAAGCTCGGTACGATGTATATCGAGTATCTGCGAGAAACAATTAAGGAAGAACAGGCTCTGGTATAGTTTAAAGCTATATCAAGAGATAGTTTTAAGGTGTTATGTTATATACATTTTTGGATGCTATACTGGCATTAATCGAAATCCGACTTATATCTTATAGGAAAAGTTGGATTAATGAGGGAATAGAAAGAAGGAATGGAGTATGACGACAGTAAAAGCACCATTTAAAGCAGACCATGTAGGGAGTTTTCTACGTACGGCCCCCGTCAAGGAGGCGCGTAAAGCATATACAGAAGGCAAGGTTGACCAGAATGCGTTAAAGCAGATTGAGGATCAGGAGATTGAAAAGCTCGTTCAAAAGCAGATTGAAGTGGGCTTGAAGTCGATTACGGATGGCGAGTTTAGACGTTCTTGGTGGCATCTTGATTTCCTCGCGGGCCTGCAGGGCGTCGAGATTTTTGAAACGGAATATGTCAGCAGCTTCAAAGGCGCACAAACAAGAAACAATGCCATCAAAGTGGTGGACCGCGTTGATTTCACCGACCACTATATGATTGAACACTTTACTTTTCTAAAGGAAGCTGTTGAAAAATACGGAGATGGCACACAGGTGGCCAAGTTTTCGATTCCAAGTCCGAATATGCTCTTTACACGCCTCCAGGGGGATGAGTATTACAACGGGGATGATGACCGTTTTTACAACGATACGGTTGCAGCTTATCAAAAAGCGATCCAGGCATTTTATGATGCAGGATGCCGCTATCTTCAGCTGGATGATACATCATGGATCGATTTTGTGTCCGAAGAACGCATCCAGGCGGTAGAAGAAAAAACAGGGCTGCCTGCAAGTGCACTCATCGAAAGACGTGTAAGCTGCCTGAACGATGCCATCGCCAACAAACCCGAGGATTTAACCATCACTATGCATATTTGTCGGGGGAACTTTAAATCTACGTACATTACAAGTGGCGGATATGACCATTTCTCCGATGCCATCTTTGCCCG
>JAZUQF010000080.1:0-42740 GCA_045605545.1 Lysinibacillus sp.
TGTGCTAAAATGAATGTATACATATCTAGACTTAGGAGCGAAACCGATGACAGTAAAAACAATCATTTTTGATCTTGACGACACATTGCTGTGGGATCAGAAGTCTGTAAAGACAGCGTTTGAAAAAACATGCGAATACGCGGCGACAAAATATGAAATAGCACCCGATGAACTGGAAAATGCGGTAAGGGAAGCTGCACGTGCACTGTATGAAAGCTATGAAACATATGAGTACACGGTGATGATCGGCATCAATCCGTTCGAAGGGCTATGGGGCGTGTTTGATGATCCGACGCCGGAGTTCCAGAAGATGAAGGAAATCGTTGTGCAATATCGCGCCCATGCATGGACGAACGGCCTGAAAAAGCTGGGAATCAAGGATGAGGAGTTCGGCCACGAGCTGGGGGAACGATTTGTTGAAGAGCGCAAGGTAGCACCATTCTTATATGAAGATACATTTACAGTACTGGACGAGCTGAAGGATAAATACCAGCTCGTGCTTCTGACGAATGGATCGCCGAGCTTGCAGAACCTGAAGCTGGAAATCACGCCGGAAATTGCGCCGTACTTCGATCAGATTGTCATTTCAGGCGAATTCGGCAAAGGGAAGCCCGATGCCTCGATTTTTGAATTCGTCCTGGAAAAGAACAATTTGAAGCCGGAAGACGCCATCATGGTAGGAGATAACCTGATGACGGACATCCTAGGCTCGTCACGTGTCGGCATGCGCAATGTCTGGATCAACCGTGAAAACAAGCCGCACAACCCGGACATCACGCCTACATACGAAGTGACTTCGCTGACGGAGTTTCTGGCGTTGCTAAAAGAGCTTTAGGATGGCTGGGGAAGGCGAAACAAGTAAATAGCGTTCGGACAAACAGCAACTATTTCTTAGGAGATGGTTGCTTTTTTTGTGCTTGATTTTAGTAATATGCGGTGGTGAGAGATAATA
Organism: Lysinibacillus sp.; assembly: GCA_045605545.1. Classification (GTDB taxonomy): domain Bacteria; phylum Bacillota; class Bacilli; order Bacillales_A; family Planococcaceae; genus Lysinibacillus_B. Next base: position 953 of record JAZUQF010000080.1, read on the forward strand.
GTAATATAATAGAACGATTTGGCATGTCCACTGTTTTTGATTTAGTACTATCCGGCATTTCGGCAAAGGAAAAACTGCAGTTTCTTCAACCAGTAAGGTCAAAAATAAAAGCTAGATCCAGTGATGCAATGAGGATGAGAAATAGCTGCTCCGAGGGCTGCGTGTAGCAGGGATGGTGGGTATTGGGCAGTTCCATGGGGACGGGACAGCTGAGCAAGCCTGCATTTTTCCTGAAGGAAAGTCCTTTGATCGAACGGCCATCTATCATTTGCATTGCCAGAACAGCTGTAGTGAATTGACGTCCGCAAGATGCTTGCGGGTGTTTTATATGAAATGAGGGGAGACGTATGAGAAGAACAATTCAAGCGGAATGTTTTAGCTGTCATGAAAAGAAGTCGATGAATGTGATGCCGCGTGCAGTGGTGAATGGGAGTGATGTATTGCTGTGTAGAAGCTGCAATCACCATTTTGAGAACCATGGCTATACGCCACTGCCCATCATCTTTCCGTCAAAATCCATCCATTGCGACCAATGCAAAAGGCTCTACACGAAGGTGGACATTTATCAAGTGAACGGCAGGCAGCTTTGCCTGATGTGCGAATCGCTGATCATGCGCAAGAATAAACAGGGTGGACGGGCTGTGCGGAAGCCCTTTTCAGGGAAGTCCTTTTCATGGAAGGCAACCGTCTTTGGGCCCCTTGTGGTTTTATGCATGATTGGTACTGTGAAAGTGGAAGGGCTTGATGAAATGTTCAATCCACTCCATACGACACCGGAAGAGGTAAGCAATTATGTCCAAACGGTAACGAACCCGCTGAATGAATTGAACAATCAGTTGATGACCGATCTGGGGATTGCCGGGGGGAGCATCGGTGCGGAAAAAGCGGCTGACTATGCAACGCAGCTGCAACGCATTGCCGCACATGTGTCAAGCAAGGAGGAGGAACTGGTGGAACTGGTGCAGGGGGAAAAAAGGAAGATAGAGATATTGGAGAAAATGATTGCCGCCGCCCAAGCAGCCGATCCGGTGAAGAGGACCGAAAATATAAATGCACTGGTAGGCCAGCTCGAGCAGGCCCATGAGCAAGGAAACCTCGTCTTGACGGCGCTGTTTGACGAGAAGGAAATAGAATATGAACATAAAGAAGGGGAAGCGATGCACTATTACTACACGAAAGGGGATGAAGTGAACTAAAGGGGGGCTTCTTACGAATAAAACACCGCTTTCCTGCTGGACATGCAGTAAGAAAGCGGTGTTTTGGTATGGATTAAAGCGTGATTGATTTCACTTCATCGATATTTTCAAGCTGGCCTACGAATGCCAAGTCTTCGGCAGTCACTTCATTGTCGATTACAAGCATCATGACAGCAGAACCGCCGACTTCATCACGGCCTACCTGCATCGTTGCGATGTTGATGTCCTTTTCAGCCAATTTCGTCGCCACGCGGCCGATTGCACCCGGTTTGTCGGTATTTTTGATGTAAAGAAGGTTGCCGTGTGGAATGACATCCACTACGAAGCCTTCCACTTTCACGATGCGTGCGCCAAGGCCATTGAGTAATGTACCCGCCACTACATGCGTTTCAGTTTCCGTCTTCACTTCCACCGTTACCAAATTCGTGAAGCCTTTTGCGGTAGTTGTTTTGTGTTCGTTGATTTTGATGCCTACACGTTCAGCAAGGTAACGGGCGTTTACATCATTTACGTGCGTACCGTGGTTTGTTGATAGCAAACCTTTGATTGCGTTGGCAGTCAATGGGCGGACGTCGTAGTTTGCGACCTCACCCGCATAAGAGATGTTCAATTCCTTTACTGTACCTTCTGATACTTGGATGAGGAATTTACCAAGCTTTTCAGCCAGTGCAAAGAACGGTTCCACTTCAGCCAGCTTTTCTTTAGGAATGGAAGGCATATTGACAGGGTTTGTCACCGTACCAGTCTTAAAGAATTTGATGATGTCGTTTGATACGTCCACTGCAACAGATTCCTGGGCTTCTACAGTTGAAGCGCCAAGGTGAGGCGTCGCGATTACTTGTGGAAGCGTAAGCAGCTTGTGGTCTGTCGCAGGCTCTTCCACGAATACGTCAAGTGCTGCACCGGCTACTTTTCCTTCCACGATTGCATCGTACAAGTCATCTTCGTTGATGATGCCGCCGCGTGCACAGTTGATGATGCGTACGCCTTTCTTCATCATGGCGAATTTTTCCTTGTTGATCAGGTTGCGTGTTTCTGGTAGAAGCGGTGTATGGACTGTGATGAAATCGGCCTGTGCACAGATTTCTTCTACAGTTGCCTTTGTCACACCAAGCTCTGCAGCGCGTTCTTCTGATAGGAATGGGTCGTATGCCATGACATTCATGCGAGAGCCCTTGGCGCGGTAAGCCACTTCAGCACCGATGCGGCCAAAACCGACTACACCCAATGTTTTGTTCTTCAGTTCCACACCGACATACGATTTGCGGTCCCATTTGCCATTCTTCAATGTGTTAAACGCCTGCGGGATGTGGCGCGCCAATGATGTCATCATCGCAATCGTATGCTCGGCAGCAGAGTTCGTGTTGCCGTCCGGCGCATTTACGACGATGATGCCGTGCTCTGTCGCTGCAGCCAAATCGATGTTATCGACACCGACACCGGCACGTCCGATCAGCTTCAGTTTTTTAGCGGCTTCGATGATTTCGCGTGTTACAGTCGTTTGAGAACGCACGAGCATTACTTCCACATCCGCAATTTTTTCTTTTAATTGCTCTGGTGCCAGACCTGTGTCAATGATGATGTTCAAGTCCAGGTCAGTTTCCTGGCGAAGCGGCTGGATGCCGTCCTCGCTTAGTGGATCCGCGATGAATACGTTGATTGTTTTTGTTGCTCTCTCAATTGTTTCAGTTGCCATTTGATTGTTTCTCTCCTCTTTGCATATAAAATAAAAAGCCTTTCCGTCCCCTTACAGCAATGTGTAAGGGGCGAAAGGCTGTTAATGAACATACTTACGCGGTGCCACCCTTTTTCGTTGTAGAAATATTCTGTAAAAGAAGTCTACAACCTTCGTTCAACTGCGTAACGTGCATGTGACGGATAGGCATACTGATTTCCGCCTATCTATTCGGGAGTTGAACCCAGATCGATTCTTGCACCGGTTTGCACCAACCACCGGCTCTCTGGAGAAAGAAATTCGAAGGGCATGTCTCCGTCCTCATATTTGCTCTTGATTAAATTTGTTAACATCATAATCCCATTGTTCATCAATGTCAATGCTATTTAAGGAAAAAATTAAGAATAGAGTTTATTTCACGTAATTATGAACTTTATAAGCGAACGATTATTTTTATTTACGTTAATAACGTTCGGTTTTTAGGTTTTTCGTGAAAGCGTTACCGAACACTGAGACTCTTGATAATGGTGAATTTACTGAAAATTAAAAATCACATCGCGTATAAAAGGAGAATATAACAAAACGAACGTTCATAAACTGACACAATTTTGACAAGAAAAGGAGGGGAAACGATTCGTCTGCTAGAAATCAACTGTTATTACGACAAAAAGGGGGATGGGGAATGGAATATGATGTGATTGTGGTAGGAGCCGGTCTTGCAGGGCTGGTGGCCGTGTGTGAGTTGAGCGACGCAGGGAAAAGGGTGCTGCTTGTCGACCAGGAGCCGGCTTCCTCCATCGGGGGGCAGGCATTCTGGTCATTTGGCGGATTGTTTTTAGTCGATTCCCCTGAACAGCGGAGGATGGGCATAAAAGACAGCCATGAACTTGCCTGGCAGGACTGGCTCGGGACGGCGGGCTTCGACCGTTTGGAGGATGAGGATTCGTGGGGATATAAATGGGCGAAAGCCTATGTAGAATTCGCAGCAGGTGAAAAGTATGAATGGTTGAAATCGAAGGGCATCAACTTCTTTCCTGTAGTCGGCTGGGCGGAGCGCGGGGGAAGCCTGGCCGGTGGGCACGGTAATTCCGTTCCGCGCTTTCATATTACATGGGGCACGGGACCGGGAGTGGTCGAGCCGTTTGCACAAAAAGTGCTGGATGCGGCAAGGGGAGGCGGAATCGATTATAAGCCCCGCCATAAGGTGACGGATCTGCTTGTGGAGGGCGGGAAAGTATCCGGCATCAGGGGGAAATTGCTGGAGCCGAGCGAGGTGGAGCGTGGCAAGGAGAGTTCCAGGGTGGAAATAGGCGAGTTTGAATACTGGGCCGATGCCGTCGTAGTGGCAAGCGGCGGCATCGGGGCTAACCTGGAGCTTGTGAAGAAGAATTGGCCAGACCGGCTTGGGAACGCCCCAAGGCACATGGTGTCCGGCGTACCTGCCTATGTGGATGGCAGCATGCTTGAGATTGTGGAGGGCATCGGTGGCCGTATCGTCAATAAGGACCGGATGTGGCATTACACGGAGGGACTGAAAAACTGGAACCCAGTCTGGCGAAATCACGGCATCCGCATCCTCCCCGGCCCTTCTTCCATGTGGTTCGATGCGGAAGGGAACCGCTTCACGGCACCGAACTTCCCTGGTTTTGACACGCTCAGTACATTGGAGGCGATCCAGAAAACAGGCTATGACTATTCATGGTTCATCCTGACGGAAAAAATCATTGAAAAGGAATTCGCGCTGTCGGGGTCGGAGCAGAATCCCGATCTTACAAATAAAAGCATAAAAGATGTCATCAAGCGTGCTCTTCCCGGTCCTTCCAGTCCGGTGCAGGCGTTCAAGCAATACGGGGAGGATTTCGTCATCGCTGAGGGCCTGAAGGAGCTGGTCGAAGGGATGAACCGGCTGGCGGGGGATGAAAAGCTCGACTTCCTCCACATCAAAGAGCAGATTCTGGCACGGGACCGGGAGATGGACAATGCGTTTACGAAGGATGCACAGGTAACGGCAATCCGGGGAGCAAGGAATTACATCGGCGACAAGCTCATCCGCGTGGCAAAGCCGCATAAAATCCTCGATCCGGCGGCTGGTCCGTTGATTGCCGTCCGGTTGAACATCCTGACACGCAAAACACTCGGTGGTCTGCAGACGGATTTGGACGGAGCGGTGCTGAATGAATCAGGTGAGCGGATCCCGGGTCTTTTTGCCGCAGGAGAGGTATGCCGCTTCGGCGGGGGCGGGGTGCATGGCTACCGTTCAATGGAGGGGACGTTCTTAGGCGGGTGCCTGTTTACCGGATGGCAAGTGGGGAAATATTTGAGTAAATAGAGGACTTTATAGGCGAATGCCGAATATTATGAATGAACATTCATTATAAAGGGGTGGATAAAATGAAGTATGAAACAATTATGCTGGAGGTTCTAGAACGGAAGGCAACATTGACGCTGAATCGTCCGAACGCGATGAATGCGATGGACTTCACGATGATGCGGGAGCTGGCGGACTGCTTTGAAGCGCTACATACTGAAAAAGGGGTGCAGGTCCTTGTCGTCAAGGGGGAAGGAAGGGTATTTTCGGCTGGGGGTGACGTGAAGATGATGGCCGCTTCGGATGACTACTCGGATTTCGGCGATATCATGGGGGACATCTCACGTCTCGTCAAGGCCTACTATACATTACCGATGATTACAGTTGCTCAAATTCATGGAGCTGCTGCTGGGTTAGGCTTCAGCCTTGCTTTAGGAAGTGACATCATTGTAGCCGAGGAGACGAGCAAGCTGGCGATGAATTTTATCGGCATCGGACTGATTCCGGATGGGGGAGGCCACTTCTTCATGAAGGAGCGGCTCGGCACGCAAAAGGCGAAGCAGATGATCTGGGAAGGCAAGGTGCTAGGTGGTGAGGAGGCGCTGTCGCTCGGGCTGATTGACTACAATGTACCAAGCGGGACGGCGGCTGCCACAGTGGATCAGATTGTCGGTAAGCTGTTGGCCTCTCCGGTTGCAGCCATGCTGGAGACGAAAAAAATACTGCATAGTTCAAGGCTGCCTGAGCTTGAAGCGATTCTTGATGGGGAAGCGAAGGGACAGACGGCCATGCGCCAGACGAAGGACCATCTGGAGGGCATCAAAGCATTTGTTGAAAAACGGACGCCGGAGTTTGCAGGGAAGTAATGAGCAGAAGGATATCTCGTTTCGTGCGGGCTATCCTTTTTAGTTGGGCAAAAATCTGTACAGCGGCAGAACAAATAATTATGATTATGAAGGACTTAAATTTGGAGGACGAAATGGATCAGACATTACAATATCTTCAGGAAGGCCAGCTCATTCATAATATATACTGTCCGAGGGCAGATGAGACGATTGTGGTATGTGAGAAAGAGCTTGCAATATTGCAGAAACAAGAAAAATGTTACTTTGAAGTGCCCCTTGAACAGTTCGATGAAGTGTCTCGTCATTTTCATGGAATGGAATTGATCAAACAGGGGGCCTTTACGTATATACAAGCCCGCCATATTGCAGATAGTGGGAATATCCGGCACTTGATGGTGGATAGGGAGGGCCGCGTCTTCTTCAAGGAGGCGACGATCGGCATGAGTACGGCCCTTGCATTTGCGCAAAGCAGATGGAACGGGGCTACAAAGGATGAGGCATTGGAAAATGCCGTCATCACAGGCCTCGCCGTTATAGGTGAAACATTCATGGAGGAGGTCATCTCTATCCATGACCTGGAGATGGGGGCGGCCGAAAAGCTTCGTGTAGACGGAGGCCTGGCTGATGTCATGAAGAAAAACGGGACGAAGGCAGTCATGAAAAAGGTGGCGGAAAAGGCGACGAAAAAGGCCATGTACAGTTCCGTCGCCGCTAAGAAGGCCATTACGCTGCTGAATGCCAATATAGTGACCGGCGCCCTTGTGACCGGTGTCATGTCGAGTGTCGATATCGTACGGACAATTAAGGGGGAGATGTCCCCGTCGCAGCTTTTTAAAAATGTATCGAAGACGGCGGCGAGCGTGGCTGGCAGTATGATCGGTCTGGTCGTCGGTGGGGGCATCGGCATGAATATCCCCGACGTAAGCACGGCGGTCATCAGCCTGATTGGCGGAATCATCGGTTTAATCATCGGAAGTGTCCTGGCGACGAAAATCGTCAAAAAGGTGCTGGATTTCTTCATCAAAGATGATACGGTCAGGATGCTGGAAATCTTCAATGGGGAGCTTACCGCCGCTGCCGAAGCATATTTATTGAGCGAGCAGGAGTTGAGGCAGGCGCTGGATGACTTCCGTAAAATATACGACATGAAGGATGAGCTGCGCAGCATGCATGCCGCTGAGGACCGGGTGGGATTCGCCAGGGCGTTGATCGATAATGAATTGTCGCGCATCGTCAAAGCACGCATGTACTTGCAGGTGCCGACGAATGAAGAACTCTATCAGGTGATTGAAAGCATGCGATAATAGAGGATTCGTTCTTTCTATCACAGGAACATATGTACAAGGAAGAAAAGAGCTGGCCAGAAAGCGGAAACTTTCTGGCCAGCTTCTTGTTTATGGGCCGACATATGTAGGATTACACATGAAACAGGATTAACTTCCCAGATTTGTTCACTAAGCGGTGTGTCTTTTCGGCGATGCCCTTTTCCTCAATCTGTTTTTGGCCCTCGACTTTAGCCACATCATCGTTTTCAAAAGTCCATACTTCATCAAATAATGTTTCCCCTGTTTTTTCGAATGCCGTGAAGCGATAATTTTCCATTTTACTCACCCTTTATTTTACAAGATAAGATTATTATACATGAATATTCCCTTTTATTCACGAAACTACCTACATGATGTCTGATATTTTTGAAAATATGGCATGATGATGAACGGGAGGAAATGGAGTCGAACGTTGTGTCCACCCCGAGAGCTGTTCTTCCGGCTCGAGGTGAAACCATTAGCCTACAGCTTTCTCGGTCCGTTTTATAATTTTGGAAATATGCCCTTTTCAATCGAAAAGGGGAACACATGCATGGTACAATAAGGTAGTAGCAATAGAGGACAACGATTTAGCAGTTAGTAAAGGAGCGATTGTTCGTGAAAGGGATTACGAAACTCCAGGTGGGGGAGCAGGTAGATCAGTATTTATTGATAAAAGAAGCGAAAAAGGGTGTAACGACGGTAGGGAAACCCTTCATGTCACTCATTTTGCAGGATCGCAGTGGTGATATCGAGGCGAAGCTTTGGGATACGAACGAAGAACATGAACAAACCTACCGTGCCCAGGTAATCGTCCGTGTAGGAGGGGAAATCCACGACTATCGGGGGAAAAACCAATTACGCATCAAGCAGATTCGTGTGGCGCGTCCGGAGGAAGATATCCAAATCAGCGATCTGCTGCCTACTTCAGCTATTCCAAAAGAGCAGCTGTATGAAGATATGACCCAATTTTTCTTTGAAATCAAAAATCCACATATTTCAAGAATTACACGTCATTTAATCAAAAAGCATCAGGAGCGGCTGCTTATCTATCCAGCGGCTTCTAAAAACCATCATGATTATGCATCGGGGCTGCTAGACCATGTCGTATCGATGCTTCGCCTGAGTAAGGCAATCTGTGATCTCTATCCGACATTGAACCGTGATTTGATGTATGCGGGCGTCATCCTGCACGATATCGGGAAGGTGATCGAGCTGACGGGTCCTGTGGGCACTGCCTATACTGTAGAAGGGAACCTGCTCGGCCATATTTCCATCATGGTGAACGAAATCGGCCAGGCAGCCAGGGAGCTGAACATTGAAGGCGAAGAAGTAATGCTGCTGCAGCATCTGGTATTGTCCCATCATGGGAAAGAGGAGTGGGGAAGTCCGAAAAAGCCGATGATTCAAGAGGCGGAAATCCTGCACTATATCGATAATATCGATGCAAAGATGAATATGTTGACACGCGCACTTGATAAAACACAACCGGGCGAGTTTACAGAAAGGCTCTTCCCATTGGATAACCGCGCGTTCTATAAGCCGACCATTTAAACATGAGAATCTCCAACATTGTTGGGGATTCTTTTTTAGTTTGGACGGCAGGGGGATGGAAAAAGGCTGAAAGGAAAGCACCCCCGGGGTGACCTGCCCTGGGGGTGCCTGTTTCGTATTAAGGAGTGTCTTTAGAATTGCTTGGAACAGCCTCGAAAAGTCGCTTTGAAAGCGTATCGAAGCGGCTGCAAATGCAGCATCTCCTCTTATTGATTGTCCTGCTGGAATTTCACCATGAAGTCGGCCAATGCCTGGCATGCTTCACGTGGTACGGCATTATAGGCGGATGCACGGCAGCCGCCGACTGAACGGTGTCCGTTGAGGCCTACAAAACCGGCTTCCTTCGCTTCAGCTAGGAATTTCTTCTCTAGTTCTTCATCAGCAACACGGAATGTAATGTTCATCAATGAACGTGAACCGACTTCCGCATGTCCTGTATAGAATCCGTTTGAACCGTCGATGACATCATAAATCAATGCGGCCTTCTCTTCGTTGTTTTTCGCCACCTGCTCCAGGCCACCCTGGTTTTCCACCCATTTCAACACTTCTCCCAGCATGTAGATGCCGAATGTCGGCGGTGTATTGTAAAGGGAGTTGTTATCGGCATACGTCGAATATTTCAACATTGTCGGAATCTGCTTGTTCGCCTTTTCCACCAAATCTTTACGAATGATGACGACCGTCACGCCTGATGGGCCCAGATTCTTCTGTGCACCGGCGTAGATGATGCCGAATTTGGAGATGTCCACTGGCTTGGAAAGGATATCGGAAGACATGTCCGCCACTAGAGGCACATCGCCAGTGTCAGGGAACACCTTCCATTGTGTACCGAAAATTGTATTGTTGGAAGTCAGGTGCACATAGGCATCATCAGCATTCCAGTTGATCTCCTCAACGGCAGGGATGTTGCGGTATTTGTTTTCTTTTGTAGAAGCCGCTTCAACAGCAGTACCGAACAGCTTCGCTTCCTTGATTGCTTTTTCAGACCATGAGCCTGTCTGGATGTAGCTCGCCGTCTTGCCCTCTTGCAGGAAGTTCATCGGAATCATCGTGAACTGTAGGCTCGCACCACCTTGAAGGAACAATACCTCGTAGTTTTCCGGGATGCTGAAAGTTTTGCGCAGACGTTCAATGGCGCCGTTATGTACTTCTTCAAAGGTTTTGCTGCGGTGACTCATTTCCATAATGGACATGCCTGTGTTTTGGAAATCCAATAATTCCTTTTGCGCCGTCTCTAATACTTCAAAAGGTAAAGCGGATGGACCGGCATTGAAATTGTATGCGCGTTTTGTCGTCGTATTCAAGTGGAACACTCCTTCGATAGTTTGTTTATCTATTATAATATAATGTTTAAGAAAATAAATGGCAAAATTTTTATAAAATTCGCGAAAAACAGATGGAATGAAGAAAAAGCCATATTAATCGCGTATTTCGAAGATTGAATGTTCGTGTTTAAGTGATTTTCAGCCGGTGCTGTTTTACAAATGCCCGTAGTTACCAGTCCTTTTGGAAGGGAGCGGGAAGATTCCGGATGCGTAAGGGAATTTTTTCAATATCAAACGGTAGTTCACAGGTAGGAAAGGATTGCCCTCGTGCTGGAGTTGTGACAGTATAGAGGGGATGAATTTCGAGGAGGAAAAAATTATGGCGAATTTACCGAATTGTCCGCAGTGTGGAGCGGAGTATACGTATGAAGACGGCCTGAACTATGTGTGCCCTATGTGCGCTCATGAATGGCCGCAGCAGGAGGAAGAGGGAGTAGAGGAAGGACTGGTTGTACGCGATGCAAACGGCAATCTGCTTCAGGACGGCGACACGGTGACGGTCATCAAGGATTTGAAGGTCAAAGGAAGCTCACAGGCGTTGAAGCAAGGTACGAAAGTGAAGGGGATCCGCCTAGTGGAAGGCGACCATAATATCGACTGCAAAATCGATGGTTTCGGTGGGATGAAGCTGAAATCGGAGTTTGTAAAGAAAATCTGATGTGATGACAGGTGAAAAGGCGCAGCCGGGGAATATCCGGGCTGCGCCTTTCGTGATTAGAGCTGGATTTTTAAATCTTCGTCTTTTACTTCCACATTTGCCTCTTTTAGCAATTGGGATTGGATAGCAGGCCAGTCCGCTTTTTTAGCGTTCAGCAATGTTTCGCTAATCTCGTCTTTTTTCTCTTCCAATGTGCCGTAGCCTTCTACTGGGCGTTTTTCCAATACTTCGATGATGTGATAGCCGAAGTCGGATTTTACAGGCTCGGAAATCGTATTTACCTCAAGTGCGTAGGCAGCATCATTGAATTCCTCTACCATCTTGCCGACCGAGAACCAGCCTAGGTCGCCGCCTTCAGCGCCAGAAGCTGTATCCGTTGATTTTTCTTTGGCAATGGCAGCAAAGTCACCGCCGTCTTTCAATTCCTTGATGATTTCCTTTGCCTCTTCCTCAGTTGCTACTAAAATATGGCGTGCGTGCAGTTCCTGACTCGCCTGGTCATAGTACTTCTGAACCTCTTCATCCGTCACCTTCACGTCAGCCTGCGCTTTTTCCTGCAGCACAGTGAAGCGGAGGCTTTGTTTGAAGCTTTCTTCCGTATAGCCATTCTCTTCTAGGACAGATGCCAATTGATCGCCGTACTGCTGTACGTATGGCTCGTACTTTGCCTCGATTTCCTCGTCCGTCACTTCATACTTGTCATTCATGACCTTTTCAACGACGACCTGTTTAAGCAGTTGAGGGCCTGCCAATTTTTTGACTTCGTTATAAAACTCTTCCTGTGTGAGGTCTCCCACTTCTGAAGAAACGATTACTTCATCGCCCGGGTTGCTGCAGGCAGCCAATCCTAGGGAGGTAGCGAATGTCAAAGCATAGATTGTTTTTTTCATAATTCAAACTCTCCTAACATTTTTTACAATGCACTAGATACTATAACACAAACCCAAAAAAAACAAAATGGCTTGACGCGTCAATTGCCTAACTTTTACATATTGGCATGCATAGCATATAAGGTAGTTAAAGGAGGTGTAAGTTATGAGCGGTGGAGGTTACGCTGGCGGCGGTTACGGTTCTGGCTTTGCTTTACTGGTAGTCCTATTCATCTTGTTGATTATCGTTGGGGCTGCGTTCATTTGCTAATTCCATAGGGTAGAAATAAAAAAGGCGAGATCTGCTGCATAGCAAATCTCGTCTTTTTATACGGCCATCAACACTTCCACATAAAACGAAACTAATAAAATCGTAATGAGTACATTGATTGTACGGAAAATTTTGGGGTGTTTTTCTTCGGGTATCTCCCGGCGCATGCACAGCGCGTATGTCATGCGGTTGATTTGGAATAAATAAAATACTGAGAATAGCACTACAATCAAAAGTAGCATTTCTATTCCTCCCCTCTATCGCTTCTTCAAGAATATCAAATGACGCATTGAGGAGACAAGTTTTAGCTATCCTTCATAAAGGATGGGACCAAAATTTCGTATCCTCTCGGTGTTTCCTCGATTATAGCATTTTTAGGAGCCCGCCATAAATCTTTTACATACAGCAGATCAAGCAGGCAGATGCTGCAGTGGAGTGCAAGCAGCAGGCAGAAATAATGAGAATACCAAGGCCATGTAAATGCTCCTATAAGAAAGAGTGGATTTAAGGTCACAAACGGTGTCAGCAACGTTAGGATATACCGGTTTTTAGGAATCGTCTCCTCCAGGCGCATATGGAGCAGGGGAATGAAGGAGAAGCGGATTTTGAACCGATAGACAAGCGACTTCCTATAGTTTAATAAAGAGAAGTAGTGAATGAGCTTATGCACGGGGTAAAGCAGGTAAAAGACAAAAAAGAACTTGAAAAAATGTGCATCTGAGTGAATGCCGGTGTAAGTAAGGCCGACCAGAATATAGGAAAAGCAGAAAACAAGGATAAAGGTTAGGCCCGTCAGCAAGAAGAGCCTTGTCGTCCCATATTCATATTCTACATTAATGGTTTTTATGCAATTCATACGTATGCTACCTCGTTAGTGAAATAGTGTGTCTTCATGTTGCCGAAGAGAGGCGATGGATTTCTTGGAACGCTCGGCTAGCAGGAGGGAGGTTCGATGCATCGCGTCCGGCGAGAAGGTCCTCTTCGATGAATAGTAACAATTAAATATAGCAAAGTCGAGGGAGAACTACTACCGAGGCAAAATAAAAAGGGCTATCCAATTACCGGATGGCCGCTTTCACTGCTCATTGCCTATTTGATGAAAAATTCCATCCCGAGGGCGTTCCCTCCATCACAACGAAAAGGAGGCACCTTGGATGGTTTTCAGATGCTTCCTTCGCTCCGCTATTGTGTGATGGAAGCCTTTTCTTCCACCTTGTCCAGGCTTTCTTTAAAATTATCGAATGAACGTTCAAAAATTTCGATGAAATCCTCACCATATATATTCCGGATGACCGCCATCACATCCAAAAACTCCGGGAAGCGTCCATACAGCTCTTTTAAAGCCAAAGAGCCTTCAAGAATGGAATGGTGCGTATCATGGTAATGCTCGTACATGAGAAGGATCAATTCGTTTCCTGCCTCTGTCAATTCCACATAGGTGTTGCGCTTGTCGTCATCCCGTTTGGAGAATTTGAGCAATCCTCTTTCCTCCAGCTTTTTGGAGAAGTTGAATGCAGTGGATACGTGCATCACGCCAAATTTCGCTACATCGGAAATGGAGGCGCCTTTCAGATGGAATGCAATCCATAAAATGTGATGTTCATTGATGTTTAAGTCGTACGGTTTAATCCAGGCCTGCCAATCTTTTTCGACAGCTTTCCAAAGGGCTTTAGACAGCTGAGCAATGCGTTGACTATATAGCATAGCATCTTTCATTGTGTATAATTCTTGAGACATTGCAATCACCTTCTTCTTTCATAGCATTTTGGGAATATTATAGCAATAAAAGAAAAAAGTTTAAAGTTAGAAAAGTTAAATAATTGAAATGTGATTTAAAAATGTAATTTATAGGGCTTAAAATGATAAAAAATTAGTAATTTGAGTTTTTTGTTAGGTATAAAAGACCGTAATTTATAGCGTTCATTCTATTCTTCTTTTCTGATTTCAGAAAGATTTTTCTCGATTTCGCCTATGGAATTCTGTAAATTTTCAATTTCTTGTTTTAATTTTGTTGTTTCTGGTTCGATTTCCTCTTTAAAAGTAATGATAGTGTCCTTCATTTCATTAATTATTTTCGGTATATTATTTTTCGCTTCTCCGGCAAAGGCTGAAACGGATTGTCGGACATTGCCTGTCTCCTTTTGGATGTCAGCGAACTGATCTTTTAAAGAGGCTGCATTACGTGCGATATTCGAACGTAGCTGCTGCCCTGGCTGCGGAGCCGTCGCCATCGCCGCGGCCATGCCGGCGAAAAGGCCGATTGATAGTCCTGTAAGGAATGTTTTTGCTTTCATTTTGCCATCTCCTTTGTCCGTATGTATAGAGCGGGAAGTTTCGGGTTTATTCAACTATGTTTCCCACCCCTATCCTTATTAAACCATGAAAAAGGAATTTGCAAAACGAAAAAACGAAGCTGTCTGGGGCGTATAGACATATGCAAGGAACTTTGAAATTGTCCCTAGTCTTTTTGTATTTGCAATACGTGTTGAGAAATCGATTTTCTTTAAGTGAAAAAGTGACTTCTCTTGAAAGGAAGTTAAAGTTTTTTTGTTTTGACGTGTCTTTTTGTGAACTTTACGGGGGCTGTTGGAAGAGGGGCGGTACCATGGCTATAGTGCCTTCCATTGCAAAGGCCCCCTGCCGGCTGCTTGTGTAGGCAGCTGACAGGGGGCCATATGCTAGGATTGTGATACAGAAGTTTTGAAGTTCGAGCGTTTGGCCAGCCCGGTGATGATTGGGTAAATGATGATGAATGCAATCGCATTTAAGGCAATTGCCGGAAGGACGACCGTCGCGAACAGTACGGCGAAGTCGATTGGGATTTCCGTCAGCAGCATGGCCATCAATAAGAACACGCTTCCTGATAGAATGGTGCCCAGCCCGACAAGCACGGCGGCAACGGCAACTTTCTGTGCCAGGTGGCGGATGGCCGCAACCACGGCGAAAAATACGAAAGCGGTCACGAATTTATCAATCACGTTCGGGACAAAGCCTCCTGGGAATGTAGAGAACAATCCTGAAATGATGCCCGTGGAAATCCCTAGCAGGAATGTCTCCTTCACGGAAGGGAATAATAGGATGCCGATGAACATCATCGTTAGCATGAAGTCTGGCTTCATTCCTCCGCTGATTCCGGGAATCATCACATAAAGGGCCGCCCCTACACCGACCAATAGCGCCATCAAAACTAAATTCTTTGTATTCATTTGTCTCGTCTCCTCTAAACTTTTCTAGTCTCGGTTCTCCTAATGTGCTCTCGGTGCCATTAGCGAAAACTTATACTGAATTTTACGTGTGAATCTTCTAAAAATCAATTACTCTCATATTATTTCATAGAATGGATAAAATCAGCGAAACCATTCTCTGGAGGCGATGGGCTACAGATTGGATTTGATGGCCTCTGCAAAGCCTGTCAGCTCGGCCATTTCGAACTTTTTCGACTCCCAGCCCACTTTCAAGCCATCTGTTTCATCATAGCGAGGGATGAGGTGCAGGTGGTAGTGGAATACCGTTTGTCCGGCAGCCGCCCCGTTATTGTTCACTGTGTTCATCCCGACCGGATTGAACGCAAGCTTGATCGCCTTCGCCACTTTAGGTGCTGCTTTATAAAGGTTGGCCGCCACTTCCTCGGGCATTTCAAAAAGATCCGGGCAGTGCGTTTTCGGAATCAACAGTGTATGGCCCTTTGTTAAAGGCATGATGTCCATAAAGGCGTATACATGCTCATCCTCGTATACTTTTGTGCTCGGGATGTCGCCATTAATGATTTTACAAAATAGGCAGTCGCTCATCTTGAATCATCCTTTCCATCTATTTTCATCTATTTTAGCATATGCCGACTGAATGTTTTCTAACTTTTTGATAAACTAAGGGATAAGAACAGGAGTGAAAGTATGACAATTTTACAACTATCGAATGTTTCTGGCGGCTATACAAGGAAGCCCGTCATAAAAGATTTATCGTTCACTATCAAAAAGGGGGAGCTTGTCGGGCTGATCGGGCTGAATGGAGCCGGTAAGAGTACGACCATCAAGCACATCATCGGGACCCTTCTGCCGAGGGAGGGTGAAATACGCCTGAATGGTGTCACGTTGCAGGAAGATATAGATGCATATCGTACAAGCTTCTCCTACATACCGGAGACGCCGGTCCTGTATGAGGAGCTGACGCTCAAGGAACACCTGGCGCTGACAGCGATGGCGTATGGAATCGATGAAAGGACGATGGAGGAGCGTTCAGGGAAGCTGCTGAAGGAATTCCGGATGGAAAAACGGCTTAATTGGTTTCCGTCGCATTTTTCCAAGGGAATGCGCCAAAAGGTGATGATCATGTGCGCCTTCCTGGTGAATCCGGCTCTGTATATCATCGATGAGCCGTTCGTCGGGCTGGATCCGCTGGGCATCCAGTCGCTGCTCGATCAGATGGATGCGAAAAAGCGGGAAGGTGCCTCCATCCTGATGTCCACTCATATTCTGTCGACGGCGGAGAGGTATTGCGACCGCATCATCCTCCTTCACGAGGGACGGGTGCGTGCACAGGGAACGATGGCCGACCTGCGCGCTAGTTTCGGCATGCCACGTGCGACGCTCGACGATTTGTATATCGAGATGACGAAGGAGCAGGCGGGTGAATAGCATGCAGAGTATTTGGTCGAAGCGTTTCCTTCATTATATAGGAGAAGTGCAAAAATATATGCGCTTTGTGTTTACAGGGCATTTGGCAATTGTCTTTGTCTTTGCCGTTGGTGCGGCGGGCTATCAATATAGCGAATGGCTGAAAGTTGCACCGAGCGACTTCCCGGCGGAATGGCTTGTTGCCATCATCATCGGAGCCATTGTGGCATTCAGCGCCCCAACAACATTGATTCGGGAGCCGGACCAGGTCTATTTGCTGCCGCTTGAAACGAAGATGCGGCTATATTTCAAAAAGGCATTGAACTGGACATTCTTATCGCAGGTGGTGCTGCCGGCTGCTGCTTACATCATCGCCGTCCCGCTATTGAACGCTGTCACGGACCTTTCGTCGGGACAAGTATGGGCAGGGCTGCTGGTTGTCGCCATCCTGAAGTATCTGAATGTCCGAATTGAATTCAACTACCGCTATGGCAATCGGGGGCAGCATGTATGGATCGACCGTGCGGCGCGCATCATCATCTCGATTCTGACGCTTCAGACGGTGCTGGCAAGCGGGGTATGGATGGGGGCTGTTTTCCTTGTCATCCTCCTTGTTTATAATGTCATGCTCGCAAAGAGGGTGGCAGGGCAACCTGTTCCATATGAGCATTTTGTCAAGCTGGAACAGAACCGTATGATGCGCTTCTACCGGTTCGCCAACTACTTCACCGAGGTGCCGCACCTTCGCGGCTCGGTCCGTCGCAGAAGGTGGCTCGACTTCCTTTACAGCTGGATTCCGTTCAAGAAGGAAAAGGCCCAGCTGTACCTTGTATTTCGGACGTTCATACGTACGGATGACCATTTCTATCTATGGGTGCGTCTGACGGCCATATCAGCCTTGATCGTAGCCTTTGTGGACATTCCGGTAGTGTCATGGATCGTAGCTGGGGCATTGGCATTCGCCACAACAATCCAGTTGAAATACGCACTGCTTTCATCTGGGGAGTTCCGCATGGATATGCTGTATCCTTTACCGAAGGAGCAGCGAGTGGAAGCTGTGACTGCATTGCTGCGCTTTTTCCAGGTCCTCCAGGCGGTCATTGTGGCAGTGTGCAGCATAGGCCAGCCGTTGTTCCTCATCACCCCGCTCGTCATACTGATCATTACTGAATTGACATTGCTGATTACAAAAAATCCTAGCGCTGGGCGCTAGGATTTTTTTATTCGGCTGGGGGGGCCGTATAGGTCGTCGTATAGGTTTTCGCGTTGAAAAGGTTTTGTGTAGAAGAGCTTGCTGAATTGAGAAGGGATGCAAGCCCGTTTTGGAAATTGTCGGATTTCGTCCACATATCGAAGGATGCAGGGCCTGCCCATTGGGTTGCGACGACATAGATATCCGACTTGATGGGACGCAGCACCCGGTAGGCAATCAGGGATGGATCATTCTTTAGGTGGACGATGGCCCTGATTACCCGCTCTTCAAATAGAGGACGGGCCTCATCCATTACAGGTACATTCTGCATCGCCACGAAACCTCTTTGTTCGAACGTACCGGAGCCGTCAATCACCTCGAAGCGCCGCGGCGTCGCAAAGACGGTCTTCTTTGATGATTCATGCATCACGACCGAATTGCCGCCCCCGTGCAAGAGGATCATGCCTTCTTTTTTATACTTGTCGACCAGTCTCCCCATATATTCAGGCGTTCCCGATGTTAAATAGAAATTCATGAATATCCCCTCCAATTAAGAATAGTTATCACGTGTTGATAGTTATTACTATTTAAAAGCTATTGAAACATGTTTGTCAAAATCGAGCCTCCGTCGAAGAACAATTTTATGACAATTGAGTTAGAAAACTATACAATGGGGAAGGAACAGTTTATATTGGTAGCGGGTATCAATACATAGCAGATTTACTACATTTTGGAGGGGAAGGGATTCTTTCATGAGAATAATCAATGATACATTGTTGCGCGCGGCGCGAGGAGAGCGGACGGACTACACGCCTGTATGGTATATGCGCCAGGCAGGTCGTTCACAACCGGAGTATCGTGAAATCAAGGAGAAGTATTCACTAGAAGAAATTACGATGCAGCCGGAGCTCTGTGCATATGTGACACGCCTTCCTGTGGAGCAATATAATGTGGACGCGGCGATTCTTTACAAAGATATCGTGACGCCTCTGCCGGGCATCGGTGTCGATGTGAAAATCAAGGCGGGTGTAGGGCCTGTCATTGCAAATCCGATTCGTTCAGCGGCGGATGTGGAGAAATTGGGCGAGTTCCATGCCAAGGAGCATACACCTTTTGTATTGGAAACGATTAAAATGCTGACTGAAGAACAGCTGGATGTGCCGCTGATTGGCTTCGGCGGAGCGCCATTCACATTGGCAAGCTACATGATTGAAGGTGGCCCTTCCCGGAACTATGCAAAAACAAAGTCATTCATGGTGTCGCAGCCAAAAGCATGGTTTGCTTTGATGGACAAACTGGGGGATATGATCATTGCGGATATCTCTGCACAGGTAGAGGCAGG
This sequence comes from Lysinibacillus sp., assembly GCA_045605545.1. Taxonomy (GTDB): domain Bacteria; phylum Bacillota; class Bacilli; order Bacillales_A; family Planococcaceae; genus Lysinibacillus_B. The sequence goes on from JAZUQF010000080.1 coordinate 20,105, forward strand.
GGCGAAGGCGATTCAGATTTTCGATTCTTGGGTCGGTGCACTGAATGTAGATGATTATCGCATCTTCATTAAGCCGGTCATGACGCGCATCTTTGGCGAACTTCGCAAATTGAATGTCCCATTGATCCAATTTGGTGTTGGTGCATCCCATCTCGTGAATGAATGGCATGACCTGCCGATTGATGTTGTAGGTCTTGACTGGCGGCTGCCAATCCGTGAAGCGGGAGCGCGCGGCGTGACGAAGCCTGTACAGGGGAACCTTGATCCGACGTTGTTGCTGGCCGATTGGACTGTAATCGAGGCGCGTGCGAAAGAAATCATCGACCAGGGGATAGCACATGCAGGCGGACACATCTTCAATCTGGGCCATGGCGTATTCCCGGAAGTGGACCCTGCCGTATTGAAGCGGCTGACGGCATTCATCCACGACTACAGCCGTGAAGCGCGGGCCAAGCAATAGATGGGACGGCTGTTTCCGAAAAATGATATAACTAATAAATAATCCTGCCAAAAGAGACGGGACATTTTGTTCTGTGAGGCGGGCAGGCTTATTTTTGCATAGACATCCCGCCTGCTGCTGTCAGGGGGATAAAAGCAACGTTCCTACTAAGCACATAATAATTTCAGAGGTGACAATTTCATGAAACCAGTACGCGGTTTGTTAGTAATGGCATACGGGACACCGTATAAAGAGGAAGATATTGAACGCTACTATACACATATTCGTCATGGGCGCAAGCCATCCCAGGAGCATATCGATGATTTGACGGAACGCTACCGTGCAATCGGCGGCATCTCCCCATTGGCAAAGATGACAAAAGCGCAGGCGGAAGCTTTGTGTGCGCGTTTAAATGAATTGCAGGATGAAGTGGAGTACAAGTTGTTCATCGGGCTGAAGCACATCGAGCCGTTCGTGGAGGATGCTGTCGAGGCGATGGTGAAGGAAGGCATCAAGGAAGCAGTGTCCATCGTACTGGCGCCGCACTTTTCTACCTTCTCCATCAAGTCTTACAATGGCCGTGCACAGGCACATATCGATAAATTGGAGGCGGACTTGAAGCTGACTTCTGTAGAGTCCTGGTATGCACAGCCTAAGTTCATCGAGTTCTGGAAACAGGCGGTAAACGGTGAATTGGCGAAAATGACTGAAGACGAGCGTGCGAATGCGTGCCTGATCGTATCGAATCATTCGCTTCCGGAGAAGATTAAATTGGCCGGCGACCCGTATGAGGAGCAGCTGATCGAAACGGCACGCCTCATCCAAGAAGCCGCCGACATCGAAAATGTGGTGGTAGGCTGGCAATCTGCCGGTCAAACACCGGAGCCGTGGCTGGGCCCGGACGTGCAGGACCTGACGCGTGATCTGCATGAAGAGAAAGGCTACAAAGTTTTCATCTACACGCCGGTCGGTTTTGTAACGGAGCACTTGGAAGTTCTGTATGATAATGACATCGAATGTAAAGTCGTCTGCGATGAAGTCGGTGCCAGCTACTATCGTCCAACCATGCCGAATACGCATCCATTGTTCATCGACGCCATGGTGGATGCAATCAACGATAAATTAGCGAATTAATATAGAGAGTGATGATGAGGGTGACTTTAAAAAGACGAAAGGCAGTCGTAATAGGCGGTGGCATTACCGGTTTAACGGCAGCCTTTTACTTGCAGCAGACTGCAAGAGAACAGCAGTATCCATTAGATGTCGTGGTAGTGGAAGCCTCCCTCCGTCTAGGCGGGAAAATCCACACTATGCGAAAAGATGGATTCATTGTAGAGCGTGGCCCGGAATCGTTCATCGACGATGCGGAAAATGCCAGTCGTTTGGCGCATGATCTAGGGATTGCACATAAGCTGGTCCATAGCAATAGCGGGCAGACCTATGTAGCTGTCGGTAAGGAATTATATAAAGTCCCGGGCAACCTGCTGCTGGGGGAATCGCCGAAAGTTTCCTCATTTATCGCTTCTGGTTTAATCTCTTTGACGGGTAAGGTTCGTGCGGCCGGGGATTTGATCATTCCGCGTGCAGCCGAATGGCAGGATGAACCGATTGGTGATTTTTTCAGACGCCGCTTCGGCAAGGAGATTGTAGAGAATCTGGTAGAGCCGCTGATGGCGGGGACATTTGCCGGTGATATCGATCATTTGAGCATCCAGTCCATGTTCCCGCACTTTTACCAGCTGGAGAAAGAGCATCGGAGCCTGCTGCTTGGAATGAAAAAGAAAAAAAATGGTCAGCCGGGCAGCGGGCGTTTTTCAGGGCAGCCGTATCTTTATGGCACATTTGAAAATGGCCTTGAGACGCTCATCGAGACACTGGAAGAGCAATTGGCACCGAGCACAATCTTGAAAGGGATAAAGGTTGAAGGTGTCGAACAGCTTCAAGACGGCTCTATGAAAGTCGTCTTGAATCATATTCCACCGATTCAGGCTGATGCCATCATCATGACGACACCGTTCAATGTCGCAAAATCGGTCTTCGGGAAATATGAAGTCATGCAGTATCAGCCATCCATGAACTGCGCAACGATTGCTACGGTGACGATGGCGTTCAAACAGAATCAGCTTCCGAAATACAAGGATGCATTGAATTTCTTTGTATCTCGCAGCAGCGATCTGGCGATTACATCCTGTACATGGAGCAACCGCAAATGGGATGATGTGGCGCCGGAAGGGTACGACCTGCTCCGCGTCTATATCGGCCGTGTCGGAGATGAAGCAATTGTAGAGCTTTCCGACAGTGAAATCGAAAGAACTGTACTGGCGGATCTACGCAAGGCGGTCGATTTAAAGGGGGCCCCCTTGTTCACCGTAGTGACCCGCTGGAATCAGTCAATGCCTCAATATACGGTCGGGCATGATGAGCGACTGCAGCAAATGAAGCAAGAACTAAACGCGAAGTTCCCGAATGTCATGCTCGTCGGCAGCTCCTATGAAGGCATCAGCATACCTGATTGCATTGAACAGGGACGGAAGGCTGCCGGTAGCATGCTGAACACGATATTCGGGCAAGAAACTGTGCAGTAGATGGGCTGCACAGTTTTTTGTATGTATATTTTTTGTAATGGAAGAACCCTTCCGTTATGTATGAGGAAGATTCCTTCCAATATTCACTATTTCACCGTATATAATTCATCGATATTTCACAATTGTGGAGTACGATGAAGATGGGGGGATGCATGTGAAGATTCGAGTAGTTGTTGTGTTGATATGCCTTTGTTTGATTGGCGGCTGCAGCGAAGAGCGCTATACGGAAATCAGTCCACAGCAGCCCTTCATTGCATCGGTCAACATCCTGCAGCCGTCCTTGTCGTTCTTCACCAGGGAAGGGGAGGAGCTGGCGGCGTGGGAGTTCAATTTGGCCTATACGGGCGCGTCACTGATTCAGCATGACCATGTGCTACTCTACGGACACGGTTTGTCCGAGGCCCATTTATACGAGCTTTCTACAGGAAGGCGCGTGGCGACGATTAGATGCGGGGCTGGTACGACAAATGCGTATTACGATAGGCAGACGGAACAGTTTTTCATGACCAATAGCAAAACGAATACGGTGACAAGCTATGATCTGGAGGGCGCCAAAGTACATGAACGTAAGCTATATAACTATCCGATGTCCATGGCGGCGAGTGACGGCTATTTATATGTAGTGAATTATAAAGATACGGTTTTATCCGTATTGGATATCGAGACATTCCGTGTGGTGGAGGAATGGGCGATCGCCAAATCCTCTCACGGCCTTGTGATTCTGGAGGAAGAACATGCATTATGGCTGGGCGGCCATGGGGTGGGCAATAGACCGAACGATACGATGGACGTCTATCACCTGGATACGGGCGAAAAGCTGAAGGAAATCAGCATGCCGCTCATGCCGGTCGGAGTGGCGGAGAATGGGAAGGAAGTCGCTGTCATCAGCCACGGCAAAAGCACTTTATATGTTGCAAGTGCAGATGGTGAAATTTTATGGCAGCAAAAAGTCGGGGCGAATCCTTTTGCCGTAGCCCACTTCGGGGAATCTGTCGCCGTTGCAGGCTATGACGACCAGATGATCTATTTTGTAAATGCACAGGGAATCGAAAAGAAAGTGCAGACGAAGGAGGGCCCATTCCAATTGTTGGTGAGGGAGGGTATGAAATGACGAAGGTATTGATTATCGATGATGAATTGGACATGCGCAAGCTGATTGAGCTGATGCTGACGAACTCGGGCCTCCATATACTGTCGGCGGCGGACGGCCAAGAAGCGTATGCCATTTTGGAAAATGAGCAGGTGGATTTGATCCTGCTTGATGTAATGATGCCGAAAGAGGATGGCTTTCAAGTATGCAGGAATATTCGGCTGACCTCCGATATCCCCATCATCTTCTTGACGGCAAGGGATGCAAATGAGGATAAGGTGAAGGGGCTGACGATAGGCGGCGACGATTATATCATCAAGCCGTTTACGGCAAGCGAGCTGGTCGCACGGATTCATGCGGTGCTGCGCCGTGCAGGCAGGATGGTGTACGAGGTGGAACAAAAGCTGCTGACGCGGGGATGCATCAAGCTGGACGAGATTTCCCGCAAAGTGACGGTGAATGGCGTCGATGTGCCGTTAACCTTGAAGGAGTATGAACTGCTCTACCTGTTCATGCAAAACCCAGCGAATGTCTATTCGCGCGACCAGCTGCTAGAGCGCGTCTGGAATATGGAATACAGCGGAGGAACGAGGACCGTCGATACCCATATCAAGACGCTGCGCCTGAAGCTGGGCAGGCAGTCGAAGGAAGCGAGCGATTACATCCAGACAGTATGGGGAATCGGCTATCGCTTCGAGAAGGCAAAATGAGGACAGTTGCCGGTAAGATCTGGATGTTGATTGTCGGGTTTCTCGTCATTACCATCGCCTTCATGTATGTAGTCACTGATTTTTTGTATGAGCAGCTGTATGTAGAGGATACCGAGTCGTCCATGATTGAATTCGGGGAAAAGCTCGCGACGAAATATAAGGGTGGGGCAGTATCCGATGAATTGATTGCGGAAATAGAGGAGCATAACGAGTACAGCAACTTCCACGTATTCGCCGTGCGCAATCCGAGGGAGCTCAGCGCCTGTGTGCCGTTTGATATCGACTACCAGACGCTGATTGGACCCGATGAGCGCCGGCAGCTGCTGGCGGGGGACGCAGTGACGAAAATCGGCTATGAAGAACGGTTCGAACGCCAGATCATTTCGGTCGTTTTGCCATTCACTGACGAGAATCGGCTCGAAGGAATCCTGTATTTGTACTATCCGCTGGCCAAAATCAGCGAGCTGGCCAGCGAAGAGGTCATGCTGTTGATGGCAGGCGTCATCCTTTTCTCCATCGTCATGGGCTACCTTGTATTCAAGGGGCTGGGGCGCATCATGCATCCCCTGTATGAACTCCAGCAGGCTGTCCGGCGCATGTCGACAGGGGATTACGGGGCACGTGTGGCCGTGGCGTCCAATGATGAAGTGGGCCAGCTGTCGGCCGCCTTCAATCATATGGCCGAGGCGATCCAGCGGGAGGACGAGGAAAGAAAGGTCTTCCTGGCGACGGTTTCCCATGAACTCAGAACCCCGATCAGCTATGTAAAAGGGTACAGTGAATCGATACAGAATGGATTGATTGAAGGGGACCAGAAAGACGAAGCCATCTGCCTGATCGCCAGAGAGGCAAACCGTATGGAGCGGCTGACGAATGAATTGATGCAGCTCGTCCAGATGGAGGCGGAAGGGCTGGGAGAGCTGTATCCGATCGTCCTGGCTGAGACGCTGCGTGATTCGGTGGAGCTTGTAAGGGCAAAGGCGGCTGAAAAGGAAATGACCATGCTGCTTGATGTGGATGAGGAGATTATTGTGGAAGCCGATGAGGAAAAAATGAGGCAAATCCTGATTAACCTGCTTGAGAACGCCATACGTTATTCCGGCCGCGGGACAAGTATCCGCCTGAAGGCAGTGATGGAAGGCCATGAAGCCGTCATCCAGGTGGAGGATAGCGGCATAGGCATACCGAGGGAGGATCTGCCTAGAATTACAGAGCGCTTTTACCGGGTGAATAAGGCCCGCAGCAGGGCGGACGGCGGCAACGGGCTTGGTCTGTCGATTGTCGACCAACTCGTAGGGCAGCATCATGGGACGCTACATATTGAAAGTGAACTAGGAAAAGGGACAACGGTGACGGTGAGGTTGCCACTGATGGAGGGATAAGGATGAAAAAATGGTGGATGGCATTGGCCATGACGACGGTTCTTGCAGCAGGGTGTACGGAAGAGGAGCCGGCTGTCGATACAATCGGCAACGGCGAGATGCCGGTGGAAGTGGTTGTCGAAGTACTGACGCCGGCTGAAGTAGCGACGAATGAAAAGGTTGCGTTGGAAGCGAAGGTAACACAGGGCGACAAGCCGATTGATGATGCAATAGTGGAATTTGAAGTATGGGAGTCCGGCCTTCGTGACGAAGGCGAGATGCTCGAAGGAAGGCTGTCCGCCGATGGAATCTATACAGCGGACCATACATTCGAAAAAGATGGCGTATACTATATGTATGCCCATACGACGGCCAACTCCTACCATGTCATGCCGAAGCATGAGTTCATCGTCGGCAATCCCGATATGAGCCAGGTGCTAGAAGATGACAGCACAAGCTCCATGGAACAGATGGGGGAAAACGATACAAAAGCCGATGAAGAGTCGGAAGAAGGACATAATCATTAATAATTAGCTGTATATAGGAAACGCATGTTGAATGGAGGTGTTCAACGTGCGTTTTTTTGTCATCATCATTTTAAGTAAAACTTACAGGCTGAGGGGAAGTGGGCATATTATCGGTTTGATGGACTGGTAAAGGGCGTTTAGCCAAGGAGGGCAATGAAACCTTGGCTACTTCGAGAGGTCTGCGTTTCAACCTTGATGGAATATAGTTGTAAAACTTTGAAAGGAGCGTATAATAATGACCATATGACCAAACCGGTTTTTAGGTCACTATTAATTGAGGTGATGGTATTGAATCGAAAACAGGAGATTCTCGAAGCTGCGACAACGTCATTTTCCTTATTCGGCTACAAGGCGACGACCATGGAGCAGGTGGCCAAAATTGCGAAGGTCGGTAAAGGCACGGTCTACAATTTCTTTACCAATAAGCAAGAACTGCTGCATGAGGTGGTCGTGGCGATGATTCGGGACATGAAGCTAGAAACCGATTCCAAGCTGGACCCATCCTTGAGTTTTATGGAAAATGTCCATACAGCTTTGATGCATTTACTAAAATTCAGGGAGCGCCATTTATTGTTTGCGAAGCTGCTGGAGGAAGAAAAGCAATTAGGTACGCCCGAAGTACTGGAAACATTGCAGGGAATCGAAACGGAAATCGTATCCTATATAGCTGTGCGCATCCGGGCGGCCATTGATAAGGGGGAGGCACATTCAAGCAATCCCGAGCTTGTCGCCTATTTAATGCTGAAATCCTATCTGGCGCTTGTCGTAGATTGGCAGGAGAATCATAAAGAGGCATTGAACGAGGAAACGATTGTAACCCTCTTGAAGGAAACGGTTTTCCGCGGACTTGAAAACAACAAAACAACGTAGAATGGTTTGATGGATAAAAAAAGGGCATCTCCCGGCCAGGCTGGTTGGGAAGTGCCTCTGTTGTCCACTGAAATGACCGAAATACGATTCCGGTCATATAGTTTTAGGAGGAGATAATGTGTTAAAAGCGGAATGGCAAAGCATATGGAAAGACAGGATGCAGGCCCTTTCAATCGCTGCAATGTTCATCATGCCCATCCTATATTGCGGCATGCTTTTATGGGCATTTTGGGATCCATACGGACATCTGGACCAGCTGCCGGTTGCCATCGTAAATGAAGATGAGGGAGCGGAGCTGGAAGGGGAGCAGCTGGCGTTGGGGAAGGACCTCGCCAATAATCTGCTGGAAAGCGAAACCTTTCAATTCATCGAGGTGGATGGGGAGGAAGCTGAACAGAGATTATTAAATGGAGAGTATTATATACTCATCAAAATACCGGCAACATTTTCTGCCCATGCGACAACTTTGTTGGATGAAAGGCCGGAGAAACTGCAAATCGAGTATATGGTGAATGAAGGAAATAATTTCTTAAGCTCCAAAATCGGGGACAGTGCAATTAAAAGCATCCGCGACGAAGTGAATGAAAAGGTTGCCTTCACCTATGCAGAGCAACTTTTTGATGCAATCGCAAGCCTGGGGGACGGCTTTGCGGAAGCGTCGGATGGTGCTATCCAGCTCAAGGACGGCGCTGTCCAGGTAGCGAATGGTGCCGAGGAACTCAAAAGTTATCTGGCCCAGCTGGCACAGAGTACGGTTACTCTATCGGATGGCACGCAATCCTTGTATGACGGAATTGCGGATGCTGCAGCCGGCGCATCAAGGCTTGAAGAGGGAAGCGGCACACTGGCAGCCGGAAGCGAGGCACTTGAAGAAGGAGCGGATTCCTTGCACGAAGGGGCGGAAGGATTGAAGCAGGGCCTTGCAACGTATGTAGAGGGAATCAATGGCTTGCAGGAGGGCCAGACGGAGCTGGTAAACAGCCAGCAGCAAGTTACAGAGGGCCTGCATGCATTAGCTGGCGGGACGAGCGAGCTTGAAGCAGGACTTACTGAGCTGTCGCAGGGAGCAGGAGGCCTATCCGAAGGGATTGCGGCAGTGAACGATCAGCTGGCATCCGTGTTGGCGCAATTACCGGAGGAGCAGAAGCAGGTGCTGCAGCAGGCGCTCGGCCAACTGGAAGAAAGCAGCGCCCAGCTGGCGACCGGGCTGCAGAACGTTACCGGTAGTACAGCGGCGCTGTCACAAAGTGCCGATCAGCTTGCGGAAGGCACAGCTGGTATTCAAGAAGGTCAAAAGCAGGTGCTTGCAGGCATCGGAGAGCTTTCGACGGGCGGAGGGCCGTTAATGGAAGGAGCGGCAAGCGTCGAACAAGGAGCCGCGGCGATTGCCGGGAAACTGGAGGAATTGTCGGCAGGGGCGCAATCGCTTGCTGATGGTACATCAGAGCTTTCCGGTGGGTTGGCTGAAATCATATCAGGAACATCCACATTAAAGGATGGAACATCGGCACTTTCAAGCAAATCAGGTGACCTTGCAGAAGGCGGAGCCGAGCTTGCGGATGGTACGAGGGAACTTTTAGATGGAACGACAGAGCTATCAACAGCCTTGAGCGAAGCGAGTGAGGAGGCTGAAATTTCCGTCGGGGATGACAACTATGAAATGGCGGCCAGTCCTGTAGAAGTGGATAAAGACATAAAAAATGAAGTGGAGAATTACGGTACGGGATTGGCCCCCTACTTCATTTCTCTCGGCCTTTTCGTGGGGGCGCTGCTATTGACGAATGTCTACCCGTTCGTCCAGCCCGCCGTTCATCCGACGGGGGCATGGAGCTGGTTCATCAGTAAATCCATCGTGCCGTTCATCGTCTGGATGTTCCAGGTAGGCATTGTTGTGGTTGTCCTGAAGTTTGGACTCGGCCTGCATACAGAAAGCTTCGGGCTGTTCGTTCTGACAGCCGCAGTCACAAGCTTCGCCTTTTTGGCGATTGTACAGATGCTGACAGTACTGCTGGGGGATGTCGGTAGATTTGTAAGCCTCGTATTTTTAATCGTTCAATTGGCATCCAGCGCGGGTACCTTCCCGGTGGAATTGATTCCGGAAAAACTGCAATTCTTCCATGACTTCATGCCGATGACGTATTCCGTCAAAGCATTCCGTGCCGTCATTTCTTCAGGGGACATGGGAATGGTGACAAGCTGTCTGTGGGTTCTTGGTATAGTTGGGGCAGTCTGCCTCATGATTACATTTACTTACTTCGCCTTTTTATACAAGCGGAGGTACTCAAAACCAGAAAAAGCGCAAAAAGTGTATTAGTACAGGCCTGTACTAATACACTTTTTCTGTAGAAAAAACGCCGGGGCATTGAGCGGGCCCCGGCGTCTAGTAATTTGTAAGCAATATCTTTATAGTGTTGTAAAATCATAAAACGAAGCATCAATCAGCAATAAACTGTGAATTAAAGAGTGTTGCATTTCTCACAATTGTTGCTGTAGCATTCACTTTGTTCCTCAATCTTATCACCGCATTGGACGCAAATCTTATCAGGCAGATTTTTAAAGAACTCGACTACATTTTCTAACATTGTGGATAGCCTCCTTTTTATCAGCTGTTATATCACTGTTTTGATTATCTTCATTGTATTATAACAGTTTGCTTTCGTCAACACAAAAATGCGAATTTAAGTTAAAATGTTTGAGGACATATCATGAAGGAGTGAAATAGATGTATTTCATCGATAATAAAGGCATTACCGATCCGCGCATCAACCTGGCCATCGAGGAGTATGTGCTGAAGAATATGGACATTGAGAAAGAAGACTTTCTTTTGTTCTATATAAATCAACCATCCATCATCATCGGCAAAAATCAAAACACAATCGAGGAAATCAATACGGATTATGTGGAGGACAACGGCGTAATCGTGGTCCGTCGCCTTTCCGGTGGGGGAGCCGTCTATCATGACCTTGGCAACCTGAACTTCAGCTTTTTGACAAAGGATGACGGCAACAGCTTCCATAACTATAAGAAGTTCACCCAGCCTGTAGTGGATGCCCTGGCGAAACTGGGCGTCAATGCAGAACTGTCGGGACGCAATGACATTTTAGCGGAGGGACGTAAAGTATCGGGGAATGCCCAGTTCTCCACAAAGGGGCGCATGTTCTCACACGGCACGCTCATGTTCGATACAGAGATTGATGCAGTCGTATCTGCATTGAAGGTGAAGAAGGACAAGATTGAATCGAAGGGGATCAAATCCGTGCGTTCCCGCGTGGCGAATATTTCCGAATTCCTGAAAGAGCCGATGACGATCGAGGAATTCCGGATGGAAATCCTGAAATCCATCTTCGGCGGAGAAGAACAGATCCAGTACTATGATCTGACGGAGCAGGATTGGGCAAACATCCATAAGCTGTCCGAGGAGCGCTATCAGAAGTGGGAATGGAACTACGGCAAATCGCCTCGCTTCAATATTCAAAAGCAGCACCGCTTCCCATCTGGAAGCATCGACATCCGCCTGGAAGTGAACAAGGGCATCATCGAGGAAGTGAAGATTTTCGGTGATTTCTTCGGTGTAGGTGATGTGGCAGAAGTGGAGAGACTGTTGGTTGGAGCCAGATATGACCGCACTGCCATCAGCGAAACCCTCCAGCACATCGACATCCAGAACTATTTCGGCGGCGTATCAAGAGAAGAATTTCTACAACTGATTTATTAATTAGAGCAAATGACCTTCCTAAATTTTTTGAGGAGGGTCATTTTTCATGTAAAATGGAGTAGATAGATACTTTTATAAATCAAAGAGGTGGGAAAATGGAAAAACACCGCATTTATATAGTCGAGGATGATGTGAAAATCGCCTCATTGCTTGCAGAAACCTTGCGCAAATACCAGTATGAAGTCGCCATCGTCGAAAATTTCGAAGCGATCATCGAGGAATGCAAACGGTTCAACCCCCATATCGTACTGTTGGATATCAATCTGCCTACATATGACGGCTACTATTGGTGCCGTCAGCTGCGCCAGCATACAAAGTGCCCGATTCTCTTCATATCCGCTCGTTCGGGTGAGATGGATCAGATTTTTGCGCTTGAAAACGGAGGGGACGATTTCATTACAAAGCCGTTCAATTATGAAATCGTCCTGGCGAAGATTCGCAGCCATCTGCGGCGGACCTATGGGGAATATGCACCGCAGCAGGGAGAGCGGACAATCAGGCAGGGGCAGCTGACATTATACTTGGAGCGCATGGAACTGCACTTGAATGAGCTGGTCATTCCACTCCAGAAGAAGGAGTGCATCATATTGGATCTGCTGATGGGGAATGCACCGAAAGTCGTTTCCCGGGACCAGCTGCTAGAGCAGTTGTGGGACGACCAGGCGTTTGTGGATGAAAATACACTGAACGTCAATATGGCGAGGGTCCGGAAAAAGTTGGGCGACTACGGGGTTTCCTCCCATATAGAAACCGTACGGGGCGCAGGCTACCGCTTCATTTTAAGTCCGGGTGAGATGTGATGGGTTTGGGACTGAAGCTGTTCATCAAGGAACACGTGTCATATGTCATTTTTCAGGTGCTTATTGTCTGTTTCATCTTGATGCTGTACTGGCTGGATGGGTTCCGCAACGTTGAAACGGCCGGTTATTCCATCATGATGAGCATCATCCTCAACGCCTCCTTCCTGACCATCCGCTACATGCTGAGACGTCGCTATCTGCAAAAGATTGCCGAACTTCCAAAGCGTATGGATGATGCATTGCAGAAGAATGCCAAGACGCCGGAATACGTCAGTACGGAGGCATACATCCATGAATTGTATAAGCTATATCAATATGAGGTGCAGGCGCTTTACGCAAGACAGACGAGGCAGTACAAATTCATGAACCAGTGGATCCACCAGATGAAGACGCCGGTCGCTGTCCTAGAGCTGCTGCTACAGGAGGATGAGCTCGATAAGCGCAGTGTCCAGGAGGAGGTCGACCGGCTGAAGAGAGGGCTGGACATGGTGCTGATGAATGCGAGGCTTGAAAACTTCCAGGAAGATCTGCAGGTCGAGCAGGTGGACTTGCGGCACCTTGTCACGTCCACCATTAATGAGAATAAGCGCCTGTTCATCACCAACCGCGTCTTTCCCGAAGTAAGGGTGGAGGAGGACGCAATTGTCATGAGCGACTCGAAGTGGCTCAAGTTCGTCATCATCCAATTCATTACGAATGCGGTGAAATATACATTTGAAGAAAATAAAAAAATCTTTATTGAAGTGGAAAAGCGTGGGGATGGTGTCGAGCTTCGCGTAGTCGACCAGGGAATCGGCATCCCGAAATCCGACCTTTCCCGTGTCACGAAACCATTCTTTACAGGGGAGAATGGCCGCAAGACAGGAGAATCGACGGGCATGGGCCTTTATATCGCCCAGGAGATCTGTGCCAAACTGGGCCATGAACTCATCATCGAGTCGGAAGTGGGCATTGGCACCACGGCCAAAATACTTTTCCAACACTAGGGGGATGCATGTGGAACAAATGCACATAGGGGAATGGACGCTATCGGTAGACGTCCCGAAAACAAAAGCGCTGTATGGGAAACTGCAACATAGAAATGAAATCGCGACATGGCTGAATTACATCGAAGCGAGCAGCTTTGCCGGGATGGAGGTGTACGCATTCTTCGATCTTCTCGGCGTAGAGATGCAAAAGCCGAGCCGGCTATCTTGCCATGAAGTGGAGGGCGGGTCGATGCTGATGTATACAGGGAGCTACCATCTGTATGGTGACCTTGTCGAGGGGGAAATCGATGGATGGGATGTCGTCATCGATGGCTATTGCTTTTCTTTGACGCAGGACATGGAGGCGGTGCCGGCCGGAATGGCCGGGAACATCATAGAAATCAGCTTCGAGGTGGTACTTCCATGGATGCTCGAGCTGCCAATACCATCTGGATAAGGAGATACTATGTCTATATTACACATTAACGAAGTGACGAAAGTATACGAAGGAAAAGTGACGACAAGGGCATTGAACCAGCTCAGCTTTGAAGTGGAGAAGGGGGAGTTCCTGGCGGTTATGGGACCGTCGGGAAGTGGGAAGACGACGCTGCTGAACCTGATTTCCATGATTGATGCGCCGACCACGGGAGACATCATTTTCAATGGGATGCACCCCCAGAGGCTGGGCAGCACCGAATTGGCTTATTTCCGCAGACGCGAGCTGGGCTTCGTCTTCCAGGACTTCAACCTGCTGCCCATACTGACGGTGGAGGAAAATATCATCCTCCCTCTGACGTTGGACGAAAAGCCGCTATCGGTGATGGAGGAGCGCCTTGAAGCATTGGTCGAGAAGCTGGACCTGCGTGATATTCTGGATAAACGCCCGAATGAGATTTCAGGAGGGCAGGCCCAGCGTACGGCCATCGCCCGCGCGCTGATCCATGAACCATCCCTTATATTAGCGGACGAGCCTACGGGCAATCTGGATTCGAATGCTTCACGCGAGGTGCTGGAGCTGTTGTCGGCGATGAACCAGGAAAAACGGGCTACAATCATCATGGTGACGCACGACCCCATTGCGGCGAGCTATTGCGACCGGGTACTGTTCATAAAAGATGGTGAATTCTTCAATGAAATCTATAAGGATGACCGCAGACATGCATTTTTCCAGCGCATCCTGAATGTGCTTAGTTTGTTAGGAGGACAAGTTGGTGACTTTTCGTCAATTCGCTTACCGTAATGTCTTCCGCAACTTCCGGAACTATGCCGCATTCTTCATGGCCAGCTTTTTCTCTGTCTTTGTGTTCTTCCTGTATTCCATGCTCATGTTTCATCCGAGCCGGGAAAACGGCTTCATCGGAGATGTTTCGATGGTGGGAATGGTCATGGCGGAGATCGTCCTCGTCTTATTTTCTTGGTTCTTCATCTTCTATTCGTTGAAGGCCTTTTTAGAGGCGCGCTCGAAAGAATTCGCCATTCTGCTGCATTTGGGCATGGAACGCCGCCAGCTCGGCAAGCTGGTTTTTTTGGAAACGATGATCATTGGACTTCTTTCTAGCATCAGCGGTATTCTTTTCGGATTTGCGTTCTCCAAGTTTTTCTTTATGATTGTGCGTGAAAGCCTTGGACTTGAAGAGCTGCCCATGTATTTGTCTTGGCCTCCCTTCTTATTGACATTTTCTGTGTTCATGGGGGGCTTTATCGTTATAGCGGGCAGCAGTGTCGTCTATAGGGCGGATTTGAAGCTGAATGATTTATTGAAAGGGAAGACTGTGGATGCTTCAGCCCGGTATTCCAAGCGGCGCGCCGTTTGGGGGATTGTACTGATAGCAATCGGCTATGTGCTGGCGGTCATCACGACGAGAACGACACTGTTCAATTTCACCCTGCTCATACCGATTTTCGTGACGCTGGGTACGTTCTACTTTTTTACGGATTCAGTCTTTCTGTTTCTGGACCTGCTGAAGCGGCGGAAGCCATTCTACTGGCATAAGGCGCGCATGCTGTCGGTCGCAGAACAGGCTCATACGATGCGGCAGAACGCAAAAATGTTCTTTGTCGTGTCAATGGTATCCATGCTGGCGCTGCTGTGCGTGGTACTGCTTGCGGCGCTCTCTTCCTACACGGCCCAGTATGACAAGCTGAATCCGCTGGGCATCATCTATAAGGGGCATGTGGACAATCCGTATGAAACGGAGCATGTACTGAGCATCATCAAAGAGCTCGAGGAGCAGGGATTCTCCTATCATATCACCCGATTTGAGGTCATCAAGCAAACTTCTTCACAAACATTGAATGAAGTGGAGGTATTCCGGGAGGAGGACATCAACCGGATGCTGTTTTCATATGGATTGCCGCTGGTGAAGCTGGATCAAGGGGAGGGGATGTTCATCCCGTACTCCGACGAGTCGATCAAGACCCTTAAAAATCTGAAGGTGGAGACGGTATTGGTGGAAAACGACATACCGATCGACATCGACCGCGTCTATCCGGAAATCATCTTTCCTGCATCATTCGTCAGCCGGAATTCCATCATCATCAGTGACGAGGACTTCGAACTTCTGGTTAATCCGCTGGCAGTAGAGGGAGAACCGCCATCCTATCACTTGTTTGCTTTCGATATCCCCCAATGGATGGAGGCGAAGGATATCGGCCTTTCCATCCAGCAGATGGTCTCGCAGGAATATGTGACGAATGCCGAGTATTCCCTGCCTTTTTACTTTGAAAATACGGGATTGAATTATTCTTATATACTAGCGACGTACGGCCTGTTTGCCATCGTCGGTGTGCTGGGCGTCATCGTCTTCCTGCTTGCGGCGGGCAGCTTCATCTATTTCAAGCTGTATGCCAACCTGGAAAGGGAGCGTCAGCAGTTCAAGGTATTGAAGCGTATGGGGCTGACCAACCAGGAGCAGAAGAGGATCATTACAAGGCATCTTGTTCCGCAGTTCTTCCTGCCGTTGGGTTTGGCGCTGCTCCACAGTACATTTGCTTTCATCGCCCTGCAGTCCATATTGAAGGATGTCGTCAACCTCATCATTGTAAAAGAAATCATGGTTGCCTTCTGCCTGTTCGCCTTTGTGCAGATTGTGTATTTCTATATGATTAGATGGCGCTATATCGCCCATGTGAGGGATTGAGTGGAGTAGAAAAAAAGGTTTTTATGTACAGGAAATGTGAATAAAATACAAATATTCTATTGTTTTATCAATATATCTATTTTATACTAGTACGCAAATGAATGGATATTCATTTGCGCACAAAGGGGGATGGATGTATTGAATTTAGTTGAACAGATACGGCAACAAGCTTTCGAACAACCGGAAAAGACTGCGTATTATTTTATGGGGAAAGGGACGAGCTATGCAGAACTGGAGCATACAGTAGCACGCTTTGCCTCGGCACTGCAGGACATGGGGATTAAAAAAGGGGACCATGTTGCATTGCTGCTCGGCAATACACCGCACTTCATCATTTCTTTATATGCAACGATGAGGCTGGGGGCGACTGCCATTCCAATCAATCCAATCTATACGCCGGATGAAATTTCATACATCATCCAGAATGGCGATGTAAAGGCGGTCATTGCACTCGACATGCTATTGCCGCTTGTAGAAATAGGCGTAAAGGCGTTTCCGCAGGTAGAAGGATACATCATCTGCGAGACGGCGCCTGATATAGGGGAGAAGTACGCCGCGCTCAGTGAGGCGGCGAGAGGAAAGGCAAAATTGTTCACGCATGTATTGGCGGGGGCGGAGGCATCGGTTGAACCGGTGGCGGTCGACAAGGACGATACGGCCGTCATCCTCTACACATCCGGCACGACGGGTCATCCGAAGGGGGCTATGCTGACGCACGGCAACCTCTACTCCAATGCCCGTGATGTAGGGAACTATCTGCAGGTGACGGACCAGGACCGCATCATCACGACATTGCCTGTGTTCCATGTATTCGCGCTGACGGTCGTGGTGAATGCCCCGTTGATGAGTGGGGCGACGATTCTGCTGACACCCCGGTTCAGTCCGGCGGAAATCTTCCAATTGGCCGAGCACTATCAGGCGACGGTCTTTGCAGGCGTGCCGACCATGTTCAACTTCCTGTATCAATTCGAAGAAGGCGACCCAAAGGCATTTTCACATCTGCGCCTGGCCATCTCAGGCGGGGCTTCACTGCCGGTCGCTCTGCTCCACAGCTTCGAAGAAAAGTTCAATGTGAGGGTTTCCGAAGGGTATGGCCTTTCTGAAGCGTCGCCTGTTACCTGCTTCAATCCATTGGACCGTGAAAGAAAGGCGGGATCCATCGGACAATCCATCGTCAATGTCGAAAACAAGGTTGTCGACGTGAATGGTGAAGAGGTGCCCGTTGGTGAAGTAGGGGAGCTGATTGTGCGCGGACCGAACGTCATGAAAGGGTACTACAAGATGCCGGAAGATACGGCCATGGCAATCCGTGACGGCTGGCTCTATACGGGAGACCTTGCAAAGAAGGATGAGGAGGACTACTTCTACATTGTCGACCGGAAAAAGGATCTGATCATTGTAGGGGGCTACAACGTCTATCCACGGGAAGTGGAAGAGGTGCTGTTCGCCCATCCGAAAGTCGTGGAAGCGGCTGTGGTGGGACTCCCGGATCCGGATTTCGGGGAGGCGGTGCACGCCTATGTGGTGCTGAAGGATGAGTCGGTTTCCGTAGAGGAGCTGAAGGACTACTGTACAGAGCGCATTGTGAAGTATAAGGTGCCTAAAACCATTGAAATCCTGGACGAGCTGCCGAAAAATTCGACAGGGAAGATCCTGCGACGCTCCTTAAAGGACATAGCACCGGTAAAATAGAAATCAAGGAAGGGCAATTCGGAGGGGACAAATCCGAGGTGTTTCTGGCAAAAAAGCATTCAATCGGTTGTGCGATTGAGTGCTTTTTTCCACTTTTTTGCCTCATCCTCTGACGTTTACGGGCAGTGAAGGATGGCCATGTTTCAATCGTATATGTGCGTCCAATAGACGCTTTGCTACTGAAATTCGTCCGTTTTTTTGCGTATATGGAGAAGAAAACGGGCGGAAAAGTAGGAAGATGCCGCTTCAAAGATGCTCAAAACCGTCATTCATCGGATTTGACATACAACTTAACTGAAGATAAGCGCCGTTTTGGGTAGAAGGACTCGGTTTGGCACTTATTTATTTTTAAGTTGTATATGGTTTGCTCCACCTGGCATGCAAAGCGGTCAAAAACGGCACGAAGGGAAACGAAATTTTCAAGATGTTTTTAATGGCCATTTGAATTGCAGGGGACGTCATTTCCAGCTACTTCGACAGATATCCGTGCCTAGCATATAGTTTCCTTTTCGAGGGGTATAGACAAAAATGAGGAGCTGGTTTTATGGATGAAAAGAAATTGCTTGAAGCGGGCTATCGCAAATATTACGGGAAAGACATTGATGTATTTTTTAAGGAGGAGCTTTGCATTCATGCACAAAACTGCATACACAGCAACCAGGAGGTATTCAAGGTGGGGCGACGCCCGTGGGTGCTTCCTGATGCCGCCAAGCCGGAGGATGTGATGCGGGCGGTCAATTCCTGCCGAGTTTCAGCACTGCACTATATCCTGCATGACACCGAAGACGAAACGGAAGAATAGACAATTAGCTTAAGGCTTAGCCCCTTTTGCTGGAGGAAGGCTGATCGGTACATCCTTTATGTAAAATAATGATTCATATAGCTATAAAAAGTTTTTGGAAAAAACAGAAAGGGATGGTACACTGTTATTACGGAATCCGAAGTAAAAGGGAAAGAGGGGTCGCTATGTTAACGGCAGAACATTTATTTACGTTAGAATCGATTGCAAATCCAGTATTGTCTCCGTCAAATGAAGAGGCAGTTTTTATTCGCACACAAATCAATAAGGAAGATAATAAATATTATTCCCACCTGTTCCATATTGATATCGAAAGCGGGGAAACGACACAATGGACATTCGGCAAGGAGCGCATCAGCAGTCCGCAATGGTCGCCGGACGGTACACAGGTCGCCTTCCTTTCGAATCGGGAGGAAAAGAATCAGGTATACATCCTGAATAGACGGGGCGGGGAGGCAAAAAAGGCGACTGATTTCGCCAATGGTGTCAGTTCTTTTTTGTGGAGTCCCTGTGGCAAGAAAATCTGGCTGACAGGAAGCGTCGAGCAAGGGAAGACGATTACCGACAAGCCGGAGAAGAAGGAAGATGAGCTTCCGAAAGCTTATGTAGTGAACGGCATGAAGTACAAGATGGACGGGATTGGCGGCGTGGGGCTACGTCCGCAAGATAGATTCACACAGATTGCGGTGCTGATGCTTGCAGACGGAAAGGTCGACCAGTTCACATCGGGTGATTACCACCATGGCCTGGTCGGCATTTCCCGTGACGGCGGGCAAATCGTCATGAGCGTCAACCGGGCGGAGAACCTGGACTACGAGTTCCGCACGCCGCTCTACATCGTGGACGTGGAAACGAAGGAGGAGCAGGTGCTGGTGGATGCGGAGGGCTACTACGGCGGTGCTGTGTACTCATACGACAACCGCTACATCGCCTATACCGGCAGCGATGCCTCCTATAAAAATGCCACACATACAAAAGTATACGTATATGATACGGCAACCGGCCTGACACAGCAGCTGACGGAAATGCTGGATGCCCCGGTCGGCGATCTTGCCGTCGCTGATGTCCAGCAGGGAGTGGAGGCACCGGCAGTCGTGTGGACGGAAACGAACGCCTTATACTTCCAGCTGTCTGCGATGGGTGATGTACGCCTGTATTATGCGGACCTTGAGGGCAGTATTTTCCCGGCAAGCCCGGAAGGAGAGCATATCTACAGCTACGATGTGGCACGCAGCGGAAACTGGGCACTTGCCGCCATTTCCAATCCTACGTTCCCAGGCGAGCTGTTCTATCTGGACATCACGACAGGGGAACGCCGTCAATTGACGAACTTCAACGAGGCGTTCTTACGGGAGGTGCCGCTTTCTATGCCGGAAGCCATCGTCTATCAGACCTCGATAGGAGATGTGCATGGCTGGATCATGAAGCCGGCCAACTACGAAGAAGGCGTCAAGTACCCATTGATTGTTGAGGTACATGGCGGCCCGCATACGATGTACGCCAATACATTCTTCCATGAAATGCAGCTGTTGGCGGCGAGCGGCTACGGGGTCCTGTATGTCAACCCGCGGGGAAGCCATGGCTACAGCCAGGTGTTCGTGGACGGCGTAAGAGGCGATTACGGCGGAGGAGACTATGAGGACATCATGGCAGGCGTCGACTATGCGCTGGCGAACTTTGAGTGGGTCGACGGCAACCGCCTGGGTGTGACGGGGGGCAGTTACGGGGGCTTCATGACGAACTGGATCGTCGGCCATACGAACCGCTTCAAGGCGGCGGTCACGCAGCGCTCCATCTCGAACTGGATCAGCTTCTACGGCGTATCGGACATCGGCTATTACTTCAATGAATGGCAGCATTTCGCAGATATGAAATCGGTCGATAAGCTGTGGGACTTCTCCCCGCTCAAATATGCAGAGCATGTGGAGACGCCGTTGTTGATCCTCCACAGCGAAAAGGATTTCAGATGCCCGATCGAGCAGGCGGAGCAGTTCTACATTACGCTGAAGTCACTCGGCAAGGAAGTGGCTTTCGTCCGATTCCCGGACAATGATCACAACCTGTCCCGCACCGGCACACCGAATCTGCGGGTCGAGCGTCTGAAGCAGATCATCGGATGGTTCGATAACTATTTATAAAAGAGGGATGGGACGCGGAAGCGTCCCATTCCTTTTTTATTTGGTCAAAATGAAAGAACTCGGTAATATATATCCCCCTTCTAACGAGAGTGGCGGTTGCCTTTCTTTTTCGGTTGTGCCTTCTATGGCTATCTTCTCGGATGGGGAAAATGCCCAACGCAGGGGGATGCATGGCCAGGAGGGATTTTCTCATAGAAAAAGAATAGATGGTCCGGACGAAAAGTCTAGAATTATCATATTTCTAGTCGATATTTACAGTAATAAAGTAGTTGTTTAGTGGTATAATTTTGTAAATGAATCAAAAAGAGGAGGTGTACGTATGGACGTTTTTATTGGCCGACAACCTATATTCAATCTTCATGAACAAGTAGCCGCCTATGAGCTCCTTTACCGCAATAAAGAAGGAAATTCATTTCCGATGACCGATGCGGATGCAGCCACTGTAGATGTACTTGTGAACTCTTTTATGAATATCGGCATTGACGAAGTGAGCAAGGGGCATCCCTGCTTTGTAAACTTTACATACAATGTGCTGATGGGGCCGATTATTGATTATCTAGAGCCATCCAACATCGTCATAGAAGTGTTGGAAGATGTGCCGATTACCGAAGAGCTTGTCGAACGCCTACGGGAGCTGAAGGCCAAGGGGTTTGAAATAGCACTTGATGACTTCATCCTGGATGAAAGCGTGGAGATTTACGATGAGCTGTTTGCCTATGTCGATTATATAAAAGTGGACTTCCTGTTCTCGACCCTCCTCGAGCGGATGGAGATTGAAAGTAAGGTGAAGGGGAATTTTCCCCACATCAGGCTGCTGGCGGAGAAGGTCGAAACCCGCAATCAGTTCGAAGTGGCAAGGCAATCCGGCTATAGTCTATTCCAAGGGTATTTCTTTGAAAAACCGCAGCTGATTCGAGCGACCGATATTCCAGCGAATACAATGCAGTATTTTCAGATTCTATCGCTTTTGCGGGATGAGGAACCGAATATCGGCAAGCTGGCGGAGAATATCGAGCGTGACATCTCCGTTACCTACAAGCTGCTTCAATTGATTAATAAATCGACGAGTCGGACAAAGTTTAAAATCCGGTCGATCAAGCAGGCGATCGTAATGCTGGGCTTGACGGAATTAAGGAAATGGCTCTATCTCCTGGCCATGAGGGAAATAAATAGCCGGAACAAATCGGACGTATTCAACGAGCTCATGCGTACGTCGCTGTTCCGGGCAAAAGTGTGTGAAAAGCTGGCCAGGCTGAATTACCGGAGCAATTTTTCTGAATACTTCCTGATTGGGCTGTTTTCATTGATAGACTCGCTGCTGCGAAGGCCCCTTCCGATGATTCTTCACCAATTGCCCTTTTCGGAGGAGATTGCAGCCACGATAGGAGGGGAGCAGACGGAAATGGCCCCCTATCTTCAATTCAGCATTGCATTAAGCAAGGCGGAATGGGATAAGGTGGAGGCGTTGGCTGAAATGCTGGGCATTTCAAAAGAAGCCGTCATTCAAATAAAGGCCGAGGCGGATGCATGGGTGGAGGAGACATTTAAAAGTTATTAGCACTTTCCTATAGTCGATGGCTGTAGGAATTTTTTTATATCCTCCGGGCTGGTGGGAATGCCACTTTAATAAAGTTTTCATTTCACCTGCCATTTGCTATAATCATGGCTGAATCGATTTGAAACAAGAAGGTAGTGAAAAATGTGTATAACGAGAAAATTTATGCGAAATCCACGTTATTAGAGTATTTATATGTCATCGCCGGTGCTGCGGTAATGGCAATCGGCTTCAATGCGTTCCTCTT
>JAZUQF010000081.1:0-3032 GCA_045605545.1 Lysinibacillus sp.
TCATTACAACGATTTTTGGAGGATAGGAGTGAATCCACATGGACGGTTCAGCTGTCTTTTGGAGTAGGGCGTTAACCGAATTGACATTATCATTTCATATTATATTTGCCACGCTGGGTGTCGGGGTACCTTTGATGATCCTCATTGCCCAATATGTAGGCTACAAGAAGAAGGACCTGCATTACACTATGATGGCACGCCGGTGGGCACGCGGCTTTACGATTACGGTTGCGGTAGGTGTAGTGACAGGGACGGTAATCGGCCTACAGCTATCCTTATTATGGCCGCAGTTTATGGAACTGGCGGGACAGGTCATTGCCCTGCCGCTGTTCATGGAAACATTCGCCTTCTTCTTTGAAGCGATATTCCTTGGCATCTACCTATATACGTGGGACCGGTTTGAAAATCCGAAGCATCATATGCTGCTACTCATCCCGGTAGCAATCGGTGCGTCGATATCGGCCATCTTCATTACGATTGTCAACGCCTTTATGAACGCACCACAAGGCTTTGACATTGCAGGCGGGGAACTCGTGAATATTCAGCCGATTATGGCGATGTTCACGCCAGCCATGCCGACAAAGGTCGGGCATGTGCTTGTGACGAGCTATATGACGGTTGCCTTTATTCTGGCCTCGATTGCAGCCTATAAGCTGCTACGCGGGGAGGAACATGTTTATCACAAAAAGGCACTTCATCTGATGATGAAACTAGGCATTATCTTCTCACTTGCATCTGCATTGATAGGGGACTTTTCTGCAAAATATCTGGCGGAATACCAGCCGGAAAAGCTCGCTGCAGCAGAGTGGCATTTTGAAACGGAGGAAGGGGCGGACCTGATTCTCTTCGGTGTATTGGACGGGGAAGAAGCAAAATATGAAATCCGCATCCCGAAATTGCTCAGCTTCCTGGCAAGCAATGATTTCAATGCAGAAGTGACCGGGCTGGATCAATTCCCGGAGAATGAGAGACCGCCGCTGATTACTCACTATTTCTTCGATGTTATGGTGGCGATTGGCGTCCTGATGATCTTCCTGTCACTCGCTTATGTGTTTGGCAAATGGCGCAAGTGGAATTGGGTGGATTCGCGCTGGTTCCGCATGCTGACGGTGCTCAGCGGGCCTTTATCGATAGTTGCGGTGGAGGCAGGGTGGTGGCTCACTGAAATGGGCCGTCAGCCATGGATTTTGTACGGCATCATGCGGACAGAGGATGGTGCAACAACGGCAACGGGCGTGGAGACGCTGTTCATTGCCTTTGCCATCTTATACCTGATTTTAATGATTGGCAGCATGGTCGTTCTGCACCGGATGTTCAAAAATAATCCTGTGGAGAAAGAGTTAGCAGCACGAAAAGGCGGTGAAGCTTTATGATGCTAGAAATACTAGGGATTTCTGTACTATGGATATTTTTATTCGGCTATGTCATCGTAGCCTCCATCGATTTCGGAGCAGGCTTCTTTAATGCATACAGTCTGGTCAGGGGTAATCACCAAATTTTATCCAAAATCATCAAACGATATTTATCGCCGGTATGGGAAATTACAAATGTCTTTCTTGTATTCTTCTTCGTCGGGGTTGTCGGTTTCTTCCCACAGACAGCGTACTATTACGGTACGGTACTGCTTGTACCTGCATCCGTTGCGCTGATTCTGCTATCGATACGGGGCAGTTATTATGCATTTGAATCGTATAGCGGTTTGCGCGGGCATAAAGGATATGCATTGGCTTACGGGGTTTCCGGACTTTTCATTCCGGCTGCACTATCCGTTACCCTGACAATTTCAGAAGGCGGCTTTGTGACGATGAAGGGAGATGGGCCGCAGCTGGATTATGGAGCGCTTCTGACAAGCCCGTTATCCTGGGCCATCGTTGTATTGGCTGTAGTCGCTGTATTATATATTTCAGCTGTATTCTTAACATGGTACGCACAGAAAGCGGGCGACCAGAAGGCGAGCGACCTGATGCGGAAATACGCGCTCATCTGGGCATTGCCCTTGCTAGCAAGCGCTATTGGCATCATTGTAGAGCTGAAGTCTTTAGAAAATTGGCATTACCATCAAATGATGGATCTATCCTGGATGTTTGGGCTATCGGGCATTCTGTTCTTAGCGACAGTATGGCTGCTATGGGCGAAGGTGAAATACGGGCTTGCCGTAATTTTGCTGATGGCACAGTTTGCAATCGCCTTCTTCGCCTACGGAATATCACATTACCCGTACCTGCTCTATCCGTACTTGACGATTCATGACAGCTTTACGAATGAAGCAATGGCCATCGCGCTAGTCGTGGCCTTTGTAGCAGGATTGGTGCTGCTCATTCCTTCATTATATTTAGTGTTCAAGCTGTTTGTCTTTAATAAGGGGTATGTATCCGGGGAAGACGAGACGCATGTCTAAGGAGTGAGACGATGAATGACTTTCTGATTTTTTACGCCCCGATTATTGTAGTCATCGGGTCCATAGCGGCAGCATTTTATGTCGCCTTAAAAACAAAGCATATATAAATTGCCACCTGTTAGTACAGGGTGTCATAGTCGTACGGGCTGTCTGGAAATTTGTTTTCAGGCAGCTCTTTTTTTAAGCAGATGATGAAAAAATAAAATCCATGCACCAGAGCAGGTCCCGTACACGGTTATATAGGTGGATAAAGGGAATGAACAAAGGAGGGAGATGTGTATTGTTGAAAGACTGCATTTACTAGGAAGGAGAGACAGCGATGTTGTTGCGATATTTCTATGATGAAAAATTGGCGCATGCCTCCTATATGGTAGGCTGTGAAAAGACGGGAAGGGCCGTCATCATCGATCCGATGCGCCATATCGAACCTTATATAAAAGAGGCACAAAAGAGGGGCATGGAAATCGTGGGGGCCCTAGAGACGCATATCCACGCTGATTTCGTGTCAGGCACAAGGGAGCTGGCGAACTGTCTGGGTGCAGCCGCCTATCTTTCAGGTGAAGGCGGTGAAACCTGGGCCTATCAAAACCTGGATGAGATCAATCATACCCTTTTAAAGGACGGGGACGGGTTT
>JAZUQF010000082.1:0-3816 GCA_045605545.1 Lysinibacillus sp.
CGACGGGCTGCAGAGCTTCAACATCTCGACCACCTCCGCCTTCGTACTCGCGGGCGGCGGCCTTCTCGTCGCCAAGCATGGCAATCGAAAGGTCTCGAGCCTGTCGGGAAGCTCCGATGTACTCGAGGCACTCGGCATCGGACTTTTATCGACGCTGGAGCAGACGGCCGAGCTGCTGCAGCAGGAGGGAATCGCCTTCCTGCACGCCCCGACTATCCACCCGCGGCTGAAGCGCATTGGTGAAATCCGCCGGGCAATCGGCAGACCGACCATCTTCAACCTGGTCGGACCGCTGACGAACCCCGTTCCATTGAAGACGCAGTTCGTCGGCATCAACCGCCCCGACTTTACGACCGATTATGCAGAGGTGCTCCATATGCTTGGGCGTGAGCGGGCAGTCGTCGTATCCGGCGCCCGTGGCATGGATGAAGCTTCTCTTGAAGGCGAAAACACATTCGTCCTGCTCGACCACGGTGACATCCTGCCGTTTAAACTGCGGGCTGAGGATGTCGGACTGACACCCCAGCCTCTTTCCGCCATCCGCGGAGGGAATGCCGAGGAGAATGCAGTCATCATGCGCGAGCTGCTTGCCGGCAAGCAAAGTGCCTACTTCGACACGGTCGTCCTGAATGCCGGCATCGGCTTCTTTGCATACGGCCTAGCCGAAACGATGAAAGAAGGAATCGACCTGGCGAAGGACAGCATCCTCTCCGGGCGTGCAATGGAAAAACTAGAGGCAGTCATCGCCTATAGCCAACAGATGAAGGAAGCAGGTGCCAACACATGACCATTCTAGACCAGATACTGGACCATAAAAAAACGGAGTTGCCGGGCTTGAAGGCTCAGGCTCCCCTGTTTGAAACAAGTGAAAAAATACGTCCATCACTCTATGAAACACTCATACGGGCGGAGCGTCTGCAGGTCATCGCTGAAATGAAGCGCGCCTCGCCTTCCAAAGGTGACATTGCGGCACACATCGACCCTGTCGTTCAGGCGACGGGCTATGAAAAGGCAGGGGCCGCCTGCATCTCAGTACTGACGGAGACGAAATATTTCAAGGGCTCCTACGAGGATCTGAACAATGTAGCCAACGCCGTATCCATCCCGGTGCTGTGCAAGGACTTCATTATCGACGAGGTGCAGATCGACTACGCAAAGGCTGCGGGCGCCTCCGTCATCCTGCTGATCGTCGCCGCATTGTCGGATGAAGAGCTTGCCCGGCTCCATACCTATGCAACGGGCCAAGGTCTGGAAATACTCGTGGAGGTCCACGACACGGAGGAGCTGGAACGCGCCCTGGCAATCGACGCACGCATCATCGGTGTGAACAACCGCAACCTCAAGACGTTCGACGCCGATTTGAAGCAGACGGAAACAATTGCACGCGCCTTCAACCGGCCGGATATCGCATTCATCTCGGAAAGCGGCATCTGGAATGCAGCGGACGCGGCACTTGTAGCCGGGTACGGGGCAAACGGCATTCTGGTCGGCGAAGCACTGATGCGAAGCGGAGACGTGGCGAACGCCCTTCCATCGCTGCAAGTGGACCTGAAAGTAGGCGAAGCCAAATGACCCTCGTGAAGATTTGCGGGCTGAAGGAAGCGCAGCACGTGCAGGCGGCGGTAGACGCAGGAGCCGACTTCCTCGGATTTGTCTTCGCCCCCAGCAAACGCGCGGTGACAATCGAGCAGGCCCATGAACTCGCAAAAGGCATCCCCGAAAACGTGAAGAAGGTCGGTGTATTCGTCGATGCGGAGCAGGCATTTTTGCAGGAAGCATACGAGAAGGTTCCGCTCGACTACATCCAATACCACGGAGATGAAACGGACGACTTCATCCAACAGGTCGGCCTCCCGGCAATCAAGGCATTCTCCATCCAAGACAAACAGGATGTCCTGAAGGCGGCAGGCTATGACGTGGACTACTACCTTTTCGATGCCCCCGGGACGGATTACCGCGGCGGCAGCGGCCACTCATTCGACTGGTCCCTGCTGGAGGAATCGAATATTCCACGTGAAAAAATCATGCTGGCAGGCGGATTGCACCCGCAAAACATTACAGAGGCCATCCACCTCGCGCGACCGGCATGCGTCGATGTATCGAGCGGTGTTGAGCAGGACGGTGTAAAGAACGAAGAATTAATAAAAAACTTTCTACGAGCAGCAAAAGGAGCGGATATAAAATGACAGGTACAACGACTGCAGGACGTTTCGGTGCATACGGAGGGCAATTCGTACCCGAGACACTGATGACGCCATTGATTGAACTTGAAAAGGCCTATGAGGAGGCAAAGCAGGATCCTAGCTTCCAAGAAGAACTGAGCTACTATTTGAAGCATTATGTGGGACGCGAAACGCCTCTTTACTTTGCTGAGCGCCTGACGGAAAAGGTCGGCGGGGCCAAAATCTATTTGAAGCGGGAGGACCTGAACCATACCGGTGCCCATAAGATCAACAATGCACTAGGCCAGGCGCTTCTTGCCATCCGTATGGGCAAGAAGAAGATCGTCGCCGAAACAGGTGCAGGCCAGCACGGTGTTGCAACGGCGACGGCATGTGCCCTGCTCAATCTTGAATGCATCGTCTACATGGGCGCTGAGGATGTGAGGCGCCAGGCGTTGAACGTCTTCCGCATGGAGCTGCTCGGTGCAAAGGTCGTATCGGTGGAAAAAGGCTCCGCAACGCTGAAGGATGCGGTAAACGAAGCCCTGCGCCACTGGGTGACACACATTGAAGATACTCACTACATTTTAGGTTCAGCCCTGGGGCCCCACCCCTTCCCTACCATCGTCCGCGACTTCCAACGGGTCATCGGGGATGAGGCCCGCATGCAGATCCAGGAGCAGGAAGGACGCCTGCCGGATGCCATCGTCGCCTGTGTCGGTGGAGGCAGCAATGCAATCGGCATGTTCTATCCATTCGTAGAGGACGAGGAAGTCAAGCTGATCGGCGTGGAGGCTGCTGGTGCAGGCATCGCGACCGGCAAACATGCGGCCGCCATTGCAGGCGGACAAAAAGGCGTACTGCATGGCGCCTATATGTATCTGTTGCAGGATGACAATGGCTTCATCCAGGAGGCGCATTCGATTTCGGCCGGCCTCGACTACCCTGCTGTCGGCCCCGAGCATTGCTTCCTTTCGGATATCGGCCGTGCCGTATATGATTCCGTAACGGACGAGGAGGCATTGGAGGGCGTCAAGCTGCTCTGTGCTACGGAGGGCATCCTCCCCGCCCTGGAAAGCGCCCATGCGGTGTACTATACATCCAAGCTGGCGGCTACGATGAAGAAGGACGAAATCGTCATCATCTGCCTGTCGGGGCGCGGGGATAAAGATGTGCATACATTGATTGAAGCAATGGGAGGAGACCAGCGATGACATTACAAACAGCAATCGAATCGGTAATCAAGTCCGGGGAAAAAGCTTTCATACCGTATATCATGGCGGGCGACGGCGGGCTGGATTCCTTGCGTGGGACGATCCTCCGCCTCCAGCAGGTGGGCGTGACGGCCATCGAGGTCGGCATCCCATTCACCGACCCTGTGGCAGACGGCCCTACGATTGAAAAGGCGGGCGAACGCGCACTGGCCAATGGGACGAATCTACGCAGCGTGCTTGCTGCCTTGAAGGAATTTGCACATGAAGTGACCGTCCCCCTTGTAGCCATGACCTATTTGAATCCGATTCTGGCCTATGGGGCGGCTGCATTTGCCCGGGATGCCCATGAAGCGGGCATCCGAGGACTAATCGTACCGGATATGCCCCTTGAGGAAAGCCCCATCATTCATGAGGAGCTTAAAGCAAAAGGGATTTCCCTT
>JAZUQF010000083.1:0-1999 GCA_045605545.1 Lysinibacillus sp.
ATAACCGCCTCCTAAATCCGATTCGGATTAAATGATCGTTTTTTGTTGCTATAAGAGTATAAGTGAATAATCTTGCAGAATCTTTGATATCCAACCAGCATCTTTGTTATGTAAAAAAGCAGCACGCCAACTATTGAATTCAACAAGAGCCTCTAATTTATTTACTGGGTTCCCACATAGCCATACATGAGGGCGAAGATAAAGGCAAATGTCAGGACGCTTCCCAACACTGTTTGATTGTGCGTGCTTTTACCATTTTTCAAGTTCTTTAAAAAGACCGTGAAATTAACAAACCATAAAACACCTAATAACGGTATTACAAGTAAAAGCATGACAAGCATAAAGGAAGTCCTCCTATTTACCGTTTTGTGGATAATATTCTGTATATTAGTATAACACGGGCATGTTTATCACAAAATGGCAATGTCGATGCCAAGATAAAAAACGCACTGTGAATTCCAGTATGTTTTCCCCTTACTATATTTACAACTTTGAAATAACTCCTTTATGTGTAGTTATTAATAGCACATGGTATTTATCCCTTGTCGCATATCACCTCGCCGGTAATGGCGTCAATGGCATGGATGGCTGTTCTTGTGGAACGGTCGCATGCTTTATAAGCCAGTTCATAGGCTTCCTCATCCTCACTGTAGTCCTTATCCCATGCCAGCTCAAGATCCAGGTGTTCCTTGAAAATCTCCAATGCCTGTTCAGGAGAAATGGCAGGCTCTTTCGGCAGGGCTTTCAGCTGATTGATATCGATGCGTGGGCCTGAATATTGGTCGATTTGGCCGGTGCTCCTGTTGACGGCTACAGTAATTGATTCCGATTGGATAGGCGTACCGTGCTCATCTTGCAATTGGAAGGAAAAGAAATCCCTTGTTTCATTGCGCTCTCCTTCTTCGTTCTTAGGGACGATATACTGCAGATGGGGCAGGAATTCAGGGATCACCAGCTGCAGGAAGTCGAGCGCCTTTTCAAAGCATGCTTCACGCCCGAGCTGCAGGCTGCCGTTTCGCTCGTGGAACCACAGGAAGCTTCGGATTTTGCCGGTTTCCTTGGAGACGAATGCTTTTACAGTTTGTTCTGTACGTTCCTTGAAAAAGGCTTCGAATGATAAATCATCTTCATCACGCTCCCAGCCGCTCTCCCGCCAGACGATGCCGACTTCATCGCCGCAGTCAATCTCCCGAACCAGCTCCATTGTCTCGGTTATGCCAATCAGTTCCTCCTTGTTGCATTCCTGCTTTTCCACTGGAGCTAAGAAGGGGAGGGGCCTCGTGATTTCCGGTGCTTCCTCTTCATGTTCAGCAGTTAATGTCGGCTCGATTTCTGCAGCCTTATATTTCAGGAAAGATGACTTCGGCAAATAAACGAGCCGCAGGGAGTCCTCCTCTACATCATGTATACCTTTGAAAAATTTATCAACTACCAGCTTGAAATGCAGCTGATCAAGAATATGGGAGGTCAGCTTCTCCGGTGAAATAAGCTTTCCAGGAATGTGAGGGACTTCCTTTATGCCCTGATAATTGAATAGAATGACCTTTCCGGCGTCATTTACATCAATATAGCTTCCTGCATGGCTTAATGGAATATCCATCACCAATTGTTCATAGTAGAAACGGGTACAGCGGAAGTGCTCATGCTCCTTCACCCGCTGATGGGTGAAATGCTGCAGTGCATCCGGGTAGTGGTGGAGGAGGAATGAATCTGCAATTTCCTTCTTCTCCTCCACAGTGAGGGAGGGTTCGGTATTTTCCTCTTGCTGCTGCACATCGACCGTCAAGTACGTTAGCCGTCCTTCTGCATCAAGCTTTACCGCAATGGCGCCATTCGCTTCTTCCTCGTCCATCCAGAAGAAGTACGCTTCATTTTCTTCATGGTTTTCAATGATTTTACGAAAATCCTGTGGAATTTCTGTGATGGAACGGGCAATTTTCTCTAATTCCTCTTTTATCAAATGAATGACCTCCGTTGTCTTGATTGTTTTGTGCATGAC
>JAZUQF010000084.1:0-15204 GCA_045605545.1 Lysinibacillus sp.
TGCAATTGATGGAACCGCTGAATGCTTTCATGGTTGAAGGAGGAGATGATGAAGCGTTCCTTCATCCCGAAAGCGTCAATTTCCTCGGAAATAAGCCGTTCGATGCCTTCGTATTCAAAGATATCGGATTTGATTTCAATGTTCAGGACATGTGTCGTGTTCCTGAAAACGGCCAGCACTTCCCGCAACGTAGGAATCCGCTCGCCTGCAAACTGTCCGCCGAACCACTCCCCGTAATCATATTGGCGCAGTTCGCTAAGTGTCATGTCCTTTACAAATCCGGTGCCATTCGATGTACGGTTGATGGTTTCGTCATGGATGACGACCAGCTGCCCATCAGCAGTCAGATGGACATCGAATTCCACACCGAACACATCCAGCTCTGCGGCCCTGCGAAAAGCAAGGAGTGTATTTTCCGGATATTTCCCACTAAATCCCCTATGCGCAAAAAGCTTCATTTTCGTTTACCCCTACTTTCCTTTGAAAAATGGTAAAACTTCCACTTTCTTTAGAATATAGTGATTCATAGGCCTACACAACCAGTTTACAGAAAATTCATACGGTGTTAACGGCTCCTTGATATCGTGCTTTTATAATCTTCTTGTAAAGGAGCGTCAGCCCGTCGAGAAGGGGGAGAGGAATGTGCATGGAAAGAGTAAGGCTTGAGAATGTAAAAAAATCCTATGACAAGCAGACGGAAGTGCTTCGTGACATCAATGTGGAAATAGAGCCGGGAGAATTTTTCGTCCTCGTAGGGCCGTCCGGTTGCGGGAAAAGTACGATGCTCCGTGTGATTGCCGGTCTGGAGGAAATAACGGCAGGAAGCTTGATTTTTGGGAATAAGGTCGTCAATGACATCCATCCGAGCAGGCGCGGCATTACGATGGTATTTCAAAACTACGCCCTGTATCCGCATATGACGGTGGCCGAAAACATCGGATTCGGCCTTCAGGTGAAGAAGCTGGGGAAACAGGTGCGAAAGGAGAAAGTAGATGAAGTGGCCGCCATGCTTGGCCTGAGCGACTACTTGGGCAGAAAGCCGCGCCAGCTGTCCGGCGGGCAGCGGCAGCGCGTCGCCTTGGCAAGGGCGATTGTCAATGAGCAGCCGATCTGCCTGATGGATGAGCCTCTTTCCAATCTCGATGCAAAGCTACGTGCCCATATGCGCTCCGAGCTCCGGCGTCTGCAGAAAAAGCTGGGCTTTACGATGATCTATGTCACCCATGACCAGGTGGAGGCGATGACGATGGGGGACCGGATGATGATTTTGGATAAGGGAATCGCCCAGCAGATCGGCAGCCCTATGGATATCTACAATCACCCGGAGAATACATTCGTCGCCACATTCATCGGCTCGCCTCCCATGAACCTGAAGAAAACGGCTGTACAAGCAACAACACATACCATCCAGCTCAGTTCCACCATCCATATTCCAGTGGAAGAAGTGCTGGTGGAGAAGCTTCCGGAAAGCATCATTTTCGGCATCCGGCCGGAGCATCTCGTAAGGCCGTTGGAAGGGGCAAGAGTCTATAAGGCACCGGTTGTCAACGTCGCACTGCTCGGTAATGAAACATTGATTTCGATTGATTTGGACGGAGAGGAATGGATCTGTAAATGGGGAGGGCAATGGCATTACAAAATGGGCCAATCACTTGAATTTTCTATTGACGAAGAGGAAGTTTGCTTGTTTGATCCGGAGACAGAAAAAATCATCCAAAAAGGGATGAAGGGGTAGGGGTGGGATAGATGAAGCTTTGGAAACGCTCTGTGAATGTAAGGGTAGGACTGCTCTACCTGCTTCCTTCCATCATCCTGTTTGGCATGTTCGTCTTCTATCCGATGGCAAAGACAATCTACTTGAGCTTCTTTCTGACGAATCAGAACGGCGTGCCTGTTTATTTTAACGGCATGGAAAACTACACGTATATCTTTTCATCGGATGAATTCCGCAACAGTATGAAGGCAACCCTGCTGTTTGTCGTTTATACGGTGCCGGTGAGCGTCCTGATTGCTTTGGTCATGGCCATTTTGGCAAATGAGAAGTTGAGGGTCGTCGGCTTTTACCGGACGATTTTCTCCTCGACGATGGGCATTTCCGTCGCCGCTTCCGCCGTCGTATGGCTGTTTTTATTCCATCCCTCGGTCGGGGCGTTCAACAATATTTTAAAGGCTATCGATCTGCCGGCCGTCCAGTGGCTGCTCGATCCTGAATGGGCCCTGCTGTCGGTCTCGCTGACCACCATCTGGATGAATATAGGCTTCAACTTCCTCGTCATTCTGGGAGGGTTGCAGAATATCGATGAAAGCCTGTATGAAAGTGCAACGATAGACGGTGCCGGCTATTTTACGAAGCTGCGCCGCATCACCATCCCGCTTTTATCTCCTACATTATTTTTCATCATTACGATTTCACTGATCAATGCATTCCAGAGCTTCGGCCAGATTGACATCCTGACCAAGGGGGGGCCGATCCAGTCCACGAACCTCGTCGTATATTCAATCTATAAGGAGGCGTTCGTCAACTATCAGTTCGGTACAGCGAGTGCACAGGCGATTGTATTATTTGGCGTCGTACTGGTCGTCACGATTCTGCAGTTCAAGTTTGGCGAAAGGAAGGTCCATTATCAATGAAGATGCCTCTTTCCCAAAAAATCATATTCTATCTCCTGCTGACGATTTTCGCCGTCCTGGTGTTCTTCCCGGTGGCGTATGCATTTTTAATTTCCTTCATGACGCCGCAGGAAGTGCTGATGGGCAATATCCTGCCGCGCAGCTTTTCCTTTGATAACTACGCGCGGGCCTTTGAACGTCTTCCGCTGCTGAAGTACTTGCTGAACAGCTTCGTCGTCTCCACGCTGGTGATGCTCGGGCAGATTCTCGTCTGCGCGATGGCGGCCTACGTATTTGTGTTTCTCCCGTTCCGCGGGAGCAACCTCATCTTCTTCCTGTTCATCTCGACGATGATGATTCCGTGGGAGGCGACGATGATTCCAAACTTCCTGATGGTGCAGGGGTTCGGCTGGACGAATACGTACATGGCCCTCACCCTGCCTTTCTTTGCCTCTGCCTTCGGTACGTTCCTGCTACGCCAGCATTTCCTGACCATTCCATATGAATTGTACGAGGCGGCGCAGATTGGAGGGGTAGGGAAGTTCAAGTTCTTCTGGAAGGTCGTGCTGCCGATGTCAAAGACGAGTGTCATCACATTGGGCGCCTACAGCTTTTTGACGACGTGGAACATGTATTTGTGGCCGCTCCTTACAACGACGAACGACAAGGTTAGAACGGTCCAAATCGGCATCCGGCAGCTGCAGTCCAATGAAAGTGCGACCGATTGGGGGGTGGTGATGGCCGGTGTGATGATCATTATATTACCTACGTTGATTCTGCTGTTTTTAGGGCAGAAGCAATTGCAGAAAGGATTGACGCAGGGAGCCATCAAATAAATGAAAAGGGGTTTGGAAAATGTCCAGTTTAAAAAAGCTGCTTGCATTTGGCCTGTTGTTTGTCATGTTGTTCATCATGGGGGCATGCAGTGGAGATGATGCCGCCGATGAAGGAGACAATAATACGGAGGGGGAGACAGAGGAAAATGCGTCTGCCCCGGCGGGAGAAAAGGTGAAAATCGAGTTCTGGCATGCGATGAGCGGCCCGAACCAGCAGGCCATTGATACGATTGTCGCCGATTACAATGCCTCCCAGGACAAATATGAGGTGGAGTCCCTGTTCCAGGGAAGCTATGAAGAATCTTTGACGAAGCTTCGCAGTGTCGGCGGGACTGCGGATGCACCGGCCATCATGCAGGTATTTGAAGTCGGCACGAAGTATATGATTGAGAGCGGATACATCGAGCCGGTGCAGACATTCATCGACAAGGACGGCTATGACATCGGTCAACTGGAGGAAAACATCTTGAATTATTATTCGGTAGAAGACCAATTATACTCCATGCCGTTCAACTCTTCCACGCCCGTCATGCTCTACAACAAGGATGCATTTGCGGCGGCCGGGCTGGACCCTGAAAATCCGCCGAAAACGTTCGAGGAGGTCAAGGCGGCGGCTGAAAAGCTGACGAACGGGGATATGAAGGGCTTTTCCATCCTGTTATACGGCTGGTTCTTCGAGGAAATGCTCGCAACGCAGGGCGGCCTGTATGTGGATGCCGACAATGGACGCACAGGAAAAGTGACGGAAGCGTTGTTCAATGGGGAAGAAGGGCGCCGTGTGTTTGAATTCCTCAAAGAGATGAATGATGCCGGCACTCTAGGCAACTTCGGCTCGGCGTGGGATGATCTCCGTACGGCATTCGTCTCCGGCCAGGTGGCGATGTACCTCGACTCGTCTGCCGGTATTTCCGGCGTTGTAGAAAGTGCGCCGTTTGAAGTAGGGGCGGCCTACATTCCGTACTCTGAAGAAACGGACCGCAATGGGGTGATCATCGGAGGGGCGTCCCTGTGGATGATGAATGGGATTTCCGAAGAGGAGCAGTCAGGTGCCTGGGACTTCATGAAATACTTGCAGACGGCTCCTGTACAGGCGAAATGGCATGTGACGACAGGCTACTTTGCCATCAACCCGGCTGCATATGACGAGGCGATTGTCAAAGAGCGTTGGGCGCAATATCCACAGTTCCAGGTGACGGTGAACCAGCTGCAGGATACGAAGCCTTCCACAGCGACACAAGGTGCGCTCATCTCCGTGTTCCCGGAATCGCGGGAGCATATCGTGACGGCAATTGAGGAGCTGTACCAGGGCGGCGACCCGCAGGCGGTGCTCGATAAGGCAGCCGAGTCTACGAATCGTGCCATTGAAATCGCCAATAAAACGAGTGGTAATTAAGTCTATTCGGGAAAATGAAGGGCACTGGAAAAAACGATAAAACCAAAGCGGGAGGCAAGGATAGAACCGGTCTTTATCGCAAAAGCGGCTATACATGGCAGTATATAAAGCCATTTGAATCTTTCCTCATGTCCGCCAAACGTATGTCTCCGCTTCCGAAACACGTCGATTTCTTTGTGTGCAAGGGTTCTGGGAAGCATAAAAAATGGAGGGGGATCGCTTTGGAGCCGCTCAAACAGCCTTTTGCCGAATTTGATATACGACATAACTGAAAATAAGTGCCGTTTTGGGTACAAGGGCCCGGTTTAGTACTTATTTATTTTTAAGTTGTATATGGATTTCGCCATATGGCTTGAAAGGCGGTTAAAAACAGCATGAAGAAAAAGGGAAACGCCCGAGAAATCGCCTCTTGCAAAGGATGAAGCACCTGAAAAAGCATTGCATCGCTTTTGTTCGATGCAATGCTTTTTTCGATTTTTGTCCCAGTTTTCGTCTGTTTTTTTCCCTTTTTGGGGCTATTCATACAATATGTCATATAAAATATCGGGACGGTCTGTGATGATGCCATCGATGTCATGCGTAACCAGCTTTTTCATCGCCCGTGGCTTGTTGACGGTGTAGACATGCACCTTCAGCCGCTCATCATGGGCTGTTTTGATCAGGTTTTTCGTGATGGCTTCCTGATGGACGATGATGCCGTCCGCATATTGTTTTACTTGCCGCAGCTTTTCTGCCGTCAGCTCACTTGTAGCATCCTCGCTGAATAATTGGAACAGCTGAAGGGAGCTGTTCTGCATGCGTATGAGGCGCAGGCTCTTTTCGGAAAAGGACTGGATGATGATTGTATCGTCATGCAACCGGTCCACAAGCTGCAGCTCCTTCAATAGCGTCGCCTCCACCCCGTCACGCCTGTTTTTCGTTTCGATGTAAAGGCGCTTATCCGGATATTTCGTGAGCACCTCCTGCAATGTAAGGATGGAGGAAATGCCAAATTCATTCTTCCTCTTCAATAGCTGCAGCTCTGCGTACAGATAATCCTTAATGGCACGCCCGTCGCCATAGGAGGGGATGGCATCGTGCTCGACGACCAATACGTCATCCTTCGTCATCTGCATATCGAACTCCAGATAGTCCGCCCCTTGCGCAAGTGCAAGGTCATATGCCTCGAAGCTGTTTTCGATGGCATAGTAGGAGGCGCCCCGGTGCGCGATGATCAGCGGCTTGTTCGCAAATGGATTGTGGAAGATCATTATCCATATGATTGCGGCAAGAATAATAGATAAAGGCAAATACCACTTTTTCAATCCCCTCAACGCCTTTCAAAATAATAGCTTGCTTATATGATAAGTTGTAAAAATACTATTCGGATAGGCTATAATAAGTAAAATAAAGGAGGCATTCTTCATGATTTACATCGGATTAACTGGCTGGGGAGATCATCCGACGCTTTATTCCGGCGTCACTTCCGCCCGGGATAAATTATTTGATTACCGATGTCATTTTCCCATCGTTGAAGTGGATACTTCATTTTATGCGATTCCCAATCGTGTACATGTGGAAAAATGGTGTAACGAAACGCCTGGAAACTTCAAATTTGTCGTGAAGGCATACCAGGGCATGACCGGCCATCTGCGTGATGACCTGCCGTATGAAACGAAAAATGACATGTTCAATGCCTTCATCGAATGTGCAGAAGGCTTTCAAAACCATGGAAAGCTTGGTATGGTCCTCGTTCAGTTCCCCCCGTGGTTCGACTGCTCGGCTAAAAATGTGCAGTATGTCCGTTACATCAAGCAGCAGCTGGGGCGTTTTCCAATCGCCATCGAGTTCCGCAACCAGACATGGTATGCCGGTGCGATGAGGGAACGGACCCTGCAATTCCTCCGGGAACAGGACCTCATCCATACCGTCTGCGACGAACCGCAGGCCGGCAGTGGATCCGTGCCGCTCGTGCCTGTCGCGACTTCCGCCAAGGCGCTCCTGCGGATTCACGGGCGCAACATCCACGGCTGGCGTAATAGCGGAAACAACCAGAATTGGCGGAAGGTCCGCTTTTTATATGATTATAATGAAGAAGAGCTACAGGGCTTGGCGGCCTATATCCGTACGCTGCAGAATCAGGCGGAGGATGTGTATGTACTGTTCAATAATAATTCGGGCGACCATGCGGCTCCCAATGCAAAACGCCTGCAGCAGATTCTGGACCTGGAGTTCGAGGGGCTGGCGCCAAAGCAGCTGAATATGTTTGAAGGAGAGCTGTAATGGTATTTCTTTTATTATTTCTTATTGCAGTGGCTTCAGGCATTGTCGGTGCGCTCGTGGGCCTGGGAGGGGGCATCGTTCTGGTGCCTGCCACGCTCTATATCGGAAATGACCTGGAGCTGGTAGCGGGTATAACACCGCAGACGGTCGTCGGGCTATCCGTAGTCATGATGATCTTTACAGGGCTTGCCTCCACCCTGTCCTATATGAAGGCAAAGACGGTGGATTTCAAATCAGGATTCATCTTTTTCATCGGAAGCATGCCGGGGGCGATTGTTGGTTCATGGATCAATAAAGGACTCGACCTTGCTTCCTTCAATCTATATTTCGGCATCTTCCTTGTGATGATTGCTGTGGTTTTGATTGTTCGTGATAGGCTGAGGCCCGTGAAATGGTTTGTAGAGAACGGGATGAAAAGGGAATACAAGGACATGGAAGGGAATCTATCGATTTATGGATATCCTGTATGGTTCGCAGTTCTATTATCCTTTCTCGTAGGTTGTGTATCAGGCCTGTTCGGCATTGGGGGAGGGGCCCTGCTGGTACCCGCCATGCTGGTATTATTCCTTTTCCCTCCACATGTTGCAGTGGCGACAAGCATGTTCCTGGTCTTCCTGACTGCGCTTGTGAACTCGGCGAGCCATATTGCGCTCGGCAATGTCCCTTGGCTTTATACGATTCCTGTCATTCCAGGCGCATATATCGGGGCGAAGATGGGGGCTGCCATCAATCAAAAATTAAAGTCTACTGCGTTAGTATACGCGCTCCGAATTGTTTTATTATTGATGGGGGTAAGATTAATCGTTGAAGGATACTTTTAGAAAGAAGGTGGCGGTGGTGCTCGAGAAAATCCATATTTTCCACACGAATGACCTACATAGCCATTTTGAGTATTGGCTGCGCATGCAAGCATTTATAAAAGGGCAACGCAGGTTGCTTGCAGACAGGGGAGAGGCGAGCTTCCTGCTGGATGTAGGGGACCACATGGACCGTTCCAACATTTATACGGAGGCGACGCTCGGCAAGGGCAATGTCGAAATGCTGAATGAAGCCGGGTATGACGCAGTGACCATCGGCAACAATGAGGGGATTACCTTAGCTTTTGAAGAGCTTTCGGCGATGTATGAAAAAGCCGAATTCGATGTGGTCGTCGCAAATATTCGGGCGATTGATGGGGAAGATCCAGGCTGGTTGAAGCCCTATACGGTTTTGAAGACGATGCATGGGACGAAGGTTGCCGTAATCGGTGCGACCGCCCAGTATGATGCGTTCTACCGGACGCTGAACTGGGAGGTGGTAGAGCCGCGTAAGGCACTGGTTCTGCTTGTCCAAAAGCTCCGGAAGGAAGTCGATATAATCGTCTGCCTTTCACACCTTGGCATTTCAGATGATGAATTGCTGGCTAATGAATGTCCCGATATCGATATCATCCTGGGGGCGCATACCCATCATATCCTGCCGAAGGGGAAGGTGGTCAACGGCGTCCTGCTGACGGGTGGTGGAAAGTTCGGGCAGCTGACGGGGCATTTGACGATTTCCTATAACCATACCAGCAGATGCATCACGAAACTTGAAGAAGAGCTGATTGAAAATGGACAGTTGGCGACGGTGCCCGGAGAGGCGGAGTTTCTGTTCAACCTTTCGAAGGAGGGGGGCTTCCTGCTGGGCGAGCCGTCCGTCCAATTGCCGAAAACATACTATAAAGAGTGGTTCCATTACTCCCCCCTGTCCGATTTATTTGCAGAAGCGGTCCTTGACTATACAGGGGCGGACTGTGCCATGTTCAATGCCGGCATCTTCATGGAGGATTTGAAAAAAGGAAATGTCAGCGCCCATGATATGCATAAGATCCTGCCGCATCCAATCAACCTGTGCCTCATCGAGCTGACGGGGGCGGAATTGAAGGAAATATACAGCCAGGCGCAAAACGAGGAATGGTGGCAGCTGCAGCTGAAGGGCCTCGGCTTCCGGGGCATTGTATTGGGCAAGTTGTTGATGTACAACCTGAAGATGGATCGGCAACGGCAGCTGTCCATCAAGGGCGAAGTGGTAGAGGCATCAAAAACCTACAAACTGGCCACCCTTGATATGTTTACATTCGGCTATTTCTTCCCGACCTTTAAATATGCCAAAAAGCACTATTATCTGCCCGCTTTCCTGCGCCATATCCTGCTTTCCTACTTGAAGGAAAAGAAAAATTAGCGCATTGTCTTTTCTAATTGGTAAAATCAGCTTATAATTCCTATATGATATAACAAAGATGGGGGTTTTTTGAAGCGATGCGCTTACTATCGATCGATATGTTGAAGGCGGGCATGGTTGTCGGCAGGACAATCTGGAATGAGGCCGGCCATCCCCTTTTACAGCAAGGCGTTGTAGTGACAGATGGCATTTTATTTCGCCTGAAGCAATTGAATATCAAATATGTTTATATAGAAGACCGGTTATCTTATGGAATCGAAATCGAAGAGACGGTCAAACCGGCTGTACGGAACAAAATCGTAGGGAAAATCACGGAAACATTCCATTCAGTGAGGAAAGCCAGACCAGGGCAGTCCTCCTTTATATTGGACCAGCAGTCAAAGGCGATTGGCAATATCATAGAGGATCTGCTGGATGCTGTACTGAACAGTGAGGAAGTGCTGACTGTTTTGACCGATGCATATCTGTACGATGAATATTTATACCACCACTCCTTCCAGGTGACCCTCTATTCCCTGTCCATCGCGAAGGAAATGGGCCATTCCCATGAAGACCTGCGCCTCATAGGAATCGGAGCGCTGCTGCACGATATAGGGAAGGTGCTGGTCCCTACGGAAATATTATTGAAGCCCGGCCGCCTGACGGACGAAGAATATGACATTATGAAGCAGCATGCGCGGCATGGATTCGACCTGCTGCGCAATCTGCACTCGATTTCCCTGCTTGTGGCCCATTGCGCATTCCAGCATCACGAACGGCTTGACGGTAGTGGCTATCCGCGGGGGCTTGTTGACGCCGGCATCCATCCATTCGCAAAAATCATCGGGGTGGCAGACGTGTTCGACGCCGTCACATCGAACCGTGTCTACCGGGACAAGCTCCTTCCCTTCCAAGGAATGGCCATCATCGAAGAGGGGAGCGGGACCATCTTCAGCCCCGAGGTTGTGGAGGCGTTAAGAGGCAGCATCGTTCATTATCCGAACGGGACCGTCCTGCTTCTGTCGGATGGACGCCGAGGCGTTGTATCGAGGCAGAACGCAGACCAGCCGGCACGGCCGCGGGTGCGTATTTTTGAAGAAGGTAGCAAGCTTCTTCCCGCTACATATGAAATGAATTTGGCTGATGTCCCAGGTATCTTGATCGACAATGTCGAGCCGGAATATATGCCATCTGTCGAATAGAAAAAATCCCCCGTTCATATTCTGTAGAATAGGGGGATATTTTTTGTTTCATAAACGGCGTGGCATGCGTTTCGTGCGAAGAAAGAAGGCTTCTACAAGACTAACGGTTCTATTTGTCAGCTTGTTGATCATAATTATCCTTTCGCTTTATATTGTGAATGACCGCCTCATGCCGACCTATCTGCAATATGCCGAGATGCAGACGGAGAAGGTCGCTACCTATGTCGTCGGAAAGGCCATCAATTCCAGGACCTCGAGCGTGCTGGATGTCAATGATATCATTGT
Organism: Lysinibacillus sp.; assembly: GCA_045605545.1. GTDB lineage: Bacteria > Bacillota > Bacilli > Bacillales_A > Planococcaceae > Lysinibacillus_B. The sequence continues at coordinate 10,770 of JAZUQF010000084.1, forward strand.
CGATCTTCCGACTGATTCGAGCGACATGGTGACGACAAAATTCAATACAGATGTCATCAATCAGGTGCGTGCCGAAACGGTGGCGCTCGTGAAGGAATACTTGGAAGAGGCGGAAAATGGCGACCTTTCGCATTTGCCGGATCTTGAAAATGTCGAATATGATGTAGGGCGTATGGAGGCAGGGGATGGAATCGTGTTCTTCGTACCGATGGGGCAGGCATTGAATTTGCCGATTTTGGGAAACCTGGGTCCTAGGATACCCATCAGGTTCCATATCATCGGCAATGTCCATAGCAGTGTCGAGTCCACGATTGAAGAGTTTGGCATTAATAATGCAAAGGTTGAGGTAAATATAAACTTGGAAGTGAATGTGCAAATCATTGTTCCGTTTGCGAGTAAATCTGCCAAGGTAGAGGAGTCCATCCCCGTGGCGATCGGCCTCATCAGGGGAACTGTACCGCATATTTATACAGATGGTGGAGGAGAGGGCGTCCAGCCTTCGCTGGAGGTGCCTGTGCCTTACGATTAGCATGAATAACAGTAGTATAATCCGGTAAAAGTAAGTTGTTGTATCGGTTGGATATATGATACATTTACATCGACAGAGCAGTGAAAATTATGGAACATCGATAAGGGGCGAATTTCATGACATCTTGCAAACCAACGAACAACAAAGAAGACCACCTACGCAAGCCGGAATGGTTGAAAATCAAGTTAAATACAAACGACGAGTATAAAGCGCTGAAAAAATTAATGCGTGAAAACAACCTGCATACCGTATGTGAGGAGGCGAAATGCCCCAATATCCATGAATGCTGGGGTGAAAGACGTACGGCGACCATGATGATTTTGGGCTCCGTGTGCACACGGGCCTGCCGCTTCTGTGCCGTAAAAACAGGTCTTCCTACGGAGTTGGACCTTGCAGAGCCGGAACGTGTAGCCGATTCGGTGAAAATCATGGACCTGAAGCATGTCGTCATTACAATGGTGGCACGCGACGATTTGAAGGACGGGGGAGCCGGCGTACTGGCCGAGACGATTCGGGCGATTCGCAGGAAAGCGCCCCTTACATCCGTGGAGGTGCTCCCATCCGATCTGGGAGGGGACGAAGAAAACCTGCAGCTATTGATGGACGCGAAGCCGGATATTTTAAACCACAATATCGAAACGGTCCGCCGTCTGACGCCGAGAGTGAGGGCGAAGGCCAAGTACGAACGTTCGCTTGAGTTTTTGAGAAAAGCGAAAGAAATGCAGCCGGACATTCCGACAAAATCTTCTCTTATGGTCGGCCTTGGGGAAACATGGGAGGAAATTTTGGAGGTCATGGACGATTTGCGTGCGAACAATGTCGATATCATGACGATCGGGCAGTATCTGCAGCCGACGAAAAAGCACCTGCCGGTAAAGAAATACTACTCGCCGCTCGAATTCGGGAAACTTCGGAAAATTGCGATGGAAAAGGGCTTCTCGCATTGTGAAGCAGGGCCATTGGTGCGAAGCAGCTATCATGCCGACGAGCAGGTGAATGCCGCGGCGAAAGAACGACTTCTCCATGATGCATAAACGAGTTGATTTCAGACCGGATTTTACTTAACATGGAGATATGAGATTGGTGGTGGATTCATGATACTTGCAGAAGGCTATATGTATGAACTGATTACAAACGAGAAGGAAGGCTATCAAGAGGATGCCTTTTTGTCGCGCTACTCGGACATTTTGGTGAAATATGACTATATCGTCGGTGACTGGGGCTACGGCCAGCTTCGGCTGAAGGGCTTCTATGACGATAAAAACCAGAAGTCCACGTTCGACACAAAAATCAGTACACTGCAGGATTACCTGTACGAATACTGCAACTTCGGCTGTGCGTATTTTATCGTGAAAAAGATTGGGAAGGCACCTGCTCCCGTCAAAGAACCGGTGGCGGAGCCGGCTGCAGAAGAATAAAAAGAGATTTTGGACGCCTGAGCGCCCAAAATCTCTTTTTTTTTATCCTAATAACTCACGCAGGTATTCACGCAGGTCGACCGTTTCTTCTTCAGAGCGGTTGTATACATGCTCCAGATAGCCCGGCTCCTCCACGTCATCAGGCCCTATGATGGCAAATCTGCCGAACTGGATGTCCAGCACGAGCACCTTGCCGAAGAACCGGCTGCTCTGCAGGATGGCCAAATCATAGCGCTGCGACCGTCCCGTAAAGCTGACGAACCGCGTTTTTGTGTCCTCTACATCATCATACAAGAAAAATCTTTCCATTATTGCGAAATCTCCTTCCACTTCTAAAGAATATGGTACTATAGATAAGAAAACAGTATCAACATTTATTGATTGGAGGCAGTACATAATGTACTTCGTAGACCGCAACAAAATCATATTGAACTTACAACATATTAATGAACTGATCGCCGTATTGGAAGAACGTACGGACTGGTTGGATTCAACGATCAATAAATTAGCCCTTCAACGAATCGGCCATAATCTGATGGAATCAATGATGGATGTGGGGAATCTGATGATTGACGGCTTCATCATGCGCGACCCGGGAAGCTATGAAGACATCATCGACATCCTTGTCGACGAAAAGGTTATTACCCAGGAAATGGACGAACCATTAAAGGCGGTTGTCGGATTACGTAAAATGCTGGTACGCGAATTCATCCAGGTGGACGACCAGAAGGTGCTGGATGTATTGACGTCAAACCTGCCGGCGATAAAGGCATTCCCTCCAAAAGTGCAGGATTATTTAACAAATGAATTAGGCCCGGTTTCTGCCTTTTTACCCGAGGAGAAGTAGGATGAAGCACTATTGCTTTGATTTGGACGGAACGGTATACAGGGGGAAAGTGGGCATTCCGACGGCCATCGATTTTATTCATCGACTGCAGGCACAAGGGAACGAGCCCTTTTTTGTTACGAATAATTCTTCAAAGACGCCGGAGCAATTGCAGCAGGCGCTGGAGTCGATCGGAGTGAATGCCAAGAGGGAGCATATTTACTCAAGTGCATTGACGACAGCTAAATATGTGGCGAAGAATTATAATGAAGCGAAGGTCCAGGTAATCGGCTCGGATGGACTCCGTCATGCGCTGGAGGCGGAGGGAATTGCGGTATCCGAGGAGAAGGAAGTGGATGTGCTGGTCATGGGAATGGACCGGTCGATCTGCTACTCGCGTATTGCAGATGCCTGCTTGACGGTACAACGGGGCGCCAAGTTGATAGGAACGAATGAAGACATCCGTTTTCCGGCTGAGGAAGGGTTTGTACCTGGAAATGGTTCTCTTGTCCGTCTGGTGGCCAATGTTTGTGGGGTGGAGCCGTTATTTATCGGGAAGCCTTCACCTGTCATGCTGGAGATGATTGCCGAGGACCATGGTCTGAAGCGGGATGAACTCGTGATGGTCGGTGATAATTATGATACCGACATTTTATGCGGCATCAATTTCGGATGCACGACCGTTCATGTAAATACAGGCGTCACTACCACCGAAGTCGTGAAGGGCAAGCCAGCACAGCCTACCTATACTGTAGAAGACCTTTCAAAACTGCCGTATCTTGAGTAAAGATGCGGTTTTCTTTTGGCCGGGAGGGGAAAAGTAAAAAAAACGGGAGGCCCATTAAGCGAAGCTTAGTAGGCCGGCCCGTCATTCTTTGGCAACTGCCATAGGAATACGTACTGTCTGTGTGAAGAGGGTTAGAATGCTCTTCTTGTAAATGGATGATTAGTTACCATAAAGGGTTTTCTTCAATATATGCATAGATTTTTTCAGTCAGTTCTTCAGGGGTGTCGGCCTCCACGATTTCGCCGTTTACGACTGCATAAAAGTTGCTCGCACATGTTGTGCAGTAACTGAGACACCCATACTCCAACACATCTATATTGGGGTCCTTTTCTAGTGTTTCTAATGTTTTCTGTGCACCGTTCGCCAGATTGCTGATGCAGAATTCGACCATGGGATTCATGCCTTTGTCACCTCACTCAATGTATGCTACTAGCATTTATATTTTTAGTCAATTCACATAACTTGTGAATAGTTTCACAAAATCACCATAACATATTGTGAAACTTCTCACAATCAGCTATACTCGTTTATGGAGACTTTGTGAACTATATGAAAACAATGGAATAAACAAAGGAGAAGACTATGAATAAACTAGTTTTATTAGGTGGCGGTTATGGAAATATGCGTGTATTGCTACGTTTATTGCCAAATAATCTACCAAGTGATACAGAAATCCCTCTGATAGACCGTACCCCTTTCCATAGCTTGAAAACGGAATTTTATGCACTGGCTGCAGGGACGTCGTCGGACAAGGAAGTTCGCGTGGCATTTCCGGAGCATGAACGTCTACGAAAGGTATACGGCGAGGTGGTCCGCATCGACCAGGAAGAAAAGGCCGTGCATCTGGAGGATGGCCAGGTTGTGGCGTACGATGA
>JAZUQF010000085.1:0-10075 GCA_045605545.1 Lysinibacillus sp.
CCGGAACTTGATGACATCATCTTCCTTGATTTCGATGAGCTTCGTCGTCCGGAGCAGGCCATGTTCATCCAATTTGTTGCGCAGTAGCCCCAGCGCCAATTTGCCCCCGTAGACCGGGATGTTCAGCTGGCGCAGCAAATAGGGGATGCCGCCGATATGATCTTCATGGCCGTGCGTGATGAATAAACCTTTGATTTTGTCGACGTTTCGTACAAGGTACGTGTAGTCGGGAATGACATAATCGATTCCTAGTAGGTCATCTTCTGGGAATTTAATGCCAGCATCGATAAGAACGATTTCATCCTGGAATTGAACCCCGTAAGTGTTTTTGCCGATTTCGCCCAGTCCGCCAAGTGCGAAAACAGCCGCCTGATCGTTTTTAACAAACTTCATAGGCGATTACTCGTTCTCCAGACGGAAGTTCGGGCTGTTGCGCTCATACTCTAGGTAGTTACCTTCAAGTAGCTGCACTAGCTCGATATTGTAGTTTCTATCTTTCAGAAACTCACGAACTTCACGTTCTGAAGAAGCCTCAACATATAATGATTTTGTGTTTTCGCGAACTGGAATCTCATTCATGTTTTCTTGGTAATAAACTTTATAAATCATAATTACTCTCCTTTTGATACGTACATAGTGGCTGCATTTACATCCTACGGTACGCGATTCTCCTGTCATATCGGATCCTTCTATAGAATGCATGTCTGAACAAGTAGAAGGAATCGGAAGACGTCTGAAGAAATCATCCAATAAATGCATTTCCTTTATCTTATCATGCAGCTATCCTAAAATAAAGAAAAGCCCTTCAAAAACTGAAGGGCTTACGCAATTGATTTTTTCCCGAGGATGCCATTCAACCGTTTCAACAATTTCTTTTTGAGCCGTTTTAGCATGGCACATCACTCCTTACGTTCATTATAATGAATTTTCGGAAAATTGTAAAGTCCTTATTTCAAGAGAGGGTGGGTATATGAATAAAATATTATTTTTTGATGTAGACGGTACGCTTTACGATAGTGAAAAGCGTCTGCCTCTTTCAACAAAGGAGGCGCTATTTGCAGCGCGTGACAACGGATATGAAATTGCCATCGCCACTGGGCGGGCTCCCTTTATGATTCAGGAGCTACTGGATGAGCTTGCAATCGATACATACGTGACATTCAATGGCCAATATGTCGTCTACAAGGGGGAAGTCATTTTTACGGATTCCATTCCGAACGAATACCTGCAGAAAATCATCGCGTTTGGTGAAAGCAGGGGGGAACCCGTCGTATTTCTGGATGAGAGTGAAATGATCGCCTCATTTCCGGGTTGCGAAAAGGTGGAAACGAGCCTGGCTACGCTCAAGTACCCTTATCCACGGATTGATGCCTACTTCTTTAAAGTCAAGCCGGTCTATCAGACGTTGATTTTTATGGAGGAAGAGGACGAGCCCCTTTACAGGGAGACGTTCCCGGAGGTGCAGTTCGTGCGTTGGCATCCATATTCATGTGATATTTTGCCGAAGGATGGATCGAAAGCGCGCGGCATCCAAAAAATCCTCGAGCATACGGGAAGGACGATGGAGGATGCAGTGGCATTCGGAGATGGATTGAACGATATCGAGATGTTAGAAGCCGTCGGTACCGGGGTCGTCATGGCGAACGGCCATGAAAAGGCGAAGGCGGTGGCCGATGTGCTCGCTCCCCGCGTGGATGAGGAGGGCATTTATAAGATAATGAAGGAACTGGGGATGATTTAGTAGGGGAGATGAGGAAAAGCCTATCTACTAAAATTCACCTGAAAAATAAAAGAGACAAAGTCGTAAATTCGACTTTGTCTTCACTCTGAAGCCGGGGAGCAATCCCCGTCTTTCTTCTTATTTTATCTATCTTTCATATGGTATGGCATTTGGAATGTCGCTGAACGGATCCTTGTCGTCGATGCGGTCGTAGAACATGACGCCATTCAAGTGATCCAGCTCATGCTGAAACGCAATAGTGGCAATGCCTGACAAGCGCATCTTCCTTTCCTCGCCATCCACGGTCATGAATTTCACAGTGATGCGTGCATAGCGTGGTACATAGCCCGGGACGTTACGGTCTACAGACAGGCATCCCTCACCGGATGTAATGAAGGTTTGCTCAACAGAATGGCTGACAATTTTAGGATTTATTGCAACGAAACTCAGCTGTTCTCCCCGTTCATTTTCTACGTGCAATGCGAACATGCGCTTCAGGGCATTCACCTGGTTTGCAGCAAGACCTATTCCGCCGCGCAGGTTATATTTCTCCGCCATTTCAGGGTTCTGGCTGTTGATTAAGTACTCCAACATATCATGGGCAAGGCGGCGGTCTTCCTCTGATAGAGGGAATGTCACTTCCTCTGCGCGTGTACGTAGAGCCGGATGACCTTCACGAACGATGTCCTCCATTAAAATCATGTAAAAAACTTCCTTTCGCTTTCTGCTGTATAAGCTAAGTATACAATACTCTCCATCTACATCAACGAAAAAAACTTTGGGTAATTTAAAAAAATGTAGTTGTATATCATGGGGAATGGGAATAATAGAAGCATTGCATGCCTCAAGGGAAAATGGTTATTTCAAATGAATGAACTGTAGTACAGATTGGGGAATTTTACGGTTATGATGTATAACAGTTTGGGTATTTTTACGGTTTGTAAAAAAAAGAAAGAAATATGCAAATAATATGAGTGTCAATGGTTGACCAATGATGTTTTCTTCTTTATACTCAAAACATGTGAAGGTTGTATCAATAAACTTTTTTTAAAAAATAATACAGTTAAAAAGGGAGAGTTAACTATGGGGAAAAACAAATTCGATCCTACAGCAACATTGCGTGAAGTAGAAGATAAGTTCCATATGTTCCAAATTCTGAATGAAGAAGGGGAAGTCGTGAACGAGAAGGCCAACCCTGACCTATCTGATGAAGAACTGGTAGAGTTGATGAGCCGGATGGTATATACACGTATTCTGGATCAGCGTTCCATTTCTTTGAATAGACAAGGACGTCTGGGCTTCTATGCGCCGACTGCAGGGCAGGAGGCATCTCAACTAGCTTCACAATTTGCTCTTGAGAAGGAAGACTGGATTCTACCAGGCTACCGCGATATTCCGCAAATCGTATGGCATGGTCTGCCGCTTTGGAAGGCATTCCTCTTCAGCCGCGGCCACTTCATGGGTAATCAGATTCCTGAAGGCGTCAATGTACTGCCTCCGCAAATCATCATCGGAGCACAATATGTACAGGCAGCCGGTGTAGCGCTGGGCATCCAAAAACGCGGCCAAAAGGCAGTCGCTGTCACATATACGGGAGATGGTGGTTCGTCACAAGGCGACTTCTATGAAGGAATCAACTTTGCGGGAGCGTTCAAATCTCCGGCAATCTTCTTTATCCAAAACAACCATTTTGCGATTTCGACGCCTCGTGAAGTGCAGACAGCTGCAAAAACACTTGCACAAAAAGGGGTTGCAGCCGGTATTCCAAGTATTTTAGTAGACGGCATGGACCCACTTGCAGTATATGCTGCCACACGCGATGCTCGTGAACGCGCAGTAAAAGGTGAAGGACCTACATTAATTGAAACATTATGCTACCGCTATGGTCCGCATACAATGGCGGGGGATGACCCGACACGCTACCGTACGAGCGATTTAGATAATGAGTGGTCGTTGAAGGATCCACTTGTCCGCTTCCGCAAATACCTGGAGGCAAAGGGCATCTGGTCAAAAGAGAAAGAAGAAGAAGTAATCGAGCGTGCGAAGGAAGAAATCAAAGAGGCAATCAAAAAGGCCGACCAGGCGCCGAAGCAGAAGGTGTCCGAGCTGATTGAAAATATGCATGCAGGCGAAATGCCATATAACCTGAAAGAACAACTTGAAATCTATAAAGAGAAGGAGTCGAAATAAGCATGGCACAAATGACGATGATTCAAGCAATCACAGATGCACTCCGCTGTGAGATGAAAAACGACGAGAACGTTCTAGTCTTCGGTGAGGACGTTGGGGTGAATGGAGGCGTATTCCGTGCAACGGAAGGCCTGCAAAAGGAATTCGGTAAAGACCGTGTATTTGATACGCCGCTTGCGGAATCAGGTATCGGCGGCCTGGCGATCGGCCTTTCTCTTCAAGGTTTCCGCCCAGTGCCTGAAGTCCAATTTTTCGGCTTCGTCTATGAAGTAATGGATTCCATCAATGGACAAATGGCACGTATGCGCTACCGTACGGGAGGCACATTCAATATGCCGGTGACAATTCGTGCACCATTTGGTGGTGGCGTTCATACACCGGAAATGCACTCGGATTCCCTAGAAGGGTTGATGACGCAGCAACCTGGCCTGAAGGTGGTTGTACCGTCTACACCATACGACGCAAAAGGGCTGCTGATTTCAGCAATCCGTGACGACGATCCAGTCGTTTTCCTTGAACACTTGAAGCTATACCGTTCATTCCGCGAAGAAGTACCGGAAGAGGCCTATACAGTCGAAATCGGCAAGGCGGATGTTAAGCGTGAAGGAAAGGACCTGACAATCATTGCATACGGTCTGATGGTCCACGAAAGCTTAAAGGCTGCCGAGGAGCTGGAAAAAGAGGGGCATTCCGTAGAGGTAGTGGACCTTCGTACAATTCAGCCGCTGGATATCGAGACAATCATCAAATCCGTAGAAAAGACAGGCCGCGCCATTGTTGTGCAAGAAGCACAAAAGCAGGCAGGTATTGCGGCTAACGTAGTAGCTGAAATCACAGAACGCGCTATTTTAAGTCTGGAGGCGCCAGTGCTTCGTGTTGCGGCACCGGATACAATCTATCCATTCCCGCAGGCAGAAGGCGTTTGGCTTCCTAACTATAAAGATATAGTAGAAACAGCGAAAAAAGTTTTAACATTCTAAGAAGAGGTGGGTAACTATGGCATTCAATTTCCGCTTACCGGATATCGGTGAAGGCATTCACGAAGGTGAAATCGTTAAATGGTTCGTAAAATCGGGAGATAAAGTTCAGGAAGACGATATTTTATGTGAAGTGCAAAACGATAAAGCAGTCGTTGAAATTCCCTCTCCTGTAGAAGGTACTGTAGAAGAAGTTCTTGTAGAGGAAGGGACTGTCGCAGTTGTAGGCGATGTACTGATTCGCTTCGATGCGCCAGGCTATGAGGATTTAAAAATGAAAGGCGATGACCATGCAGGTGGAGAAGGGGAGGCTGAGACAGAATCTCAGGTTCAATCTACTGCTGAAGCAGGTCAAGAAATCGATAAAAAAGAAGCGAAGCAAGAAGAAGCACCGCAAAGAGATGCAAAAGAAGTAGGGGTCGCCATTGCTGCAGCAGGCGATCACGATGTAAACAGCCGTATCATCGCGATGCCATCCGTGCGTAAATTCGCCCGTGAAAATGATGTTGATATCCGTCAAGTAAAGGGTACAGGTAAAAATGGCCGTGTATTAAAAGAAGACGTGGAGGCATTCATGGCTGGCGGCCAGGTGGAAGATGCACCGCAGGTAGAGGAAGCGGCGCCGGCTTCAGAAACTGCTGTGGCACAGGCACCTATCAGCCTAGAAGGCGAGTTCCCTGAAACGCGCGAGAAGATGAGCGGCATCCGCAAGGCAATCGCCAAAGCGATGGTGCACTCGAAACACACAGCGCCGCATGTTACATTCATGGATGAAGTAGATGTAACGGCACTTGTAGCACATCGTAAACGCTTTAAAGATGCAGCTGCTGAAAAAGGCGTGAAGCTGACATATCTTCCGTACGTTGTAAAGGCATTGGTATCCATGCTTCGTGAATTCCCTGAATTCAACCGTTCACTGGATGATGCAACACAAGAGATTGTTCAAAAGCATTATTACAACATCGGTATTGCAGCAGATACGGAAAAAGGACTATTGGTTCCAGTAATTAAGCATGCTGACCGTAAATCTGTCTTCACAGTATCCGGTGAAATCAACGAACTTGCTGTTAAGGCACGTGAAGGTAAACTGGCGCCACATGAAATGAAGGGCGGCTCGATGTCGATCAGTAACATTGGTTCCGCTGGAGGGCAATGGTTCACGCCGGTCATCAACCATCCAGAGGTTGCAATACTAGGAATCGGCCGAATTTCTGAAAAACCTGTAATAAAAAATGGTGAAATTGTGGCAGCACCTGTGTTAGCATTATCATTGAGCTTTGATCATCGTATGATCGATGGAGCCACTGCGCAAAATGCCTTGAATCATATCAAGCGTTTGCTGAGTGAACCAGAACTTTTATTAATGGAGGCGTAATAAAATGGTAGTAGGAGATTTCCCAATCGAGATTGATACTCTTGTCGTTGGTGCAGGCCCTGGTGGTTACGTTGCAGCAATCCGTGCAGCACAAACTGGACAAAAGGTAACGGTTGTAGAGCGCGGCGCACTAGGCGGCGTATGTTTAAACGTAGGCTGTATCCCATCCAAAGCGTTAATCTCAGTAGGTCACCGCTTTGAACAGGCGAAACATTCAGATGATATGGGTATAGTAGCATCAGAAGTGAAGCTTGATTGGGCAAAAGCACAAGCATTCAAAGATAGCGTTGTTTCAAAATTGGTAGGCGGCGTAGAAGGCCTATTAAAAGGAAACAAGGTAGACATCGTAAAAGGCGAAGCATATTTCGTAGATGCCAATACTGTACGTGTAATCGATGGCGATAAAGCACAGACGTACACATTCAAAAACGCTATCCTGGCAACTGGATCTCGTCCAGTTGAAATTCCGACATTCAAATTCACTGAACGTGTCATCAACTCTACAGGCGCGCTTTCTTTACCGGAAGTACCAGAGAAACTCGTTGTAATCGGCGGCGGTTATATCGGTACTGAGCTAGGTTCTGCTTATGCAAACCTTGGTTCACAAGTGACGATCATCGAAGGTGGAAAAGACATCCTAGCTGGCTTTGAAAAACAAATGACGCAAGTTGTGAAAAAAGGCCTGAAGAAAAAAGGCGTTGAAGTAGTAGTCGGCGCATCAGCTAAAGGTGTAGAAGAAAACGAAAACGGCGTAGTAGTAACATACGAAGCAGGCGGAGAAGAAAAAACTGTCGAAGCAAACTATGTGTTGGTAACAGTAGGACGCCGTCCGAATACAGATGAAATGGGTCTAGAGGAAATGGGCATCAAGTTCGCTGAACGCGGCTTACTTGAAGTTGACAAACAATGCCGTACTTCAGTACCAAACATCTACGCAATTGGCGATATCGTAGCTGGTCCTCAGCTTGCACACAAAGCTTCATACGAAGGTAAAGTGGCAGCTGAAGCAATCGCTGGCGAGAAGTCAATCGTAGACTACTTGGCAATCCCGGCAGTATGCTTCACAGATCCAGAGCTTGCAACAGTAGGCTATTCTGAAGACCAAGCAAAAGCTGAAGGCATCGAAGTGAAGGCGGCGAAATTCCCATTCGCAGCAAACGGACGTGCATTGGCGCTTAACCAAACAGAAGGATTCGTGAAACTGGTTGCCCGTAAAGAAGACGGTCTGTTGATCGGTGCTCAAATCGTAGGTGCTGGTGCATCTGATATGATCGCTGAAATGGGCTTGGCTATCGAAGGCGGCATGACTGCAGAAGACGTGGCATTAACAATCCACGCTCACCCGACATTAGGTGAAATTACGATGGAAGCTGCTGAAGTATTACTTGGCAACCCAATCCATATCGTAACAAAATAATACACAACCCTCCCCGGAGCATCCGTGCCCCGGGGATTTTTTATTTTGTGAAAGGAACAAGTTTGATCTTTTTATCTGCTGAGAAGGGACGAATATGAATTCATGCATTGAGGATTGTAAAGAACTCATGAAAGTTGGAGCACAATCTTGATGGAAGGAAAAGTGATTTGGATAAGGGGGGAGGTGGCTGATGGGCATCCGTCAACCCCTTGGGAAATAGGCGTAAGGCAAGAGGCGTGTGCTCCCAAGGGAATAGATGCCATCAGTTGAAAGTAGACTTTTTAGCATATATGAGGAGGCGGATGGGATATTGAAAATTATGGTATTTGGTAATGAGAAGTGACGCCGCCTTCTTCCTTTGGTGGGCTTCAGAAGGAAGGTGCACTTTCGTTTGCCAGCAGTTGTGCGAGCATCTGCTCAATGCTCTCGATTCCTTCTTTTATTTCCTCCATCTTTGCGGCTGATTCGCCCAATGCCCTGCTGAACTGTGTGTCCAGAATTTCCTGGTAGCTAGCAAGGACCCCATCTTCCCGGATTCCATCGAAACCTGAGGCGTGGTCACCGTGCCAGGTGGTCAGTGACAAAGCCGGCTTGGTCATGAGCTCCAGATTGTCTGCGAATTCCTGCTGCTTGCCGACCAGTTTTCCGCTACATGCTTCGAGACGTTGCAGGTCGCTCTTTTTCTTGGCTAAAAGTGCGTAATAAAGTGTCCAAGTCGACAGGGCCATCGCCTCCCGGATTTTGAATGGATATAGTTTCCATATAATGATGCTATAGAATATTAGAAAATTTTGAAAATGGGGAGTTACTACACTTTGTAGAAGAGGGAGAATAGGGAAAATACTACCAAGGTCGTTGGTGATTTATAACTGATTTTCCTCGTTGTTATTGACCGTAATTAAAGTACATTTTAGAATGAATTTAAATTTTGGAAAAGGGAGAGATGTTTATGTCAGGAATTATTCGCGTTACGCCCGCAGAACTAGAAGCAATGTCGGGACGATATACCGATGAGAGCCATAAAGTGGAGGAGCAGATTGTTCGTCTGGACAAGATGATTGAAGAACTTCAAGGAATGTGGGAAGGGGAATCCAGCCGTGCCTTCGCTGATCAATACACGACATTAAGACCTTCCTTCGTCGACATGCAAACACTCCTGCAAGATGTCGCTACACAACTTACAAAGACGGCACATGCGCTTGCAGACGCAGACCGCCAAATTGCAGGACAAATCCGGGGATAAACATCATCTACATGAGAAAGCAGAAAGAGCGTCATTTTCAATCAGGGGCGCTCTTTTATTTTGAGGTGATTTAGATGTACATAGAAGTGACGGTAGATTTGAAAAACTACCATGGCGAAAGCTTTGATATCCGACTTTCTGATTATTACTCTGTGAAGCAGCTGGTGGAGGTGGTGTGGCATGTGAAAGGACGGGCGGACGTGCCGCGGGAAGGATATTGGGTACGGGTCCAAAATAAAAAGATTATGTTATCCGGAAGTGAGCAGCTCGCAGCTCATGGCATTACGACAGGAGACCGTCTAGAAATCTTATAGGGGAGTAATATGATGACAGAAAATAAACAAACATATCTTGAAAAACAGTTGGAAGCCAGGCTCGATATGTCTCCAGAGCATGTCACCATTACTTTTCAAAAGGAAAAAATCAAGTTTCAGGATGAACTTGAAGTAGCCCTATTAAAAAATGCAAATCCCTTCATCCAAAAGGAAATCGCCTTTACGGAAGATGAGCTCATTTTAACCTTCCATCCAGAAAAGCACCATATGACGTTTGACCAGCTTCTGAAACATGAGGAAAAAAGCAGGTGGATGTTTGCGGCTCATCTAGTAAAGTCGGTTATAGCCCATTCATCGAACCGCCTCCACCTCCTAGTGTGTCCAGAAAATATCGTGATTGATGATAGTATGGCACCCACCTTCCTGCATTACGGCGTGAAAGAAAGTGTGCCGCCGTATGAAAAGAATCCAGCGCGTACCCTACATGAAACAAAGGCTTTAATCGCAGCTGCGGTTGAGCCGAAATACAGCTTTATGGAATATTACCAGTTTGCGGAATCGATTGAGCGCACGCCTGTTGTCGAGAAAATTCTGAAGGCCACAGACGAGGAAGAGCTGATGGACCTCATCCAAAAAAGGATGAAGAAGCTTGTGGCAGAGGAAAAGAATTTTACGAAAATGCCGATCGTAAAGCGGAATTGGCTCCGCTATTCTGTAGGGGCGCTTATATTGCTGGTCATACCGTTGAGCATTTACATGGCCTATTCACTGCTCATTTTGCAGCCTAGGCAGGAAGCGTACATCTACGCACAGGAGCATTTCCTCCAAAAGAAATACAGTGAGGTCATCAATCTGCTTTCCGACTATGAAGTGGAGGA
>JAZUQF010000086.1:0-5202 GCA_045605545.1 Lysinibacillus sp.
TCTCCTGCTCAAGAAGCATTAAGAAAGTCAGATTGAAGGAGGATGGAATTGGAGACGATTTTAAAAACATCACAGTTAGGTATCCAGTTCGGTGGGCATAAGGCGGTGGACGGTGTCACAATCGACATCCCCGCAAAGCATTTCAAATCCATCATCGGTCCGAATGGTGCCGGGAAGACGACATTTTTCAACCTGATCAGCGGAGAACTGCAGGCAACAAGCGGAGAGGTGTTCGTCAAGGGGGAGAATATATCAAGGAGGTCGCCGGTTGAACGTACACGGCTTGGGCTGGGGCGTTCATTCCAGATCACCAACGTCTTTCCGAACCTGACTGTGCTTGAAAATGTGAGGCTGGCAGTCCAATCACGCGAGAAAGTGCGGTTTCATGTGCTGCGGCACTTCTCTTCCTATAAGCGTATAACGGAGGATGCCGGCGCGATTTTAGAGCAGGTGATGCTGACAAGCAAGCTGCATATGCCGGCCAGCCTCTTATCCCATGGGGAAAAGCGCAAGCTGGAGATTGCGATGCTGCTGGCGCTTGATACCGAGGTACTGCTGTTGGATGAGCCGACTGCCGGCATGTCCTTGGAGGAGGTGCCGGCCATCCTGGATGTCATCCGTAACATCAAAGAAAATGGAGATAAAACAATCCTGCTGATTGAGCACAAGATGGATATGATTTTGGATTTATCGGATTCCATCATGGTGCTTTTCAATGGGCGCCTGCTTGCTGACGGCACACCGCAGGAAATCATGAGCAATGAAACGGTGCAAAATGCGTATCTGGGGGGACTTTATGATGAACAGCTTACTACATCTTGAAGATGTGCACACGCATATCGGACAGTACCATATCCTGCAGGGCATCAACCTGGGTATTGTAGAAAACGAGGTGAACGTCCTGCTTGGCCGGAATGGAGCGGGCAAGACGACGACATTGAAAACGATCATGGGCCTGACGCCTGCCTCAAAGGGCTCCGTTTCGTTGGGGAACACCGAGATTACGAAGAAAATGACCCACGAAATCGCCAATATGGGCATCGGCTATGTCCCGGAGGACCAAGGGATTTTCAGCGACCTGACCGTCGAGGAGAACCTGCGTGTAGCGATGCGCAAGGAAAATGAACAGACACTGCAAAAGCAGGAGTACATCCTGGAGCTGTTCCCCGATTTGAAAAAGTTCTGGAAGAAGGCGGGCGGGAAGCTGTCGGGCGGCCAGAAGCAGATGCTTGCAATGGCCCGGGCATTTGTCAACGACAGCCGGTTGCTGTTGATCGATGAACCGTCCAAGGGCCTGGCACCCATTGTCGTCGAGAAGGTGATGGAGGCCATCCAGGAAATGAAAAAGACGACGACCATTGTGCTGGTGGAGCAGAACTTTCTGATGGCCAGCCGCATCGGGGACAATTACACCATCATTGATGACGGGGAAACGGTCCATCATGGGCTGATGAAGGCGTTGATCGGCGATGAGCAATTGAAGAGAAAGTATTTAGGAATCGGATAAGGAGGGATGGCAAATGGAGCTAATCATTAGCCTCATCATTAATGGCCTGGCGACGGGAATGCTCATATTCCTTTTGGCGGCGGGTGTTACGCTGATTTTCGGCCTGATGGACGTGCTGAATTTCGCACATGGCGGGCTATTCGTCTGGGGAGCATACAGCGGCATCTTTGCCTATGCGGCAACGGACAGCTTCATCATCGGGATACTGATTGCCCTGCTGACGGGCGCTGTACTCGGATTTATTACAGAAAAGCTGATCATTACACCGGTCTATGGCAACCATGTGCAGCAAATATTGATTACACTTGGTTTCATGATCGTCCTCTCGGAATGCATCAAGGTCGTATTCGGACCGAATGGCATTCCGGTAAGCGTACCGCCGCTCTTGGCGGGAAGCTGGGAAGTCGGCAATATCATCATTATCAAGTACCGTATTTTCATCATCGCAATCGGCTTCATCATCTACGGTGTGTTCCATTACATTTTGACACGGACAAAGATCGGGCTGATTGTCCGGGCGGGCGTCATGAACAGGGAAATGGTGCAGGCGCTCGGCATCAACATCAAAAAGGTCTTCCTGTACGTCTTCATGGTAGGGGCGGCGCTGGCTGCACTTGGCGGGGTACTGATGGCCCCCTACTCAGGCGTGATTTATGCGGAGATGGGGATGGAGTACGCGATACTGGGCTTCATCGTCGTGGTCATCGGTGGAATGGGCAGCTATTCCGGCACACTCTTCGCTGCCATTTTGGTCGGGCTGGCGGGCAGCTTCATGGCCTACTATGTACCGTATTTATCACTTGCGGTCAATATGATCATCATGGTAATCGTGCTCGTGTTCCGGCCGCAAGGATTATTCACGGTGGCAAAGGGGTGATGGAATGATGAAAAGACAAACAATGTTTACCGCTTCTAATACGTTCTTTGGTGTCATAGCCGCCATGCTCGTCATCGTGCCGTTTGTATCCGACTCGCGGACGATGCTGATCCTGCTGACGCAGATCTTCATCTTCGGCATCCTGGCGATGAGCTATGATATGCTGCTCGGGTATACAGGTATCGTGTCGTTCGGCCATGCCATGTTCTTCGGGATCGGTGCCTATACGTCGGCCATCATGCTGAACATGTACGAAAGTACGATGGCTACCTTCATCATATCCATCGCTGTCGGCATGCTGCTGTCGGCTGTCCTGAGCTTCTTTGTCGGGCTGTTGACACTGCGTTTGAAAAGCCATTATTATGCGATGCTGACGCTTGCCATTTCAGGCCTGCTGCTGGTCGTGGCGGAAAAGTGGCGTACGATGACGAAGGGCAATGATGGCTTTACCTTCCGGGCACCGGAATTTTTCAGGGATCGCATGATGTTCTACCTGTTTGTGCTGGCATGCCTGATTCTGGTTTATATCGTCTTTAAGCGATTTGTCGGGTCACCGCTTGGACGAGTGCTGATTGCCGTACGGGAAAACGAACAGCGAACGGCATCCCTTGGCTACAAGACGCTTCATTATAAAGTCATCGCCTCTGTGCTGGCGGGTGTCGTGGCGAGTCTTGCCGGCTCCTTATATGCCGTATCGCTCCGCTTCGTGAATACGAGCGTCATGTCGATGGATATCACGCTTGATGCCCTGCTCATGACAATCATCGGCGGCGTAGGTACACTGATTGGCCCATTGCTTGGGGCGGCTGTCATCGAATTCGCCCAGCATTATTTATCCGGACTTGCACGGGACTATCCGATTTTCGAACGATGGATCATCATCTTCGGCATCATCTATATCCTGGCCGTCATCTTCTTCCCGCGTGGCATTGTCGGGACAATTGGCCAAAAGTATGGACAATGGAAAATGAAAAGAAAAGCAAAAACGGTCGAAGCATCCTTCCAAAAGGTACCGAAGCCAGGCATCGCTGATGAAAGTGGTGAATGGAAATGAAAGTAGGCATTCTATCGACGGGCATGTATCTGCCCATGAACCGGATGACAGCGGAGGAAATCAGCAATCGATCGAACATACCGCTTGCCGTTGTCAAAGAAAAGATGGGCATTTTGGAAAAGCCGGTGCCAGGGACGGGTGATCATACGGTCCAGATGGGGATATGGGCGGCGCAGAAGGCGATTGAAAAGGCAGGCATAGATCCGAAATCCATTGACGTCATCATCTATATAGGGGAAGAGCATAAGGAATATCCCCTCTGGACGGCCGCCATCAAGATGCAGGAGGAGCTCGGTGCAGTCAATGCATGGGCATTTGATGTACAGCTTAGATGCGGTACGGCCATCATGGCGATGAAGGTGGCGAAAAGCCTCATGCTGGCGGATGATTCCATTCATACGGTTTTACTTGCAGGCGGCTACCGCAACAGTGATTTTATAGATTACGAGAATGACAGGACCCGCTTCATGTTCAATCTGGCGGCAGGCGGGGGAGCGATGATTCTTCAAAAAAACTTGCAGGAAAATCTTGTGCTTGAAGCAGAAATAATAACGGACGGCTCTTTTTCAGAAGATGTCGTCGTCCCGGTCGGCGGCACAAAGCAGCCATTGACTCCGGAGCTGCTGGCGCAGGGGGCATATCGATTGGATGTCCTTGATCCGGAAGGGATGAAAATCAGGTTGGAGGAAAAGTCGCTCAGTAATTTCATAAAGGTGATTCGCTCATCGCTTGCCAGAAGCGGCTATAGCGAACAGGATCTACGCTACATCGCCATGCTGCATATGAAAAAATCTGCGCATGATTATGTGCTGAAAACGCTCGGGCTGACAGAAGATCAATCCATCTATTTGGAAAATTACGGCCATATCGGACAGTTGGATCAGATTCTGTCGCTGGAGCTGGCGCTTGCACAAAACAAAGTCAAACAAGGGGACGTCCTGTCGCTTGTCAGTGCGGGGATTGGCTACGCGTGGGGGGCCATCACGATCAAATGGGCGAAGGTGGAGGAACATGAACACAGTGAATGAATTGAAAAAAGTGGAGCTGAAAAACGGGGAGACGCTGACTTTCCGTGAACGCCCGGGAGAAGGGCAACTTGTGATTCTCGTCCACGGGAACATGACGTCGTCGAAACATTGGGATTATTTAATGGACAGTATGGATGAAACCTATCCCATCATCGCACCGGATCTGCGGGGGTTCGGCGGCTCGAGCTACCACCGGCGCATCACGCATATCCGTGATTTTGCAGAAGACCTGAAGCTGTTCGTCGACGCATTGGCACTGGAGGATTTTGCCCTCGTCGGCTGGTCGACGGGCGGGATGGTCTGTATGCAATACTGCGCATTGTATCCTGACGATTGCACGAAGCTTGTACTCCTTGCCTCGGGCTCCACCCGTGGCTATCCATTCTATGGTACGACGCCGGATGGGCAGATGGACATAACGAACCGGCTGACAACGGTGGAAGAGGTGGAACAGGACGAGTCGAAGACAAAGGCGATGCAGGGTCTGTATGATACGCGGAATAAGGAAGGCCTGAAAGCGGTGTGGAATGCGTCCATTTATACGCATTACCAGCCGGACGAGGCAAAGTATGACGAGTATGTGGAGGATATGCTGACGCAACGGAATCTGCCGGATGTCTACCATTCCCTCAATACATTCAATATTGGCACGACCGACCATGCGGCAGGAAAAGGCACAGGAGAGGTCGGGCTCATCACCCAGCCGGTGCTGGTCGTTTTCGGGGATCGGGACTAC
>JAZUQF010000087.1:0-16433 GCA_045605545.1 Lysinibacillus sp.
CGCATGGAGCTGTCCTTCCCATGTGCTGAGCTTTGCAGGGGGGACATCAATCACCTGCAACGGCTCTCCCCAGCTGTCTGCAGCAATGACGGTCCCTTCATACGTACCGAACCCGATGGCGAATGTATCATCTTTGCCGTATTGTTCCCTGATGAGCTGGCCGACGTTGATCATCTGGTCATTTTTCATATCCGTTTCGGAGGCATCGCCGATATGGGTATTGTGTTCCCAAATGATGATTTTGGCTTCGTCTCCGTGGTACTTGGCCAATTCATTCACCGCTTCGACCATATGTCGGTCCCGTGTATTCCAAGAGATGGCATCCTGCATCATTTCCCGGTAATAGGCTTCCGCATTTTTGGTGACGAGTGCATTCATGATGACATTCAAATCTTCCTCATGCTCGTCCGGATACTGTTCTTCATGGCTCCGCAACGATTGCAACAGGCTGGATACTTCGCTGATGCATTCCTCCGTAAACTGGGCGGCGGAAAGGGCATAGTGCTCCGGCATTCTATTATAAGGTTCGAAGCAGGTGAACGCCTTTTTTGCATGCTCCAAGTCTACATTGTATTGTGGATTTTCGGACAAAAAATGCAGCACTTCATCGATGGATTCGTACAGGCTGTATAGATCGATGCCGTAAAAGCCCACCTTTTTTTCCAATGTTGCATTTTTCTCCTTCAGCCATTCCGTAAATTGCGCCACCTCTTCGTTTGCCCACATCCAGGTCGGCCACCGGTTAAAGGATTTCATCAGGACATTCCTTGCCGACTGCCCTTCCTGTCCATAGCCTTTTACGTAGCGGTTTACTGCCTGGGCGGAAGGCCAATCACCCTCCACTGCAATGACATTGAACCCTTTTTCAGCAATCAGCCTCTTGGAAAGCTCAGCGCGGATTGTGTAGAACTCCGATGTACCGTGGGACGCTTCTCCGATTAAGACGATCCGTGCATTGCCGACCGCCTCAATCAGCTTGTCCAAGCTTTCACCGTCCAGTGCAAGCGCGTGTTCTTTAATAGCAGCAATCAGTTTTCTAGGCATACATTCATCCTCTCCTCTCTCTCTTTAGCTTACCCAAGACCTTCCCATGAAAACACTTCCCCGAAGCACTTATCCCTACAATGTTGAAATGCTGGAGCAGGCAGGGTCCGTGAAGCTTGTCCGCACAGTAGCAAAGCGCGCAAGGAGGGTGGATGGTCGTTACACTAACTATCCACCGTCAGTGCGGAAAGGACGGCACCGGTAGCCTCTATCCAGCCGCCGACTGTATTGAGTTCCTGCGCTTTTTTACTATCCGGGGGGTATTTAGTCGAAAAGGCAATATAGATATTGCCAATCATTTGCAGCACATCCCCGATGGTGTTCAAGGCTTCATTCACCGTTTGATTGTCTTCAAGATTGAGGGCGAGTCCTGTACCGACAGCCTGGATTAGGTTTCCCTGGGCATTCAAAAGTCCACTCGTCCGCTCATCCTCCACAAAAAGGGATTGGATTGTCACGATGTCTCCCAACGCTTCGATTCTGCCCCCGACTTGCTCCCGATATTCCGCGTCCGCTGGAATGATGCCGCTGCCTACTGCCTGCAGGACGCTACCGACTAAGTCCAGGTCCTCCTGTACGGAATCGGATAAAACAGAAGAAGGAGTATTGGCAATTGCGGATAGTACTGTTCCAATGGCTACAAGCCAGGCGCTGAATTTTTCTTCATTCATCTTCATCATTCCAATACTTAGTGTTTAATCCATAGTTATTATATGAATCGGCAAGCTGAAGTGTTGGGCAAGGAGATGCGATATCTACGGCAGTGGAATGAAATAATAGAATTGCTGTGAGAAAAAGAAGTAAGGGGAAAGAGGGTTTGGTAAAAGAAAATAAATGGGGAAATATATTTCCCATGAAGAAGACAGTAGTGAATGGGGTTATTCAATTTGGCTGCTTTAGAATCGCTGGTCTCTTTTTAGGTGCGGGCTACAGACATAAACCAATGGGCTCTTCTAAAATGGTGAATGAAAAAATCATTCTGAAGAAAGAAATAGTGAAGGGAATGTCATTAATATGTGAACAATATTGGATTCTTTCAACACGACGGGTCCAGCTTCTTCAATGATGTACGAGAGGATGAAGGGTTAACTATTATTGCAGAAGAATTGGATAATAAAAATGACTTTTGTGGACAGCCTTGTTGTTTGGTAGAAACTTCAAAAAGAAAAGGATTTATTTTTCAAATCGTACATATTGCTTTTTTCCAATTTGCAGCAGGCTGAATTGTTTTGTAGGAAGTCCTTTTGGATGTAGCCATTTTCTTTGTTGGTGGATGGAAGAATGATTGATATGATTCATAATTTCTGATGATTATGTAGGCACAATCGAACGGGAGTAGCCAGTGAAAAATGGGATAAAAAACAGTTTTGGATAAATTTCTTTTTATATAATAATACGGTTTGTATTTACCTTGAATGGCACCGGGCCTTTCAAGGTTTTCTTGTTTAAGAAGAAGGGTGAAGCATGTAATTTATTTTTTCGGGAGGCTGTGGAACTTCTTCCAGACAAATCGGGATGGGTGATATAATGAAAATATTGGATGTCAATCAGCTTTTGAAAGGATATTTTGATTGTCCACCAGGATAAAAAACAGGTTTGGCTTTATAGAATAAGGAACAAGTGAAAATATAGGGATAGGTAGATGGAATTCAAGTAGAAAGGGGATGAAACAATGAAGAAGAAACCTATTTACGTAGAAATCGATATTGATAGCACCATTGATGATGTCTGGCAGCATACGCAGCAACCGGATTTGCATGAGCAATGGGATTTGCGCTTTACAACCATTACATACAATGAAAAGGAACATGAACAGGCACCGCAGACATTCACCTATACAACAAAGGTCATGCCAGGTCTTGAGGTTTCGGGGTGGGGTGAAAGTAAAGGAACGCATGAAAAAAACAGTGGTGTCAAAACCTCTTCCCTTCATTTTGGCACACCGCAGCTCATTTCCCCAATCAAGGAAGGGCGGGGCTATTGGCAGTACATTCCGAACGGCGGACGTGTCACGTTTTTGACGCAGTATGATTACGATGTCCGCTTCGGGTTTGCGGGGCAATTG
Source organism: Lysinibacillus sp. (assembly GCA_045605545.1). Taxonomy (GTDB): domain Bacteria; phylum Bacillota; class Bacilli; order Bacillales_A; family Planococcaceae; genus Lysinibacillus_B. The sequence goes on from JAZUQF010000087.1 coordinate 3,110, forward strand.
TTCGACAGGCTTTTTCGGCCACTGATGGGATGGGCGACGGCGCTCAGCTTTGATGTACTGGCCAGGTGGCTACAGACGGGGGAAAGGCCAGATACACAATACCGACGTTTTTTTAGCTATTATTTTATTTGTATATTATTCAGCATTGTGTGGCTGTATCAGGGGCTGGTCCCCAAAGTCATTGGACAGCACCCGTTGGAAGCCCAGATGCTGGCAAACCTTTCGCCGCTGTCAGTCCACCAAGCCTCCACGTTGATTATATGGATTGGGATAGCGGAAATGATGATTGGATTGCTTTTTCTTGTTCCCAAGCTACAGAAGTATCTACTGAAGGCCCAGGTGGTGTTGTTTCCCATTTTAACGGTGATGGCGGTGGTCGCTTCCCCTCAAACGGCGACAGCACCATTCAATGTCATAACCTTCAATCTGGCTTTATGGTTCTTATCGATTGTCGCCCTACTGTTGACTCGGCAACTACCTACAGCGAGAAGCTGCAAACGGAAGTGAGGTTCTTGAGATGATTTATGAAACATTATTGGCGGAGGATTTTCAGCGCCTGCATCCGAAGCTGCAGGAAAGATACCTCCTGCCATTACATGAACCGTTCCATGCGGCAGGGACGATGCAGGTCATACGGTCTGGCCCGGCATATTTACGGGGCATGTATGCATTGTTTACGAAAAATCGTTTCCTGTTTCCGGAAAGCGGAAAAATGGTGCCGTTCACGATTTCGAATGTATCTCGCATCAATGAGGAGCAACAGGCTGAAGTATATTGGGAGAGAACATTTTACTTTCCAAATGCGACCCGCCAATTTAATGCGAAAATGACGGTTGATTTAGACAGGCGGATTGTAAAGGATTATTTGGGTGACCCGTCATTATTTTATTCTGACTTGCAGTTTGATGTAACGAAGGACGGCTTTTTGATGATTCGCTCCCAACAGCAACGGCTGGTGCTGGGGAAGAAGGAGCTTTCATTGCCAGCTCTTTTGACGGGCCGTGTCGTTGTGACAGAGGGCTATGATGATGAGCTTGAAGTGTATACCATCCATGTCTCCATCTTCAATGACATGGTAGGAAGGATGATGATGTATGCTGGGCAGTTTACGCCAAGTACTCCGTAGGCCATTAACGGTGACAGGTATTGCCTGCATGTTGTTTTTGATGATTTTCCATCAGCCGACTTCGATGTATTACTACCTGACGCTGGCCCAATTGCTGTTTGTTCCAATCGTGCTGGAGCAACTTGTGGGGTTGAAGGCCTGGCAGAAGGTCATAATCGGCGGTGGACAACTGGCTGTTACAGCCCTGTTCTTTTCTGAAAACAGGCTCATCATCGCGCTGTGTGTTGCCATTTATTTAATAAGCACGCTTATTGGCGCATGGCAGGGAGCTCATCGGTTTTTAAAGCGGGGCTTCGTCAATACGGCTGAAACGATGATTGATATCGGGCTGATTTACATTGTGATGGGCGGCGTTTGGTTTCTGGCGTTCCACCTGCAGCTTGATACAGGCTTCAGTCCCCTTATTACATGGTTGACGGCCATTCATTTTCATTACTCCGCCTTTTTGCTGTGCATTTCGGTCGGGTTGATCGGGCGCCTGCATATGACGCACTTCTACCGTCTTTGCTGTATAGTCATTGCTGCCGGGCCGATGCTGGTGGCAGTGGGCATTACTTTTTCGAGAGTCATAGAAATGGCATCGGTCAGCTTATACGTTGTGGCGATTTTCGGTATCAGCTACCTTGTGATGAAATGGAAGATGCCGCGCACCGTGGGCCTTTTGATTCGAGTAGCATTTTCAACATTGTGCTTCACAATCATTTGGTCGCTACTCTATGCATTCAGTAACCTGACAGGCATGATTCTTGTCGACATTCCTGACATGCTGGCCTTCCATGGGGTGTTGAACTGCCTGCTTTTCGGCGGGGTGATTGTCCTGGCATGGAGCCTGTATATCCCTCCGATGAAGCATACAGATCATTCGTTTCCTGTCAGTCGAATCCGCGGGCAACTGCCGGCTTCTACCCAGCCCCATGCGGGATTGGTTGATGATATGGGCGATTTTATTGATAAAGGCAAGATGCCGGCTTTAATCAGTGATTTTTATGAGCGTACGGCACAATTTCAGTTGAAAGCGTCGGTGAAATGGGCTGCCTGGTTTAAACCGGTTGCCTTTGTCTATCAGTTCATCAGCCGCCGGATTGGACAATTGAATCTGCCGTATTCCTCAAAACCCGTCGTCATGGACGGACAAATATTGAAAATCGATGAAACTCTTGATGGACGTGAAAACCCTCGTGTTTGGCAGCGGACAATTGAAGGCCAGCCGGTTTTCAAAGCCATCTATTCACAGCACGAGAAAGATGGTCGCTGCTATATGAATATCGCGCTCCCACTCCCGATGTCGACGATGCACGGCATACTGCAGCTTTCCACAGTGGATGAAAGTCTATATTTAACAAGCGACGCACCGGGTGATGCGGGTACTTATTTAGCAGTGGGAAACTATGTCCTGCAGCTGCCGTTGCATGAATACTTCATTATAAAAGAAGACCAAGGCATGCTTAAAGCTACACATGATATGACTTTGTTCGGGCTGTCCTTTTTACATATCGATTATCATATTCAACTTGAAAGTGAAGTTGAAGAGCATCTTTGAATCAGCCCGTTTTGAAATGTATTAATATATCCTCCAATCCTGAGGCATGTCGTTTTGCTTCAGGATTTTATTTTTAGGTAAATTTGCAACGATTTCCGTTTTTTAACGTCTATAGCGTGAAGATGAGGTGATGGGATGCGAGAAGAACAGCTATATGAAGCGATGGAGCGCCATACCGAGCATCTGCTCCGACTTGCCTATTTTTACGTGCAAAGCTGGGAGGCGGCGGAGGATATTGTACAGGAAAGCTTCATTGCATTGTATGAAAAAGCGGCACAATACAAAGGGGAGGCTTCGGTCAAGAATTATGTAAGGAAGATCGTCATCAATCGTTGCCATGACCATTTACGTAAGAAGAAACGGAGGCAGCTGTTTTTACCCTTCAGATATGTGAAGAGCGCCGAGCAGGAGGTCGTTCTTCACACCGAAAAAACGACCTTGTTGGAAGCGTTGATGAGACTGGATGATAAATACCGCGAAGCAATCATTTTGTATTATTTCGAGGAGCTTTCAACTGTACAGATTGCAGGATTACTCGGGCTGAACGAAAGCACGGTAAGGTCACGGCTGAAAAGAGCAAGGGATGAACTAAGGGGCTATCTGGATGACCCGCAGTGGGAGGTGTTTTTGAATGAATGAATTTAAAAAACGTCTGGAAGATCAGACGCCGATTTCACCTGCTCAAAGGCAACGCATCAAACAGGGCGTATTGCAAAAAAAGAAAAATAAGCGTAACGTCCGCTTGATGCCACTGGCCGCTTCTTTTCTATTCGGCATCTTCGTGTTTGCAGGGAGCTTTATGTTATTGACAAAAGAGGAGCCTTCTTCGTTGGATACGGGCATATCTTCCAGTGTAACGGATGAAAGAGAGAAAGTGGCCAGCTATCTGGAAACAGGAGAAGAGCGTTATTTGGCTGGTATCTCCCCGGAAATGGTGTTGAAAACCTACTTATTTACAAAGGAGCCGGATGGTAGTACAGCACCTGTGGTCAACGCATTGGCCCTAGAGGAGTTTGCCATCCAATGGCCATATGATTTGACATATCATGAACAGAAGTTCGAGGAGATGCTCCAGCATGTCACGGCCTCCATCGATTATAACCATGCGCGTATGCACATTAAAGGCTGGGACATCCCATTTATTACAGTGGAGTTTCAAAAAGTAAATGACGTATGGAAAATTTCGAAGATTGAGTAGCAGACGAGACAAAAAAGATAAAGCTAGGCGAGTGTCGTTGGACGGAGTGGAACGAATCTTCACACCCTCAAATCCTATAGAAACTAGAGAGCATCATTAGTAGGAGGAACGTCAAATGACGAAACAAGAGTTTCTGGAAAAATACGAAACTGAAAAGCTGGATATAGGGGAATACATCATAGTGCTCGACAGCGTGACAGATGAACCGCTCGTCATGGGGTGTGCATATGACCAGGGCAAATGGAAGGTGTATAAAACAAAGGAGCGGGGCGGTCATTACATCATTCAAGAAGCCGATAGCGAAGGGGAAGCATTCAATCTATTCTATGAGCTTGTAGTAAGCAGGCATAATAGTATTCATGGGTGATGAAACAGCTAAGGGGACATCTGAAAGTATTTTGAGACGGCGCTTGTTATTTTTTATAGTAGAGGCATTTAGTCATGAAAATGACTAATGGTCAATCAACTTCATGATTAAAAAGTGTACTTGCAAACACCCATGTTTTAGAGGCTGTCTGCAACGAAACAACCGCGGCTGAGCCTGAATGATGGCTCCCCCGCGGTTTTGTCCGTTTGTGTATGGTTATTTTTTTTCGTTCTCGATATATTCTCTCATTTTTTTCAATCGTTTAATATCCCTTTTTGAAATCGGCACCATTTCATGCTTGAGCATCTTTACGAATGAGACAATCAGCAATAGTACGACGATGGTGAATGGCAGTGCCGAAATAAGCGAGGCTGTCTGCAGGGCGTTCAATCCACCTGTGAATAGAAGGACGCTGGAAATGGCAGCCATCAATACACCCCATACCATTTTCACTCTGTTGCGCGGATTCAGAGCGCCGTTAGAAGTCATGCTTGCCATCATATACGTTGCCGAATCAGCCGAGGTGATGAGGAAGGTGAAAATGAGCAGTATCCCGATAATCGACGCCACCATCGTCAATGGCAGCTGTTCGAGCATTTGGAATAATGCGACGGTCAAATCTGTATTTACCGCTTCTGCTATATTTGTTCCGGCATTTAAATCGAAGTAGATGGCGGACCCTCCAAATGTAGCAATCCAGAAGCAGGAGATGATTGGCGGGATGATCAGGACGCCTACAATGAATTCCCGAATGGTGCGTCCTTTCGAGACGCGTGCTACAAAGGCCCCGACGAATGGTGACCAGGCAACTGCCCATGCCCAGTAGAAAATCGTCCAATCCTTCACCCACGTACCGTCTACATAAGGCTGAAGACGGAGGCTGTATTCGATGAAATGCGTGATATAGTCGCCAAGCGCCAATGTGAAGGTTTCGAGAATGAAGACAGTAGGACCTGTTACAAAAACAAATAGCAATAGCAACATGGCCAGAGACATGTTGACGGTGCTCAAGATGCGGATTCCTGTATGCAGTCCCGTCGTGGAGGATAGCATATAGCCGACAAACATGACGGCGATGATGATCAGCTGCACCCATACAGAGATGGGAGTGCCGAAGACGGCATTCAATCCGCCGTTCGTCTGCAGGACACCCAGCCCGATTGAAGTCGCTACACCCATGACAGTCGCGATGACCGCCAGAATATCGATTGTGTTTTTTAACGCTCTATTTGTACCTGTAACGGGTTCTAATGCTGTAGATATCAATAAATCTTTCTTTTTGTTAAATTGCATGAAGGCCATGACCAGCCCCATGATGGCGTAAACGGACCATTGGCTGATTCCCCAGTGAAAGAAGGAATAACCCATTGCTAGCCGGGCTGCCTCAGGCGTCAATGCTTCCACATCGTTAAACGGTGTGTCGAAGAAATGGCTCATCGGTTCGGCCACACCCCAAAAGACGAGGGCGATTCCCAAGCCAGCGGAAAACAGCATGGCAATCCACGAAAGGAATTTGAATTCGGGTCGTGCATCCTTCCCGCCTAGTCGAATACTGCCGTATTTCGAAAAGGCCAGGGCGATTAGAAATACAACAATGGTAAAGATGGATAATAGATAAAACCAGCCGAAATAATCGGTTGTGAAGGAAAAGAGCTGTGTGGCGACTCTTTCAAATGTGGAAGGGGATACAATCCCCAAAATGATACATAGTAATATAAAAATACTTGATGTTAAAAATACGATATTTTTTAAGCTGCTTTCTTTCACAATAGTCTCCTCTCAAATAAAATACATCCTACACTATCTATTTCTCCCTAGGAAGAAAATTAAAACATAGTTTAGGATAATATAAGGGCTGTGAGCAGGGGAAGTTGTCGTGGTTCGGCTCATGAACCTTGTATCCTTCTCCCTCTCTTTATACCTGCTGCAACCCGTTTTTGGATATAGGTCTGTACAGGCGAATTGCCCAATTGGGGGGGCAAAACACAGCTTTTCCGAACACGAAAGACACTCTTATGATGAAGGGGAAAATCAGTGGCATAGTACTGAATCATTGTTATAAACTCTCTTCTGGTCATTCAAGGTTGGGGTTGAAATCGAAAAAGGCTATGGAGAATGGATTGTCAGACGCCCACCGTGAAGCGTGTGGATTCTGACAATCCATCATTTTTAACGTAGCTTTATTCTTTCGGCTGCAAATCCTCGATTGAATCGATGTCCATATAGGCTGGGACGACAAAGCCGTTTTGCGTGCCTTCTAAGTTTTCACCCAAATCGACGATATCCTCCTTATGCTTCTCATAGAACGCCTGATGGGTTGTCGGCAGCCATGGCGCTACCGTTGCATCTCCTTCACCAGTGGCAATGGCCTGGAACATGATGGCGGGGTCTACGGGTGTGACCGTCACCTGATAGCCGAATTGCTCCAGTACGGCCTTCAGGACACTGCTTGAAGCGCGCTCTGAATCCCAAGGTGTGGAAATTAGCTTCACTTCCGTCCCGTCAGCTTTTGCGATTCCATCCGTCCATTCATTGACTTTATCCTGATTTTCTTCAATCCACTGTGCGGCTGCATCCTCAAAATCAATCTCCTGTGCATCGAGCATTACCTTCTCCATATCTTCCGGCTCCCAATAGAAACGGTCGAGCACAGTATATACATCAGGCAAATCCTGCTCTAAGCCCTTTCTTGCAAGCGTGTTGATATTTTCTTCACCGCCCAATGTCCCTTTTGGATCTTCAAGAATCTTCAGGTCGTAAGCTGAGAATTTCCAGTGTGGTTTCCATCCAGTAACGATAATCGGCTCTTCATTACGAATTGCCTGTTCCAATGAACCCAGCATCCCCGGTGTAGAGCTTTCCTCCAATGTCCAGCCCTCCAGATTTTCATACTCTTCCAATGTATCGTGGGAGAGGCCCGTTAAACCGGCTCCTGGTTCAGTCGCGATGATTTTATAGTCAACCTGTTCCCCGATGCTTGCTGGCTCTCCCGATGAATCGTTGCCGCCTTCATCGCCACCGCATGCAGCCAATAGAAGTGAAGCTGAAATCCCTAGAGTAATACCTAACGTTTTAAACTTTGACATAATCCAAACTCCTTATGAAATATTAAACTTTACTGAAAATCTCACCTATGTAATTAATATTTGGTTTATTTGTCATGCACAGCAACAACCTAATATTATCAAAGAGTTGTTACTTGTGTCAAATTACCATCTAGGTTTGAAAAGAGGGGGGATATAATAAATCTATTTAGGGTGATAAGGATATAGTAGGAGAGGAAACGAAGGGCTTTTACAGTTGACTCCAGAAACTAGATACGAAAACTCCGGAGCTATAGTAGAAATTCAGAGTAGGGATTATGAGTAGGCTTTTCGGCTTGCGGTAGTGAAAGGAATACACTTTAGAGTGATGAGGAAGCAAGTGGATACAGGAATCCAGAAGAGGCACTATGACACTTTTTGACAAGATGAGGAATGGATATTAACCGACGCTCCGGATGGTACGGTGGGGCATGATTTCTGCTCCGTATGAGGCAAGGAGGATGGTCCTTTTTAGCTTTCCGGTAGGTTCGCATAACGAAAGACGCTATACAAGCCCACCGGCACTTCCATTTCAATGATTCACTTTTTACTCTTGTTCAAATAAAATCTGGCGTTTGCAAAAAAGACAGTCCCCAGTAGGAATAACATGACGATCAACCAGCTGGCAATTCCGGAATAACGACCATCTAAGATGAATTCACTGCTTAAATTCACAAATACAATAGCAGCCATACTGATATATAAACCTAGCAAGAATTTCATGCAACCACCTCTAAATAGGAATGTGGAGAAAATGAGAGAGTCCTCTAATCAAAGAGTTGTTTACAGCATGCCATTTCTAGGATATTGACAGTGCCTTTGAGAAATGCAAATGACTTTGTAGAAGCCTGTCTGGAAATCTCCTAGTCGAGCTTAATGCTGTCAGTATGCATCTTCCCGCTGTCATCCTCCCATACGATGCGGACCTCATAGGACAGGTTCTCCTTTGGTGCATCTCCTAAATATAGATGGGGGGAGGAAAAGGGGTGCAGCGTATATTCCGCTCCGTCGATATCCACAAATTCTTGAAATTCCGTTCTGGTCACCACAATGCGGCCCTCTTCCAAAAACTCGAGCTGCTTCACTGTCACTTCCTTTTCATTCGTTTGTTCGACCGAGGCAATCCATCCCGAGGATAGACCGCCTTGTTTATGATTTTTATAAACTGCCTCCCACATGCCGTCCTCGGAGGTGCCTTCTATCCGGTTGTTCTGATAATCCCAGTAGCCATAGCCGATGATGGCGGCAACCAGTATCGCAACCAATGCATAATAAAACCTCATCATCCTGTCCGCCCACCTTTTTTTACGGTAGTGTTGTTATAGATTTGTTTATTCTTCAAATGTACATAAAATCCTCTAATCATTTGGTAGCTCAGGAGGTTGCTTCATTCACCTATTTTCCCAGGGCGGGCGAATGATACATTAATATTTAATATACAAACCGGCCCAGGCGGCTCAAAATGAAGTCTCTGCCATTCTCCTACATTTCGAAAAATATGGAGCCGGGCTGAAAATAGAGTTTTGTCCAAATGATATAGAAATAAAAATGAAATTGATAGGGGGGGCATGTGTTTTCGCCTTTTACTAGAAAGGGATTGTGCATAAATTACAATATTAATATAGAAAGGAGGTATAGCGTGGATAATAGACAATCAAGTGTGAATAAGAGAGGCTGTAGCTGTGAAAGACGGTCTAGAAGAAGAAATAAGACGCCTCTTCATTGCCATTGCAGAGATTTCTTCGATCCAAATTTTGCAGGTTTGACAGACAATCTGAATTACAAACTATTGTCTCGCAAGGCTTGTGAATTAGAGATGAAAACGATGGACGGCTCCCGTAAAAGAGGCAAAACCGACCATGTAGGAATAGATTACGTGGATATGAAGGACGCACATGATCATATTGTGACATTCTTAAAGGATAAGATTGTTTCGATTGATTGGCTATCTAAAGATTGCAGGCCCGATTACGATTTGCTAAAGCACTGCGCTAGCAAATTTGATTTTAATGAGCATCATGACGGCTGTGACTGTTGGAAGCATGACGATAAACATGGCCATGAACATTGCCACCGGAAGCATCATGACGGCTGTGATTGTTGGAAGCACGACGATAGGCACAGACATGAAGACTGCCACCGGAAGCATCATGACGCCTGTGATTGTTGGTAGCACGACGATAGGCACAGACACGAAGATTGCCACCGGAAGCATCATGACGCCTGCGATTGTTGGAAGCACGACGATAGGCACGGCCACGAAGACTGCCACTGCCGCAAGCATGATGACAGGCATGAATGGTGGAAGGATTATAGAAAAGATGAACATGACGACCATGATTGGCGCAAGCATCATAAAAAGGACCATCATCACGATTGCCGTTGTCAGAAACATCATGAAAAACACAGCCTTGACTGGTAAAAACACCAGGCTTGCTATGTTGTACTAGTTGAAAAGAGCATCAGACAGGGTGTTTAAACCAGCTTGCCTTCATTATTTTGAATAGGATAATAGCAAACTCATAGAGAGGGGTATGCCTATTCAAAGAAGCGTGCTTTTTACCTTTGTCATGATTGCTCTTTTTTTTCTGGGTGTCGGGAATGTGTGGGGGCACTCATATGTCATAGAGGAATATCCAGCGCCCGGCAGTCTATTTGAGCAGTCCCCTGAAGAAGTGAAAATTACATTCAACAGTGGAGTTGAAGATGATTTTTCCATCAAGGTTTTCGATGAGGGTCTTAAGGAAGTGGCGGTGGAAAAAGGGCCTTTGACCGCTGATCGAAAAGCAGTAAGTGGCCGGCTCCCATCTCTAGCAGGCGGCAAATATACAGTGGAGTACTATGTGATTTCTTCCAATGACGGGCATCCCGTCCGAGGCTCCTTTTCATTTCAGGTAGCAAAAGGCAATCCATCTCCAATCGAAGAACCGAAGCAGGGCCAGGAGGAGCCTATTCCGGTAGATGTGGAAGATGGATTGGTCAAAGAAACGCCACCTCCAGTGGAAACAGATGTAGTGACAAGCAGTGTGCAGCCGGCGGAGTGGATCATTTATGTCATGCGAGCCATTTATTATGCAGGACTGGTGCTAGTCATTGGCTGGGTATTTTGGTGGGAGGTTGTGCAAAGGTATGATGGTGGGATTGTAAGGAAGTACGCGCTGTGGGGAACCAGCTTCCAGATGCTTCATCTGGTCGGCCTGCTGTCCATGCTCCTGCTTCAATTAACGGTTTTCTCCGCAAATGGATTGGCATTTGGAGCAGATTTTCCGTTCGATACGACATTTGGTGCCGTATGGCTATTTTCACTCTTTCTCTCGCTGGCCGGTCTGGTGTTCCTCTTCAAGAACAGGTGGTTTGACCGTATATGGCTCATTGCCCTTGTAGTAAGCAAAAGCCTGAACGGACATTCCCTTGAATTTGAACCGTCAAGTGTATTAGTAGTGACAAACAGCATTCATCTTTTGGCGGCAGCTGTATGGGCAGCGGGGCTGACCTTCATCGTCCTCTTTTGGAGAAGACAGGGCATGTATGTTCGCCAGTTCATCCCGCAGTTCTCCAGGATGGCCTTCATCAGCATGATTGTTCTGTCGGTGACAGGTATCTTTACGACCATCATGTTCCTCCCGAGCATCGACGCCCTGTTTTCGGATTGGGGCTACCTTCTGCTGTTGAAAACAGGGCTGGTAATCGCGGTCATTGTGCTGGCATCCATCATCCGTATGAAGTTAAAGCGTGACAAAGCGGATGAAACGGAAAAACTGATGAAGGTGGACTTTTGTTTGATGCTGTTGATCATGTTGGTCGTTTCCGTGCTGACGTATGTGAATCCCCTGTCCTGACTTCTCAGGAGCGGATGGAAAAGCAGAGAAGTGCAAATGATGCATAGACCAGTATCGTACAGAATGTAATGAGTCCCAAATCGGCAACGACGCCGATCATCGGCCCCATGACGCCGGCCATGATGCCGCTTGATATACCAGTTAGTAAAGTTTGGTAGTCGACGAGGGAGCCGAAAAGGGCTCCAATCAATATGGCGACAATAGTCGCAATGATGGTGATGGCGGTATAGTGGGCAGGGAAGGCATAGCCGAGTATCGTGCCTACAGCAATGCCCATTACACTGCTCGCTGTCATGGCGATGTTCATGCCCAGATGATAGCTGATCAAATCTTTCAGCCTGTATAAAAAAGAATAGGATAAGGAACCGACAAAAAAGTAGCTCAACAAAATGACCAGTAATAATACGCTCATCAAATTCAACTCCTTTCTGCAGTATATGTACTACTGAATGTGAAGGGTTCCTCCTGGAAGGAAGTAATGAACCATGACCGACATCTATGATAAGAAATATCCGGAGCTAAAGGAGGGGGATGGCTATACCTCTCCGGCAAGCTCTCTGCCGCTACATGAACTGAAAATGCTCCAGGAAACGATCCATGGCATGAACCTGCAAAACCTGGGGCAAAAAATCCCGAATTCGAAGCAGCAGATGGTGTTGCTGAAGTTTTTTAAATCGAAGAAAAATCAACTGGTGGAAGTGTACTCTCGAAACGGGGAGGAAGTACTGCATACAGTCGGAAAAGTGAATGTCATCGGGAGGAATTTTGTGATGTTGAAAACGCTCTTCACCCGTATCTGGATTCCTTATACCGCCATCCATTCCGCAAAATCGCCATTCGGACTGCCGGATGTTCCCGGTACCCACCAGCATGTCATCATCGACCAGGAGCTGAGAAGGAAGTTGTTGACGAATTTTGGGGAGACTGTTTCAGGGAAGGAAGTGTTGCGTCAGCAATTTTATGAAGAATACCTTGAAACGAATCTGAAGTCGTGGCAGGGTACCTTCCTGACAGTTTATGCAGGAGAGCCGGTGAAGGGGAAAGTGCTGGATGTAAAAAAAGGGGTCCTTACCCTGGGGAAGAAAGAGAAAATGCCCATCCCTCTCTCAAAGATAACCTATATGAAGCAGACGAGATATATTTCCTCCCTTCAAAAACTCATATCAAAATGGATCCGTCCTAAAAATACTGAATGAAAGCCGTCCGATATGGATGGCTCTTTTTTTTCTTTATAGGATAATGAATTACCTCCAAAAGGAAAATCCTCATAAACTATAGAGATTCTACAAGTGAAAGGAGGTGAAAGAGAGTGCGGGATATTATTAATGATATCATTCCGGAAAACGAAGTGTTTCTGGAGATGATTGGTCAGACGATATTGCTCGTGATGGAAAGCAAGCAATTGAATATATTGGGCCAGACATTCCGTCCAATCTTCACAGGCGAGGTTGCAGAAGTGACGAACGGCTTCATCACCCTGGATCCGGTCATCATCAAAATGCACAATGCACCATTTTTCAAATTTCCAACACCGTTAAGCTTCCCGATGGAGCATATTTCTGTCTGTACGCCATTTGATCCGAATCGTGTCATTCCACTAATTTAAAAGAAGCTGTAGAAAGGGTGAAAATCAATGCAGGATAAATCAAAGCAGGAGTTCGGAATGATCGGGAGAGACATCAATGCCATCAGGGAAGCGGTAGTTTCACTTCATTTCAGGAATAGTGTTGGGAAAAGGGCGCTACTGCTCATTCCCGCCTTTCCTTTCCTGATCATCGGAACAATTGAAGAAGTCATCAGTGACTATATAGTCATCAATGCCGAGGTGACGAACGTAACGGAGCTCGACGGAGAAGTATTCCGTGTGCATATAGACGATATCGAAGTCTTCTATGTTGAAGAAGAGGGAAGAGAGATTCCCGATATAAGAGCTGGTCACCATGCTTAGAAAGTATCATATAGTAGCCATCCCCATCCGGATTGTGGTCAAGCGTTTCGGTGACCATAACCCGAATGGAAGAATGTATGTACTGAAGGAAAACGAAGAAATCATTAAAAAGAAAGTAGAGCTCAACCCCTTCATGCCGGTGGACCTTGTGGAGCCGCTTGTCATCCGGGCGAATGAAGGGGACGATATCGAGGTATTGTTTGAAAACCAGCTATGCTTTAAT
>JAZUQF010000088.1:0-15802 GCA_045605545.1 Lysinibacillus sp.
AAGGACCGACAGCAGTGGAAACTTCCGGAACACCTTCCGTCACGAAAGAGATGACAGGTGAAAAGGACCCAAATGTTGCTGACCTGCCAAAAGAGGACGATCCAGACCAAACAGGCGGCATCAACGAACGACGTTAATAAAATTGTAGAAGGGCTGTCCCAAAAGTCATTAATCCGGCTTTTGGTGGCAGTCCTTTTTTCATTGAGCAAGTAAGCCGGGTATTTAATAGGCTATTGATACTTATCGCAATGTTCATTTTCGTTAATTTCACTTAAGGAAACGGGTCTTTCTGAAAATCTTTATGGCGAGGGTTCACCAGTCCCTTGCAGGAAGCAGCTTGTTTGGTGGACATTTAGTAAAGAGATGGATAGGAAATTTAAAACAGATGGAGAAAAGCGACTCGCTTTTCTCCATCTGTTTTATGTTAGATAAGTTTGTTTTGTTCCATGCTAAGAGCCGAGGGTAGAATGTCCGCCATTTACGGAAATAATCTGCCCTGTAATCCAGTTGGACCGGTCACTTGCTAAGAAGGCTACGGCATCTGCAACATCCTGCGCTTTTCCAAGGCGGTGGAGGGGATAGGATTTTACAACCTGCCTTTTCACTTCAGGCGAAAATTGCAGGTCATCCTGGTCGATTAGTCCAAGTGATATAACATTGCATTGGATTTGGTCACGGCCCACTTCTTGTGCCAGGGATTTGATAAAGCTGATGACACCGCCGCGAGCTGTAGCGGAAACGATAAGCTTGCGGTCGCCTGTACGGGCAGAATCACCGATGACTGTGATGAGCTTACCGTGCTTCTGCTCTTTCATTGTTGGTAAAAATACATAGGCCAGGTGCAGTAACCCATTTAGACAAACATCAATCTCTTTTTGCCATTCTAACGGAGAATAGTCAAAGAAGGATTTGAGCTGTGTATATCCGGCATTGTTGATGATGGATGTGACGGTACCTAATGATTGTTCAATCGCTGCTTTTAACTGTTGGACATCTTCAAATGAACTGAGGTCTGCTTGAAAGGCTTCTGCCTGCCCGCCAATCGATTTGATTTGTTCCACCGTTTGTTCTGCCTGCTCCTTGTTTGAATGATAATGGACGGCAATAGTCGCCCCTTGCTCAGCTAGAGTGGCAGCAATAGCACGGCCTATACGGTCTGATGCACCAGTCACTAGCGTAATCGTTGACATTGGCATTTCCTCCTTTGTACAAATGGGGTGGATGGCTATACAAGTATAGGACTGCACTGAAAGTTTCTCCTTTCAGCACAGCCCGTATTTCTATACCATGGCCAAGCCGCCATTCACTGAAAGTGTTTGTCCGGTAATATAATCAGCCTCGGGCGTTGCTAAAAATGCTACGGCATTTGCAATATCCTCTGGTTGTGCCAGGCGTCGGAATGGAATGGCCTTTGTTAGCGCTTCAGCAATACCTGTATTGTATTCGCTGATCTCTTTAAATAAAGGCGTGTCCGCTGGCCCAGGGGATACGCAGTTGACATTAATCTTATGACGCGCCATTTCGCGTGCAACCGTTTTTGTAAAGGCGATGACGCCTCCTTTAGCCGCTGAATAGACGGCTTCACCGCTTGAGCCCACTCGACCGGAATCGGAAGCGATATTGACTACCTTGCCATTTCCTTGTTCAATCATGAGGGGAAGGATTGTTTTGCAAGTGTGAATCTGCCCCATTAAGTTGATATTAATAATCCGCTCCCATGTAGCAGGTTCGCTTTTCAAAAATGGCTCAATTTTATCCCAGCCTGCATTGTTTATAAGCACGTCAATGCTACCGAATTTTTCTTTTACTTCTCTAGCAGCCTGTTCTACGCTTGTTAATTCTGTCACATCGCAATGGAAGGCGGTAGCCGTTCCGTTTTGTGCTTCAATTAGTGCCACGGTTTCTGCTGCATTGCTATCATTTACATCTGTCACAGCAATCTGAAACCCTCTACCTGCCAATGTAAGTGCGATTTGGCGGCCAATACCGCTTCCTGCTCCCGTTATAAAGGCGACTGACATATGCTACACCATCCTTTGGTCTGTCGTTTTTTCAGAGATGATTTCACGAAGCTTGAATTTTTGGATTTTCCCGCTCGCTGTTCTCGGGAAGTCTGCTACTATTTCCAAGTGCTCGGGCCAATAGGGCTTGGCAATCCCTTTTTTGGTTAAAAACTGCTGCAAATCCTGGAGTGTAAGCGGCTGTGCATTGGGCTTCATACAAATGAATGCACAAGCCTTTTCCTGCAGGCGGGGGTCAGGCATTGCCACGATTTGCGCTGCAAACACATCAGGATGCTCATAGAGGATGTTTTCCATATAGGCAACCGGAATGTTTTCTCCGCCTCGAATAATGATGTCCTTATTGCGGCCCGAAATGCGTATATAGCCATCTGCATCCATGATGGCTCTGTCACCTGTGATGAACCAGCCATCGTGGAATTCCTTTTGGGTCTCTTCCATTTGATTTAAATAGCCCACAAATAGGGCGGGGCCCCTACATAGCAAGTTGCCTTCTTCATTCGTCGGTACATCATTGAAATTCTCATCGACAACTTTAACGGACATCGTTAGGAAGGGTGCACCATCTGTATTTACTAGTTTCTCCTCTGAATCCGTGAGCTTCGTCAATGTGACGAGTCCATTTTCCGTCTGTCCCCAACCAGATAAAATATTGAAGTTTACATATTCGCGTGCCTGGCGAACAAGCGGTCGAGGGATTGGTGCCCCAAGTGCTATAAAAGCACGGAATGTCGTTAAATCCGCATCCTTCAAGCCAGGTGCCTGCACCGTATCTTGTAAAAATGGGGTGGCGCCGGCTGTAAACGTAATCTTCTCCTGCGGAATCAATTGCAGAAACTCTTCCACGTTCCAAATATCCTGATAGACGGCGGTACCGACATAATGTGTCGGCAGGCGTACACCGTATCCAAAACCTGTTTGATGAGCAAAGGTAGATGCCATAAACAGCACATCCTCACTCGTCAACTGCAGATGCTCAATCCAGAAATTTGTTGAAACGCAGAGTGTGTTGTGGGTATGCATCACACCTTTTGGGTTGCCAGTCGTACCGGAAGTGAAAATGATTTCCGTGACATCATCAGGGTGGATGTCAATCTGATCTAGATTGCTTATATCGAACTGCTCCTCCCAAGGTGTGCCGAGAAGGACATCGATTGACTTCATACCTTCGGGCACATGATCGCCTATGACTAAAACATCCTGTAGAAATGGCCATTGTGGGCGCAAGCCTTGTATCATCTTTACGTAGTCGAAATCCCGGAATGTATCCGGAATAATGATGATTTTAGATTGCACGGCATTCACCATATAACCGATTTCCCGCTCACGGTAGATGGGGATCAACGGGTTGGTAATCGCGCCAATCCGTGTAATGGCATAGTGAAGAATGATGAATTCATTCCAGTTTGGCAACTGGAGTGAGACAACATCCCCTTTCTTAACCCCCAACTGTTGTAAGCCTAATGCAGCCCGGTCGACCAGCCGGTTCAATTCTTTGTACGTATAGCGACTTTTTCTATCTATAATTGCTACTTTATCAGGAGCCTCGGCAACAGCAGCATGTAAGTAATCCAAAATTGTTTTTTGTGGCCAAACTGAACTGTATTGTTCAATATATTGCGGTGTCAACAAAGTTTTGAATGTCCCCATTTCTTTTCCCCCTTCAGTTTTAGACGCGGAATTTATTGAAATCAACCGGGCGCTTCTCTAAGAAAGCTTCCTTTCCTTCATTGGATTCAGGAGTGTTGTAGAACATGGCTAAGCTGCCCATGGCAAGCTGGGAGATGCCCTGGATATTCGCGCTGTCGGCATTGAAGGAATACTTCAGCATTTTGATTGCGGTAGGGCTCTTTTCGAGAATTTTCCTCGCCCACTCATATGCTGCATTCATCAATTCATCTTGTGGGACGACTTTATTGACAAGGCCCATCTCCTTGCATTCTTCCGCTGTATACTGCTCGCATAGGTACCAGATCTCCCGCGCTTTTTTCTCGCCCACGATACGGGCTAGATAGGCAGAGCCATAACCGGCATCATAACTGCCTACTTTGGGGCCGCTTTGGCCGAATTTGGCTGTGTTAGCTGCAATCGTTAAATCGCAAATGACATGCAGTACGTGCCCGCCGCCAATGGCAAATCCATTGACAGCGGCGATTACTGGTTTTGGAATGTTGCGGATTACTTGATGCAGGGCTTCGATTTCCAAGCCGATGCCGCCGCCTAATCCTCCAGATGCGTTATAGCCGCCTTCTTCGCCTTTTTCCTTTTGATCGCCTCCGACGCAAAACGCTTTTTCACCGGCCCCTGTTAAAATGACAGCGCCGATTGCATTGTCATCCCAGGCATCCCGAAATGCCCAGATCAATTGCTGGACCGTCTGCCCGCGGAAGGCATTGTATACTTGTGGCCGGTTGATTGTAATCGTCGCGATACCCTCGTTCTTTTGGTATAAAATATCCGTTAGCTCGGCAGGGTTTTGTAGGATGGCTTGCTCGTTTTTAAATGACATCTGTTTTCCTCCTAAATTGTTTGTGGTTGATAGGTTTTGAACTCTTTTCCGATAATATCCTTTGCAATGACCATTTGGTTTGCCTGTGCCGTACCATCACCGATCTCCAAGCCGATTACATCACGCAGTCGCTGTTCGAGAGGCATTTCTTTTGTATAGGCGTAGTGGCCGTTTAATAATAGGCATTCATGGATTGCTTCAACGCTATATTTTGGCCCAAGCCATTTCACACTGGACGCTTCCTTTGAATGTTTCTTGCCTTGGTCACGCAGCCATAAGCCGCGATATGCTTGCCACTTAATAAGTTCAAGCTGTGTATAATGCGTCACGATAGGGAAGGACACGGCCTGGTATGTCGCAAGCGGCTTGCCGAATGAATGGCGGATTTTTACGTGCTCGATTGTTTCATCGATGCTTTGCATGGCGGCACCGACACACTGTAAGCCGATTAATAGGCGGCTTAAATCAAATCCATTCATCACCTGGGCAAATCCCTGGTTTTCCTGACCGATCAGATTGCTTGCCGGAATGCGTAAATCATGCATGTACAGGGAGCCGCGCCCGATTGGGATGTTTCCCATGTCCTCATAGCCTTTCGCTTCAAAGCCCGGTGTTGTAGCAGGGACTAAAAAGGCGCTTATGCCTCTATTACCCAATGCCGGATCGGTTTTGGCAAAAACAATAAAGGCGTCTCCACATGTAGCCACACTGATCCCGGACTTTTCCCCGTTCAAGATGAAATCATCTCCGTCACGAATAGCGGTAGACTGGATGCCACCAGCGTCCGTACCGGCAGAGGGCTCTGTAATGGCAATGCCGACAATTTTATTGCCGCTGGCGATTTGCGGCAGCCATTCCCGCTTTAACTCATCACTGGCATGCTGCGATAAAATTTCACCAATCAGGCCGTTCAGCATGACGGCATATGTCAGGTTGAAGTCGCCGCGTCCAACCTCTTCTGCAGCAATCCCCGTTGTGACACAGTCCGCACCTACGCCCCCATATTCTTCGGGAATCCGTAGACCTGTAACACCCAGCTCGCCGAATTTTCTCCAAAGGTGGCGGGGCGTTATGCCTTCCCGATCCCATTTTGTATAATTCGGCAATAATTCTTCCTTTGCAAAGTCACGTAATATTTTGCGGAATTGCTCTTGCTCATCCGTAAATTCAAAATTCAGCATCGTAACCCTCCTCTATATTAAATGGTGCAATTTTCAACGATTGTCGTAATGCCTTGTCCGCCGCCAATACAGAGTGTAGCGATACCATAACGCCCCCCCGACCGTTCGAGCTCATGGATCAGCTTAGTGAAGATGATGGCCCCGGTCGCACCGATTGGATGCCCAAGTGCGATGGCACCACCATTTACATTGACCTTTTCCAGCGAGAACTTGCCTTGCTGAATGACGGCAATTGCTTGGGCTGCAAATGCTTCATTGAGTTCAATGACATCAATATCATCCAATGCCAAATTTGCCTGAGCGAGTGCTTTTTGGGTGGAAGGAACAGGACCGATACCCATAATTTCAGGCGAGACACCGGCAACAGCCTGGGCGATGATTTTTGCTTTTGGCTTCAGGTTGTATTCCTTCAGCTTCTCTTTGCTCATTAAAAGTGCGACTGACGCACCGTCATTGCGCCCGCTGGAGCTGCCGGCAGTCACCGTCCCGCCTTCTTTAAAGACAGGCTGCAATCGGCTTAATTTTTCTAATGTCGTCTTCCTCGGGTGCTCGTCCGTATCGACTATGACTGTTCCTTTTTGCGTTTTTATTTCGTAGGGGATGATTTCATCATTAAACCGCCCCTTAGCTATCGCCTCCAATGCGAATTGCTGGCTACGAAGGGCGAAAGTATCCTGTTCTGCGCGCGTGATGCCGAACTGCTCGGCCAGATTTTCGGCAGTCATCCCCATATTGAAGTGCCCGTAGATTTCTGGAGGCTGGGAGTTGAATTGGCTTTCTGTATTTGAATCGAAAAGAGTGCCGTTTCCTATGCCATATCCATAGCGTGCATTGCGCAAGTAGTAGGGGGCCGTGCTTAAGCTTTCTGTCCCGCCTGCAATGATGACATCGTTTAAACCCAGTGCAATTTGCTGGCAGGCGTTATTAATGGCCTGTAAACCAGAACCGCATTGGCGGTGCACAGTGTAAGCAGTTGCCTCGATGGGAATCTTTGCCCTTAATGCAGCGACGCGTGCTATGTTGGCAGCATCGGAACTTTGCCGGGCCTGCCCCAAAATCACTTCATCGACTGCAATCGGTGCATCGATGCGGTTTAGCAATCCTTCGATGACATGGGCAGCCAGATGATCTGCTGTTATATCTTTAAAACTTCCTCCAAGCTTGCCAATAGGCGTCCGAACGGCGTCGACAATGTATACGTCCCTCATACACGGACACCCTTCTTCAAATAGTCGCGTTTTAATTCCGAGGCGATGATATTGCGCTGGATTTCGGAAGTCCCTTCGTAAATGCGTGTAATGCGCGCGTCACGGAAATAGCGTTCGATTGGATAGTCCTTCATGTAGCCAAGGCCCCCATGAATTTGAAGTGCGATGTCTGCGACACGATTGTAGACTTCCGAACCGAATAATTTGACCATTGCAGCTTCTTTTACAACACGCTCACCTTGGTCCACTTGCCAGGCAACACGGTATGTTAAAGCGCGTAATGCCTCAATTTCCATCGCCATGTTCGCCAGCATATGCTGAATCGCCTGGAAATTAAAGATAGGCTGGTCGAACTGCTGGCGCTCTGTCGCATGCTGAAGGGAATGCTCCAATAAGCGGTCAGACGAGCCCAGGCAGCGTGCAGCCATGCCGGCGCGCCCATTGGCCAGAATCTTGAGTGCATTGATATAGCCTGTCCCTTCAGCTCCCAGCAAATTTTCTGCAGGCACTTCTACGTTTTCAAAAAAGAGCTCTGCGGAGTTCGAGCCACGTAATCCCAGCTTCTTCTCGGGCGCGCCGATTTCAAAGCCGGGTAGGCCCTTTTCAACGATGAAGGAGCTGATTCCTTTCGTGCCCATGGAAGGGTCGGTTACGGCCATAACCGTAAATACATGTGCATCATGTGCATTGGTAATATAGTGCTTGGATCCATTTAAAATGTATTTATCACCTTGACGAACAGCGGTAGTTTTAAGATTGGCTGCATTCGAGCCTGCAGTAGGCTCCGTTAACGCGAAGGCGCCAATCCACTCGCCGGTTGCCATCTTAGGCAGGTATTTTTGCTTTTGCTTTTCAGACCCGAATTCCACAATCCCGACAGAACCGATTCCGATATGGCATGAAATCAATGTGGTGAATCCATTGTGTGTTTTTGCGAGTTCCTCCAGTATCGCGCATTTACTCACCATATCCAGCCCCAGACCGCCATATTGTTCGGGGATGCTTAATCCGAAAAGCCCCATGTCCTTTGCCATCCCGACCAGGTGGGGGGGAATGGCATCATCCTCCTCGACTTTGTTGGCTAATGGCTCCACCTCATCGTGTACAAATTTTTTCACCAGTTCCTTTAGTTCAATGGTGTCTTCGCTAAATAGAAAGTTCATTTGCATTTCCCTCCGTTACTTGTTTGTGAAATGAGCAGGCCGTTTTTCAATGAAGGCTTGGGTCCCCTCTGTCTTATCCTCTGTGCCCAAGAGAAGGGAGAGGGAAAGCCTTTCGATCCATTGGGCGGATTTCAGGTCTAAGTCGTAGCCGTTATGGACCGATTGCTTTGCCAGATGTACAGCGATAGGGCCTTTTGTCAAAATGGATTTGGTGACCATCTCCAACGTTTCCTTCAAGTCTTCTCGTGTACAGAAGTAGCTTGCCAATCCAATATTGCAAGCTTCTTCACCAGATAGGATACGCCCTGTCAAAATGAGATCCAGGGCACGGCCCTTACCGACTAATCGAGCCAGGCGTTGTGTTCCGCCGGCGCCGGGGAGGAGACCCAGATTCAATTCAGGGAGGCCGAGCTTGGCATGGTCGGTGGCTATGCGGATATCACAGGCCATTGCAAGTTCGCAGCCACCGCCAAGGGCATAGCCATCAATGATGGCAATCGTTACTTTTGTGCTTTGTTCTATTAGATTAAAAAGAGGTTGAATGGGGGAAATAAGTCCATCCAATGGTGTTTTAGCAGCCAACGCTTTGATATCGGCACCGGCGGCAAAGGCCCTTCCACCCGCTCCCTGGAAGACGATGATCCGAATGTTCGTATCTTTTTCAAGCCGGACATATGCATGTTCGATTTCATCGAGCATTTTTTCATCAAGTGCATTACGCGCTTCCGGCCGATTCAATGTAATGAATCCAATCTGCTCTTTTGCCTCGACTTCAATGTACTCAAGAATTTGCATGCTGTTCATCCTCCTCGTATGTGTAGACGCCTCTGCCGGTTTTCCTGCCAAGACGACCAGCTTTCACATACTTTACAAGAAGTGGGCTAGGCCGATACTTTTCACCTAATGTTTTATGCAAGTACTCCAGTGTCCGCAAACGTGTATCCAAACCGACTAAATCACCCATTTCAAACGGGCCCATTGGATGATTGAGCCCTAGCTTTAAAGCCCGGTCGATATCCTCTGCCGATGCCACCCCCTCCATCAGCATGTTCATGGCTTCATTGCCGATCAGTACATTCATCCGCGATGTGACAAAGCCGGGGAATTCATTTACTTCCACGGATTCTTTCCCCATTCGTCTAGCTACATCTTGGACGATACGAACTGTTTCATCCGATGTGTCGAGTCCGCGAATGATTTCAATGAGCTTCATTTTGTGTACAGGATTGAAGAAGTGCATGGCGATGACTTTGTCCGGTCTTTTTGTTTGAGCACCGATTTCTGTGGGGCTGAGGGCAGACGTATTTGTTGCTAAAATGGTGTGTGCATCGCAAAGCTGGTCGAGCTCATTGAAAATTTGAGATTTGACGTCCATTCTCTCAACGACCGCTTCAATGACCAGATCGCTGTTGAGAACGGCTTGTTCGAGGGAATCGGTATAGGCGATGTTTTGAACAAGCTGCTGCTGCTCGAGTGTAATGAAATGTCGCTCCGTGCTTCTCTGGGCCATATTTTGGAGGTCTCGTGCGGCAGCCTGCAAACTATTACTTGAAATATCCTGCAATCTTACGTTATAACCGCTAATGGCGGCGGTATAGGCAATTCCTCTGCCCATAATCCCAGCCCCGACGACCGTGATGTTAGTAATCATAAGAGTCAACCTCCATCTTTCTGATTTTTCTGATTATAGTGGACGGATTTACATCTAAGATTTTCGCCATCTGGCGGTAAGAAATATTTTTTTCCATCAGTAATAGCAGTAACTCCTTTTCAACCGCATTTACGGCCTCTTTTAATGGAAATATCGTATTGACGATAATGGGTTTATTGATTGTGCCTGTATTCTTTTGATGCTGATGGCTTTGGAAGTGGGATGGTTGCCAAACATCCGCCTGTAAATACAAGAAAAACTGTTCCAATAGGGTTCGGATGGAATGGAAGCCTGCAATCCAGTGATTGTGCATTAAAAACGTCAAACTTTCTTCAGGTAATGTTATTTGCCGGTCATGTTTTTCACAAAGCTGGTCCAATAGCTGCATGATTACTTGCCTGGTGTGCCCTGGCCGTTCTGCTAATGGCGGGTGGGCGAGGCGAATGGCATTGATTGAATAATAAAGCTGTTCATTTAAATGCTTATGAGGCTCAAGATGAGTTGAAACAGAAGTGATAAGACGGATATTTAATGTGCTCAATTTCTCTAATAGATGAATAAACTTTTCCTGTAATGTGCTGGGCAAATAATCGATGTTTTTCACGAATAACGTGCCACCTGCCGCTAGTGAGAGGACTGGTGGCGGATCATAGATGTTAAAGAATAAATGCTTCAGCTGTTTTTTCGTATAATTTGTACAATCGATTTCGATAAAGGGCATCGTATAACGGTCGCTATACCGAATAATCTGTTTAGCGGTGGCTGACCGCCCTGTACCTCTCCCTCCAATGAGCAAAACCGGTGCATTCACTTTGGCTATATGATGAAGACGCTTCTCGAATTCATCATCTAGAGGAATGAAGTCAATTGGCCTTACTGCAAAAAAGTGACGAGTATGCTGTGCTGAAAGCAATGCCTTCTGCTGCTGCTCGTACTCTGTTGTAATGTCCTCGATTTGTACGATTACGCGGTCAACGGAATGGGCCTCAGCACCTTGTATAGGGGAGAAACGACAGTTCAACCAACGCTGTTGTTTATTTTTGATATGGATCGTCTTTTCTTCCTGCATGTCATTGACAACCTCTTGAAATGCCTTGCGAAATTGGGAGCGTTCATGATCCTCGTACAGAATAGAGAGGTGGAGAGGCTGAAATCGCTCATTTTGCCTTAAAATCTCCCCTTGCGGATTCATAACTGCAACACCCGAGTCATTTGTAGCAAGCAGCATTTCGTTCTCGCGGAGCAGTAGACGATAGGTTTCCAAATCAGATGTGAGCGTCTCCATTTTTGAGATGTCATCAAAAACACCGATTGCCCCCACGAGCTGTTTGCCATCGTATATTGGCTCACGATAGGAAATATACCAGCGCTTTCTTACTTTATATTTCTCGATTTGGCCTTGTCCGGTTTGGAGCACCTGTAAAATGCCTTTGGGCGGTACGACATCCGTAATGAATCGACCAATGGCTTTTTCGTAGGGAACGCCGGATATTTTTTCGCCTGCGCGGTTCAACATGGTGATGTGTCCCTCGATGTCCACAGCGATTACACCGCTGGGCATCGCCTGGAAAATTGTTTCATAATGCCGCAGCTGGCGCTGTTGCCTTTTTGCCGCAGCCTTTGCATAAGCCGCACCGTCGATACAACCAATATACTGCTCGTCTTCTTTTATGATGAATAGTTCTGAATCGTCTTCTAAGGCAGTGAGAGTAGAGGGAATGCTGGACAAGACAGTGTAATTTTGATTTAACTGCTTTGCAAACAGACGCAAATGATCGATGTCCTCTATATGTTCCAACCCTACTTTCAGGCAATACTGCAACAGTTCAAAAGAGGAGAAAAAGCCTTCGATTTTACCGAATCTTCCTAGGACTAAACCATAGGGAAATGGATTGGACTGCATGTCCTGGAGCACTTTATCTAATGTTGTGTGCCCACTTGAATATACTTGAATAGGTTGCAGGATGAGCTCTGTTTTCATGTGACCCCTCCTTTTCGTAAGGTGTTGCAAGGGAGCGACGGATGGTTTGCAACGGATGTATTTCTTGTGTTTAAAGCTATCATATTGTTATTTGTGTATTGAATATGCTATTTGTTTCAAAAATGTTGTAATTTTATATTTTGTTTGGAGAAGCAATGGTGGTAAAACTTTAATTGTTGCACCATCGCAACATTTTGCGTAGGAATTCCATATTTCGCGGATAAACATTGGGTGCCGCTACTATTTCTTTTTTTATTAAAATAATGATTTTTTATAAAAAAACTTAAGAATGGGCATAGAAATTTGCTCTTCTTTAGCCAAGATCGTAAATATGGGTAGAGAGGCAAAAGCGGATTCATAAAATCTTTGTCTAAGGGTGGGATGTTGCAATTACGCATTAGCAATAAAAAAGTCTGAAGCTGTTCGCGACAGTTCTTTCTATGTTATTATTTTTAACAAATGGACAGGATGGTGAGTATATGATTTTGGCGTTAGATGCGGGAAATTCGACGATTGTATTAGGCGTTTATCATAATGAACGTTTAGTTCATCATTGGCGCATAAGTACTGAAAAAAAGGCGACCGAAGATGAATACGCCATGAAGCTGCAATCTCTTTTTGCACATGTAGGTATCTCAATTGACCAAATTTCAGGCATTATCATCTCCTCCGTAGTACCGCCGATCATGTTCGTGCTAGAAGAAATGTGCAAAAAGTATTTTCACGTAAAGCCATTGGTTGTAGGACCGGGTGTTAAAACAGGCCTTAATATAAAATATGAAAACCCGAGGGAAGTCGGCGCGGACCGGATTGTAAATGCTATTGCGGCCTTGCAGCTATATGGGGGAAGGCCATTGATAGTGGTGGATTTCGGTACAGCCAATACATATTGCTACATAAATGAAAGGGGAGATTATATAGGCGGGGCCATTGCGCCGGGAATATCGATTTCGACGGAGGCACTATATAATAAAGCGGCAAAGCTACCCCGAATTGAAATTGCCAAGACAGCCCAGGTTGTAGGGAAGAATACGGTGGCGGCGATGCAGGCGGGCATCTTTTACGGGTTCATCGGGCAGGTGGAGGGCATCGTCAGCCGCATGAAGACGAAAAGCAGGGAGGAGCCGCTCGTCATTGCGACGGGGGGATTGGCCAGCCTGATTGCAGATGAGACGGAGATGATCGATGTCGTCGAGCCGTTTCTGACATTGAAGGGCCTATATATCATCTATAAACGAAACCAATAAGAATTGAGGAGTGATATCCATGGGAGACTATTTGGTAAGGGCGCTAGGCTACGGCGGACAGGTGCGTGCATTTGCAGCGCGTACGACGGAAGCGGTAAGTGAGGCGCAGCGCCGCCATAATACGTGGCCGATTGTTTCGGCGGCGCTCGGCCGGGCGATGACGGCGAGCGTCATGATGGGCGCCATGCTGAAGGGCGATGACAAGCTGACGGTGAAGATCGAGGGGAACGGTCCAATCGGCCCCATCATCATCGATGCAGACGCCAAGGGAGATGTGCGCGGGTTCGTCACGAATGGCCAGGTGCATTTCGACCTGAATGAGCAGGGCAAGCTCGATGTCCGGGCGGCAGTAGGGACAGAAGGGTTCCTGACTGTGGTAAAGGACCTTGGCATGCGGGATATGTTCTCGGGCCAGACACCGATTGTATCGGGCGAAATTGCAGAGGACTTCACCTATTATTTTGCGACTTCCGAGCAGGTGCCGGCATCGGTGGGGCTGGGTGTCCTTGTCAACCCTGACAACACGATCCGTTCAGCGGGCGGCTTCATCCTGCAGCTCATGCCGGGCTGTGAGGAGGAGACAATCCAGGCCATTGAACAGCATCTGGGCACAATCGAGCCTGTTTCCAAAATGATTGAAAAAGGAATGACGCCGGAAGAGATTCTGGAGGCTGTTCTCGGGAAAGAAGGGGACGTTCAGATTTTAAGCACCTTGCCGGTGAAATTCCAGTGCCAGTGTTCCAAAGAGCGCTTCAGTGCAGCGATTCTTGGTCTGGGGGCAGAAGAGATCCAGGCGATGATCGACGAGGTCGGCCATATAGAGACACAATGCCACTTCTGCCTGGAAACGTATCATTTCTCGGAAGTCGAACTGCAGGGGTTAATCGATGAAATCAAATCGCAACTATAACAGTACAAAACAAAACGCATCTGCACCAAACAACGTACCACTGACACAGCGTCGTTTGAAGACAAAGCCTGCCCTTGCGGCGATGGGCCTTCTGCTGCTGGGCAATTTGTTTTGGTTCATCCTATGGCTATGGCCGTCGGAGAAGGAGCAAGGGGGCGGGGAGGTCGTCGCTTCGATTGATGGGGACGAAATTACCCGCCAGCAGTGGCTGAGTGAAATGGAAAGCCGCTATGGGAAAGAAACGCTTCAAGACCTGGTGAATGAAGAGGTAATGGAAAAGGCTGCGAAGAAATACGATATCGACGTGACGGATGAGGAAATCGAGCTGGAGATCGCCCTTATACGTTCGGCGCAGGACGCAAGCGATATGGCGAATCTGACAGATGACCAGCTTCGGCAAAAGGTGCGTGCCCAGCTGATACTTGAAAAGGTATTGGCAAAGGATGTCATCGTCGAAGAGGAACAGGCAACTACATACTATGAGGAGAATAAATCCTTGTATAATATCCCCACGGCATACCGTACGAGCATGATCGTCGTGTCCTCGAAAGCGGAAGCGGAAAGCGTGGAGAAGGAGCTGGCAAGCGGTTCGGAGTTTACCGTATTGGCCCGTGAGCGTTCTTTGGACACGGCGTCCGCCAGCCTGGGAGGGGACATCGGTTTCATTACGGAAGGCCAGGAGTCGGTCGACAACGCCATCCTGAAAGCAATCGGCGACTTGAAAGCCGGGGAAATCAGCGGTCCGGTCAAATTGAACGACGGACGCTATGCACTCCTGCAGCTGCAGGAGCTGGTGGAGGGCCAATCGTTCTCCTATGATGAGGTGAAGGACCATATTGCAAGGGAGCTTGCGATGGAGCAGCTGTCTCCAACCATTGCCCCGGAAGTCTTTTGGTCTGAATTCGGGGTCGAATGGTTCTACGGCGAAGCGGAATAGGCAGGAAGGGGATGAAGAATTGTTCTTCATCCCCTTTGCTGTTTAGAAGGAATGGAAGGAAAAGTCCAAAATGGATTTGCTCCCAGCCCTTTTGGCATCCAATTTTCTGAAAAACTTCTCCGGAAAATGTTTGCTGTTCCATTGACAAAGGTAATGGGAAATTGGTAAGATACAGTTAATAAAAACCTATTTACTTGGTAGGGATTAAGGAAGGATGATATCGATGGGTAAATTAGCAAATTCCGTAGCTGATTTGGTGGGACGTACGCCAATCGTTAAATTAAATCATGCAACTGGGGAAAATGAAGGCACTGTCTATGTAAAATTGGAGTACTTCAATCCAGGATCATCAGTAAAGGACCGTCTTGCATTGGCGATGATCGAAGCAGCTGAAAAAGACGGCACATTAAAACCGGGTGGCACAATCATTGAGCCGACTTCCGGTAATACAGGGATCGGCCTTGCGATGATCGCTGCTGCAAAGGGCTACAAAGCAATCCTTGTCATGCCTGAAACGATGTCTTTGGAACGCCGCAATCTACTGCGTGCGTATGGTGCACAATTAGTGCTGACACCTGGACCGGAAGGAATGAAGGGTGCCATCGCCAAAGCGGAGGAATTATCGGCTACAGAAGGCTACTTCTTGCCACAGCAATTCAAAAATCCGGCAAACGCGGAAGTACACCGCCTGACAACAGGTCCGGAAATCGTGGAAGCGTTCGAATCAGAAGGGCTGCAACTTGATGCATTCGTAGCGGGTATCGGTACGGGCGGTACAATCACAGGTGCCGGGGAAGTATTGAAGGAAAAATTCCCGAACATCGAAATCATTGCGGTTGAACCGAAGGACTCCCCGGTTCTTTCAGGCGGCAACCCTGGCCCGCATAAAATCCAAGGAATCGGCGCAGGCTTCGTACCGGACGTGCTGGACACAGCCATCTATGATTCTGTATTCCCAGTCGATAACGAAGTAGCTTTTGAAAATGCTCGTAAA
>JAZUQF010000089.1:0-3016 GCA_045605545.1 Lysinibacillus sp.
CCCCGCCCACTTTAAGCCGCGCTTTTCTAAAGCCGTCAAAGGCTCCAACTTTTCAATCTGTCCTTCAAATGCGCCAAAGCGTGGCTCAGTAAACTTTTTCGCCACCCATGTACCGATTCCTACCAATAAAAACGTTGAAACGATCAGAAAATAGTAGTTCATCGTCGCACGGCCAGTGTACCCAGGGACTGCAATATGTGCCGCTGATTCTGTAATTCCTACTAATAATACATCTATTGAGTTAATTAAAATATTCGCGCTGAAACCTCCAGCGATCGCCGCGTATGTAATAATTAAACCAGCCAGTGGATTTCGGCCAACACTCATAAAAATCATTGCGGCAATGGGTGGTAAAATGATAAATGCCGCATCGGCAGCTATATTACCGACCAAGCCTGTAAAAATGATAAATGGCACGATTAGTTTTGAAGGAGCTGACATTACAAGCTTTTTCATCACAGCCGAAATAAGTCCTGTCTGCTCGGCTAAACCAATACCGATCATTGTTACAATCACCAACCCTAAAGGAGCGAAGCCTGTAAACGTTGAAACCATTTGTGTTAGGATTAATATAAGACCCTCTTGACTTAGCAGATTTTTCACTTGGATCACATCATCTGTACCTGGCTGTGTTGCTGAAACACCCAGCACCGATAATATCCATGATAAAAGAAGTACTACACCTGCTAGAATGATAAACAGCGTTATTGGATCCGGCAGCTTATTACCTGCACGCTCGATTCCGTCCAGCATTTTGTCAATCCAAGTTTTCTTTTTCATTGTTTCTGATTGCCTTTGCATAAATCTCATCTCCTTTTATACTTTATTAGACTTGTATTTTTAAAATTTACCGCCATCATTTTAAGACACAAATGATGTATGTCCTTTATATAAAGTAACCATATTTTCAGACTATTTACAATATTTATTTTATAATTAAGGAGATAGATATATGTACACAATAAACGTTTTTGCAGCTAAACTTTCCTTGCTGTGGGTGCAGCAAATCGAAAAAATGAAGCCTTCTCTTTGTGAATTCCATTATTATGCTTATACAGATTTTGAGGAGTTGTATGTGCTTTTAGAGGAGCATTTGAATGCAGGAGACGGGGCGCTTTTCAGCGGACAAATTCCGTATTTTTTTGCTCAGACACACTTTAAAGAAACTGCTGTGCCCATGCTTTATTTTGATATTTCAGAGCGCGATTTTTACCGCACCTTGACCGAATTGTTTTACGAAAAGAAAATTGCGATGAACCGGATCGCCATCGACTTCTGCTATGAGGAAAATGGCTATCTTGGCATCCAGGAATGGTCTCTAGGAGAAAAACCGTACTTTTTTAGTCAAACGATGAACGAGTATGCAAGTATGGATATTATCGATAAAGCAGCTGATTGGCATATTCAATTACATAAAGATAATAAGATAGATTTGAGCTTTACACGCATTGCCGAATTGCGCGACCGATTAGCGGGGCACAACATACCGTTTATCGCCTTTTATCCATCACCTTATGCAATACAATTAACGCTGGATGATCTAGTGAATCAGTTGCAGCTTAAACATAACAAAGTCGTTGTTGTACACATTTCAATTCCGATAGACAAAGCGAATATTGATGAATTAGAGTATCGGCAAATCTCCTTATATAAAGCAATTTTGGATTTCAAACAGCAATATGCCAACTCATTTATCGTACATCGCGAAGTGTCCTCTATTGAGGTGATTACGACATATAAGTATTTTTTGACTACAACAAACAATTATACACATTGCGATTTAGTTGATTTCTTAGATGATAAGTTATCTTTCCCCGTCAAAATAGGCTGGGGAGTCGGCAATTCTCTTTTCGAGAGTCAGGCGTTTGCTAAAAAGGCCGCCACTCTCTGTTCCTCCAAGGAAACTCAAGGTTATATTATTGAAAACGGACGAGCAATCGGTCCTTTGTTATATGGAACTTTGTTGCAATTTGATGATGAAAAACAGCAACACTTAAAAAAGTTAAGCGTCACATATGATATTCCTTTATTGCAATTACAGAAAATTGAAGCCATGTTGGAGAAGCTAACGACTCCTATCGTCAGCGGAGAACTAGTAAGCACGCATTTAGGGGTTACAGTACGATCTGCCAATCGAATCTTAAAGCATCTTCACGAAAAAAATTTAGCCGATGAATTGCCAAGCACCGCCTCCACCACTCGTGGACGTCCAAAAAAATATTATCAAATTAAACTGTATTAGTAAGGCGCCGTCTGAAAAATTGCTTTTCAGACGGCTCTTTTAAAATTCGAAAACTCCCGATATAAACCTTGTTGTGAGAAATCAAAACGTACATCCAAGGGACGTCCGTTAATTATCCAGATATTGATTGATGGAATGCGTGATTTCTAGATAAAGGCTCCAATAAAAATGACAGGCTAGTGGATTGTAGCGGAAGCGGCGAGAGGGTAGCTGTCGGCTGCGCCTTTCGCTACAGAGCAAAGCTTCCTATGAAAAGAAGGAACGAAGGCTAAAACCGTCACATCGTGTGACAACGCCTTCGTGACCAACATCCTGTTGGCCTGAAGACCCCGCAGGAGCAATAAAGGAATAAAGGCTAAGAACGCCACATCGTGTGGCAATGCCTTTATGACCAACATCCTGTTGTCCTGAGGAGACTGAGGTCATGCCCGTGGAAAACGAGCCGGCTGTAGCGGAAACCACGTTCTATAAGACTCTACTAACAGTAAAAGGTAAACCAACACGCATGTAAAACGCCATCTCCAAACGTTAAAAAGAGCTGTCCTGAAAGCACAAACTTTCCGGACAGCTCTCTTCTTTTACTACCTATCCTCACAGATGAAGGGCTTTTTTAAAAACAGATCCTGTTTTGAAACGATACCTCTCACTAAACGTCAGAACAGCATTTTATTCATTTACCGTTTTAATAACAGCCATCTCTTTGCCGAATCGGTGACCATAATCAATAAACCCTAAGCTTGCATATAATCGATGCGCATTTTGATTCTCTGGATG
>JAZUQF010000090.1:0-2438 GCA_045605545.1 Lysinibacillus sp.
ATGCATTTTCTTGAATGCATGTCCCTCGGCTTCATCAATTTTGAAGACGATGCCTTCAAATAACGGACTGTTTTTCATCATTTCCATATAGGCATTCGTGTCTTCCACAGTGCCCGATACGGTACCGTTGATTCCCTCGGGTGCGACCAAAATGCGTCCTTTTAAGTTCAGGTCCTTGCACGCCTGGAGATGCTCATCGGCAAATGCAGCAGGATCCTCAATTGTTGTGTAATAATAATATAACAAAATTTGATAATTCATGTTGTTTTCACCTATCATTCATATTTGCAGGATATACCAGATAGTCCAAAATGCATGATTACATCATACTCCATCCAAAGCATTTTCCCCATCGGTAATAAGGCTGAATTTATGGGGGCAGGAGCTTATTCACCCTTTTTTCTCTCAACGTACAGAAGCGGCATTATGTTTTTTGGCTTAGAAGGGAAAGCTAGTGATGAAAGGAGGGAAAAGGGCGATGAATGAATTCAAGATTACGTATTTTTTCGATGAAGAGCATTATGTCAGAAGGTTCATCCATGTGGCATCACAGGAACAGGCGCAGGCGCTGGTACGCAGCGAGCGTGATCAATATATCTCCTTTACAGACGACAGGGGCATCTACCATGAAATGAATATGAAAAATGTACGGCTGGTCCAAATTTCAGAGTATCACAGACTTGATAAAGGCAAAGGTGATTTTCACAGCGAGCAGTCATAATAAGCGGCGTTTGAGGAAACATAGGGAGAAACCGATGAAGGAGGTCTTCATATGAACTACGACAACAATCAAGCAGCATCTTCGGCCACGGATGTAGACGAAGTGAAAAGGAAAAATGCCGAGTCCGGCCTATCCTACAATGAGGTGCTGGAAATTCTGGCGCAGACGGGCGGCCATGGGACAGCCGTCTACAGCAATACGGATGCCGAGCAAGTCAAAAAGGACATCCACTCGCAGAATAACTGAGGATTCATGAAGGAAGGGCAGGGAGCCGGTGGAGGTCCCCTGCTTTTTTTCGTGATGAAAAAGGAGGAGAAAAAATTGCCGGCCATGTCCCTTGGACGAACCCGCCTTCCGTGCAATCCTTTGGCGGGTGCCGTGTATCAGCTGGCACATACACAATCCGTGATGCCAAGTGACGCATGTCCAACCGTAAAGTCCATCCGCAAGTATTTGAAGTTATCAATCCGGATTAGGTATCATACCACACTCCATTTCATAGTATGGTAGAAACACGCCCCTGAATGGAGGGATGACAATCAGCATTTTAAATAAGGCCAGGAACTACCGTGAGGAAGAAGACCGTTTAAAGTGGGAAGGAACGTTTGCAGAGTATTTGGAGATTGTGAAGGAACGGCCGGAAGTTGCCCAGACAGCGCATTCGCGTGTTTACAGCATGATCAGGAGCGCCGGCATAGAGGAAAGAAATGCACAAAAGATGTATCACTTTTTCGGCAAGGAGATTTTCGGACTTGAAACAGCGCTTGAGCGGTTGGTAGAGGAATATTTCCACCCGGCGGCAAGAAGGTTGGATGTCCGCAAGCGGATATTATTATTGATGGGGCCTGTTAGCGGTGGGAAATCGACCATCGTGACCTTGCTGAAAAGGGGAATGGAACAATATTCAAGGACGGATGAGGGCGCCGTTTACGCCATCAAGGGCTGTCCGATGCATGAAGACCCGCTTCATCTCATTCCGCATCATTTGCGTGATGATTTCTATGAGGAGTATGGTATTCGGATTGAAGGCAGCTTGTCTCCTTTAAATACGATGCGCCTGGAGAAGGAATACGACGGCCGGATTGAGGATGTCATGATCGAGCGTATTTTCTTTTCAGAAGACAGGCGCGTCGGCATCGGTACTTTCACACCGTCGGACCCTAAATCGCAGGATATAGCGGATCTGACGGGAAGCATCGATTTTTCGACGATTGCGGAATTCGGTTCGGAATCCGACCCCCGTGCCTACCGCTTTGACGGGGAGCTGAACAAGGCGAACCGGGGCATGATGGAATTCCAGGAGATTTTGAAGCTGGATGAAAAATTCCTGTGGCATCTTTTGTCACTGACGCAGGAGGGCAACTTCAAGGCAGGCCGTTTTGCATTGATTAGCGCGGATGAATTGATTGTCGCCCACACGAATGAAACGGAATATAAATCCTTCATTTCAAACAAGAAGAACGAAGCGCTCCACTCGAGAATCATCGTTATGCCGATTCCTTATAATCTGAAGGTCAGCCAGGAGGAACGGATCTACAGAAAGATGATCAAGGATAGTGACATGGCGGATGTGCATATTGCGCCGCATGCATTGAAGACGGCTGCCATCTTCTCTGTGTTGACAAGATTGGAAGTGCCGAAGAAGCAAGGGATAGACTTAGTGAAGAAGATGCGCCTGTATGACGGAGAGGATGTAGAAGGCTATAATGCCATCGAT
>JAZUQF010000091.1:0-5253 GCA_045605545.1 Lysinibacillus sp.
AAACGTGCATACGATCAGCTCCTTTCATCTAATGGTACTAAAATGAAGGAGAAAGAAAACTAGGGGTTTTCCACTAAAAAACACGTTGCCGAGGGTGTTTCGGTGATAAGCATGCAAAGCTTTACATCGCTAAAACAGAAAGCGTTCAGCATGATGAGGCGTTTTTTTATGGTTGTCCAAGTGGATGGAGAAAAGGCAGAATCGCTGTAGCTGTCTACTGCAAAGGTTGTTTGTATGTTTTGAAAACTCATAACATTTTTATGACAATAATCGTACAATTATCGATAAATATGTCTGATTTTTATTAAACTAGAGTTATAGTGTAGGTAACTCTTCGCTTATTCAAATAGGCATGATTGAAAAGGAGGCGTAGATGATGCGGCCGCGTCTGCAGCTTACATATCTAAAGCAAATCTATAATCATATCCAGGATGGCATCATCATCATGAAGGAGAATAGGGAAATCATCATGATGAACCCTGCCGCTAAACGACTGACCGGCTGGCATATTGGTGAGAAAGTGCCCTATTGTACATTCTGTATGAAGCGGGAAAAAAGGGAGGGGGAGGCGACCTGCTATTTGATTTCCAACAAAGAGATGCCGTCCTTCCTATCACAGATGCCTACCTATCATGGCAGGAAGATTGATGTGGAAATGAGTACGGCAGCCATCTATGCCAATGCAAATACGGGAGAAACGGAATACCTGTTGGTCCTGCGCGATCAGGAGACGTTTAAGCGCGCGCAGGAGGCCACTACCAATAAACAAATGATCCGTGCTTTGATTGAAGCCAAGGAATCGGAACACAAACGATTGGCCCAGGAGCTGCACGATGGTGTAGGACAATCACTGTTTTCTGTTTCGGTCGCCCTGCAAGCGGTCGACTCCTTTGTACATGACAATCCGGAGCTGAGCGAATATATTGCAGAGGTGCGCGCGGAATTGCAGAAAGTGATCAATTATATTAATGTATATTCCCATCAATTGCGCCCGCACAGTCTGGACCAGCTCGGGCTTGAACCGACCATTCAAATGATGATTGATACCCTTCGGAAAAATGTGCCGGCACTCGACATCCAATTGACGACACGTGAACTGGGCCGCTGTGATCCAGCGGTGGAAATCAACCTATACCGGATTACCCAAGAGGCATTACATAATACGATAAAGTACGCTGGGGCAACCCAGGCGCACATCGATATCATAAAGGACGAGACACATATTTATATGACGATCCAAGACAACGGCATTGGATTTGATCGGGAACATCTTAAGAGCGAGGGGCTTGGTTTGAAGCATATGGAAGAGCGGGTCGACCAGCTGGGTGGTACATGTACGATTCAGTCCACAATAGGTCAAGGCACTTGTATTGATATTGTTATTCCGAGATGGAGGGGGCAAGATGATTAACGTATTACTTGTCGACGACCATGTATTGATCAGAAAAGGGATAGCCTTGCTGCTGGGGAATTGCCCGGATATCACAGTCGTAGGAGAGGCAAGTGGCGGGGAAGAAGCGATACAGCTTGCTTATCAAACAGAGCCGCATGTCATTTTGATGGATATTTCCATTCCAAACGGCTTGGATGGTGTTACAGCAACGAAGGAAATTAAAAAGAACCTGCCTGATACGAAGATCGTCATGCTGACGATGCATAACGAAGTGGCCTATATACAACAGGCAATCGAGGTAGGGGCGGATGGCTATATTCTAAAAAACAGCCAAGGTGGGGAGATGTATGAAGCGATTCACAGCGTTTATACAGGACACCTTTATTATGAAGTAGGGCTGCCAAAGGAGCAGGTTGAGAAACTCTTCAAGAAGAAGGGCAAGAACAATACGGACGTCCTGTCTACACGTGAACAGGAAATTGTCCGCCTGACAATTCTAGGATTCACGAATGCGCAGATTGCGGAAAAGCTGTTCATCAGTGCAAAGACAGTCGAAAACCATAAAGCGAATATTATGCATAAATTGAACTTGAAAAGCAAGGCGCAGCTTATCCAGTATGGCATAACAAATAGATATATCAGCTGATGGCATGGCGGCCCGTTTCACCGTTATGAGCGCGTTGCAGCAAAAAAAAGCATTCAATCGATTTTTTGCTCGATTCAATGCTTTTTCTCCATGTGTCGCTCCTTCCTTTTCCATTAAGGGAAGGGGACAATCACCCATCCGAGGATGAACATAACACCCATGAATAGAACGAGGAAGAGGGCGAGGGAAATGCCCCATAAGCCCAATGGACGGCTTGAACGCCGGAAGGAGGCTACTCCGCCGAATACCATGGACAGCAGGATGAACATAGAAAGGCGGTCGCTAAATGGCGTATCATAGCCTGATAGGAGAGAGAGGTTTACAATCGCTAAAGCAAATAATGCAATGACGACACTAGCCCAGCCCGCCCAATGAAAGATGCTTATTTTCAGCGTCCCAAATTCCATAGTTTCACCTCCCCGACCTTCGTGTGCTGGATCATCTTCTCACCCTGCAGATTTTCCACTTCATTTTTCGGACCCGTCACGACGACCCCGTATGTCATGAATCCATTTTGTTCTAAATAATCAATCCGTTCAGCGAGCTCCAGATTTTTATGTGCAGACACATCGACGGCGATTTCTTCATAGGGCTCTAAATACTTCAGCATATCAAGGAAAACCGCTTCATGGGAGTCGGCTTCCCTAAAGGGAGACCAATAGGTTGAATCCGGCAATACCGGATAGCCGATTGGTGATACGACATCCCCATCAGCGCTCAGCATGTCATCCTCCGTTCCCGTATAAATGGCCGCCCATGTGACATCGACCCCCTCCATCGTTTCAATCACCTCTTCGACTGGATAGAGTTGGTCGAAGGAGAGGTAGGCTTCTACGACTGTCTCCTCTGGAAGGCCCGCCAGCACAAGGCGTTCTTCTGTCGTGTTGAATTCAGCTTTGTTTTGCGGGTGGACGAGCCACTGGTTTGTTTCTGTCGGATATTTGGGGTAGCTCTTCTCCAGGCGTGAAGAAATCTCCTTGTCGACCAGCTCATCAAAAGCGAATTTCAGGTCATATGCTTTGATAGGGTACACTTCATCGCCGATTTGCTTGAACTGTTCAAATGACAAGTCCATCGAAAAGAGGGAAAAATCCATATCGAATTCCAATTCCTCCAGTGTCGTATTTGGGTCGGTGATATATAAGGTATAGCTTGCAATATCCATCAGTGTCGTCGATTTCGTGCCGAATGCGTAGTAGAAGAATGTCAGCATATAAATGGAAGGAGCTATCAGCAAGGCAACGGTAATTGTTGATAAAATAAGCTTCCACTTTGAGGAAGTGATTGCTTTTTTGACGTTGCGTCCTGGATTGCTTTTGGGCGCAGGACCATCCTGTTTTGCTTGTGAAAGCAGCTTTTCATAGTCATTCATTCGTTTTCCTCCTTCATGAGTTTTTCGCGCAGCTTTCTACGCCCCCGGGCCAAATGACTTTTCAAGGTATTGGGCTTTAAATGAAGAATTTCGGCCGCCTGTTCGTTTGTGCAATCATGGACGTCGCATAATAAAATCGCCTGTTTTTCAATCGGCTTGATGGTTTCTAGCAAATCCAGCAGCCTTTGAAAGGAATCCTTCTCCAGCGTAATTTGTTCAGGTGTGTGGGAATCGATTTTATCAATGGTGTCCGAGTGGATGAAACGGCTTTCTTTTCTGACGCTATCGATATACGTATAGTAGGCTACCTTGAATAACCATGGCTTTATGTCTCGGATGCCGCCTCCGAGTAGCATGATATGTGCCTTCGCAAACGTCTCCTGCAAAAGATCCTCGGCGAGTGTATGATGATGCGTCAAGGAATACAGGTAGCGGTAAAGGTCGTTCATATATTCTCTATATATTTGTTCAAGTTCGAGCTCCATCTCTTCCCACCTTTCACTTCATCCTCGTATTCAGAAAGACAAAAGTTGCAAAAATTACATGATTTTTTAAAAACACTATATCGGAAAGTGGCTCCTTCATCTAGAGGAGGCGTACCTACAAAAGAGGCAATTGGACGAAATGATACATACAAGCGTTTGAAAGTTATCTATAATCATAGGTAGAAACGAAAGGGTGGGGATGGAAAATGTTCCAGTTTCGAACGACGGATATAACAGAAATTGCTGCTTCGGAAACGTTGCAGCGGGCTCTTTATAAAAGAACGCTGCTGGTCGTTTTGCTTTCGCAGACACTTGGCGGGGCAGGGCTGGCGGCCGGTATTACGGTAGGGGCACTGTTGGCGAAGGACATGCTGGGGCTGGAGAGCCTGACGGGACTTCCTTCTGCGCTTTTTACGTTGGGTTCTGCAGTGGCGGCATATGTTGTAGGGCGCATCACTCAGCGAAAAGGAAGGCGGCTGGGTCTTTCCCAGGGGTTCTTTACAGGAGCGGTAGGAGCACTTGGGGTGGTAGCGGCAGCTGCATTGGATAATGTGCCTCTTCTCTTTGCGGCATTATTCATCTACGGCGCAGGAACAGCGACAAATCTGCAAGCCCGCTATACAGGGGCCGATCTAGCAGGTAAGCATCAGCGGGCCAAAGCAGTGAGCATTGCCATGATTGCCACGACACTTGGGGCGGTGGCTGGACCGAATTTAGTGACGCCAATGGGGAGGGTGGCGGAATTCCTCTCCCTTCCGGCACTTTCAGGGCCATTCATGCTGGCAGCCGTGGCCTACGGTGCAGCAGGACTTGTCTTTTATTTATTCCTAAAGCCCGATCCGCTTCTGGTAGCCCGCATGGTGGAGGAAAGAAAACAGCAGAAGGAAACGGAAATCGTGCAAACACCCGCATCTGTAAGCCATCACCGGACAGGGATTGTTGTAGGGGCCAGCGTTCTGGTTCTCTCTCATGTCGTCATGGTCGCTATCATGACGATGACACCCGTCCATATGCAGCACCACGGCAGTACGCTGTCTGCGGTCGGCATGGTAATTGGTCTCCATGTAGCATCCATGTACTTGCCTTCATTAGTCACAGGCTCGCTTGTAGATAAAGTCGGGCGGGTGAAGATGGTTGTCGCATCCGCCGTTACACTGGCTATAGCGGGATTATTGGCGGCCTCTGCAACAGACGGCTCTGTCGTTATGCTGACGGCTGCACTCATGCTGCTGGGGCTTGGCTGGAACTTCGGGCTCATCAGTGGAACAGCTATCATTGTGGATTCCACGAATTTGCACAATAGAGCCAAAATCCAAGGCTCCATAGATGTGGGGGTTGCCATTGGCGGCTCTGTGGG
>JAZUQF010000092.1:0-9937 GCA_045605545.1 Lysinibacillus sp.
AATCCTTTGAATACGAATAACTCGTCTTTTTCTTTTAAGTAGTTGACCACTTTGGCATAAAGATTGTTGAAGACTTCCGATGAAATTGGCTGGTTTACTTTGCCCCAATCGATTTTGTCCTTGGAAATCTCTTCTTCAACCATGTATTTATCCTTAGGAGAACGGCCAGTGTATTTGCCGGTTTCAGCACGTAACGCGCCATCTACAGTCAATGTAGCTTCCCCACGAGATGTAGCCTTTTCAACCAGTTCTGGTACAGATAGTTGAACGTTAATGTTTGACCCGCTTAATAATTCCTTCAGTTCGTTGTTGATGTCTACTGAATTCATCGATTAAATACCATCCTTTTTTATATAGTTCCCCTAGGTGAGGGAGATTAATGACCAATTTAAAAATAGTATAACACATTGAATTAAATAATCTATACTAATTGTGAATTTATTTTTTGAATTTTTTATATCCGACAAAACAATTATAAACTGTTTGACAAGATGAAACAAATTTCGTACCATGTAAAATTGAACGGATACTCTTATCCCGAGCTGGTGGAGGGTCAGGCCCTATGAAACCCGGCAACCTGCAATACGAATTTCGTAACGTGTTGGTGCCAACCTGATGCAAGGATTCATTCCTTGAACGATAAGAGTGAAAGGTAGCGAAAACATGATTCCTTTCCTCATATATGAGTGAAAGGATTTTTTTGTTTAAAGGGAAGAAGAACGGGCAGATGGACAAGCATCAATACCGTATGCCCAAGGTGAGAGATGTCATGCTAGGGATGGGACGACGCCCATTCAGCGTACAGACAGCACCCTCTTCTTATTCATTACGGCCTTTCTAAATCCTCGTGTAAAAGTTAGCAGCGGCTTTTTTAATCCGTACGGGTAGACATACATGGGTAATGAGTACCGTATCAAATACGCGCTTTGGCGCAAGGTATGTTTAGGAGGAAAACAAATGACAAACCGTCGACTGTTTACGTCAGAAAGTGTAACAGAAGGGCATCCGGATAAAATTTGCGATCAGATTTCAGATGCCATTTTAGATGCTATCCTAGCAGAAGATCCGAATGCTCGTGTAGCGTGTGAAACGACCGTCACTACAGGACTTGTATTAGTATCAGGCGAAGTGACGACATCTACTTATGTAGATATTAAAGGAATTGTGCGTGATACAGTGGAAGAAATTGGCTATACGCGCGGGAAATACGGCTTTGATGCTGAAAATCTTGCTGTTCTTGTGGCCCTGGGTGAACAATCACCCGACATCGCCCAAGGTGTGGACCGGGCGCTTGAATCACGTGAAGGCTCGATGACTGATGAGGAGTTGGAAGCAATCGGTGCCGGCGACCAGGGCTTGATGTTCGGATATGCCTGCAATGAAACGCCGGAGCTGATGCCGCTGCCGATCAGTTTGGCGCACAAGCTGGCTCGTCGCTTGACGGAAGCGCGTAAATCAGGTGAGCTGGAGTACCTTCGTCCGGATGGCAAAACACAAGTGACTGTAGAATATGACGAAAACAACCAGCCTGTACGTGTCGATACGATTGTTTTATCAACACAGCATGATGAAGACGTAACCTTGGAGCAGATCCAAAAGGACATCAAGGAAGTCGTAATTAATAAAGTAGTACCCGCACATCTGATTGATGTAAACACGAAATACTTCATCAATCCAACGGGCCGCTTTGTCATTGGCGGACCTAAAGGAGACGCGGGGCTTACCGGCCGTAAAATCATTGTTGACACATACGGCGGCTATGCACGCCACGGAGGTGGGGCATTCTCTGGCAAGGACGCAACGAAGGTGGACCGTTCCGCCGCTTATGCCGCGCGCTATGTAGCGAAAAACATCGTCGCTTCAGGATTGGCAGACCGTGCAGAGGTGCAGCTTGCCTATGCAATCGGTGTAGCGCGTCCTGTGTCGATTGCTGTGGATACGTTCGGTACGGGGAAAGTCGAGGAAAGCAAAATTGTCGAGTGGGTACGTGAGCTGTTCGATCTACGTCCGGCCGGCATCATTAAAATGCTTGACCTTCGCCGCCCAATCTACAAACAAACGGCTGCTTATGGACACTTCGGGCGTACAGACCTGGATGTACCTTGGGAAAAAACAGACAAGGCTGAGGCGCTTCGCGAAAAAGCAGGCCTTTAATTTGATGTTGTACAAGCCTAAAGGGTCGTCACTTATTGTGGCGGCCTTTTTTGTATGCAAATCATGATGGGAAGGCCGGGGCTGATGGATGTGTTGGCCGACAGGAAGATATTAAAATTGGGTGTTGCGAAAAGGAATGGAGTATATATA
This sequence comes from Lysinibacillus sp., assembly GCA_045605545.1. Classification (GTDB taxonomy): domain Bacteria; phylum Bacillota; class Bacilli; order Bacillales_A; family Planococcaceae; genus Lysinibacillus_B. The sequence goes on from JAZUQF010000092.1 coordinate 2,305, forward strand.
CCAATTGAGGGAATGAGTGCTGATGGGGGACGCAATAGGAGACCTGCACTTTGTTTGTATTATATAATAATGATAAAAGCCCACATATAGTGGGCTCCAGGGGCTATTTTTGAAGGGATTTGTAATATTGCCCTTTTTCTACATATTCGCGGATGATGCGGTCCATGTCTGCCCGGTCCTCGGGTGTAATCTCACGGACGACCTTTGCAGGATTGCCCAGTGCCAAGGCGTTGGGCGGGATCTTTTTGCCGGGTGGTACAAGGCTGCCGGCTCCGACAAAGGCACCTTCACCGATTTCAGCACCGTCCAGGATGATGGAGCCCATGCCGACGAGGGCGCGTTTTCGCACGGTGCAGCCATGCAGCGTCACCTGGTGGCCAATCGTCGCCTCGTCTTCGATGATGAGCGGGTTATTCGGGCTTTGGTGCAGGCAGCTTAGATCCTGTATGCTGACACGGTTGCCGATGATGGTCGGGGCCACATCACCACGTATGACGGTGTTGAACCAAATGGATGTTTCATCGCCGATTGTAACATCGCCTGTAATCGTGACATAATCCGCAATGAAGGCGGACGGGGCTATATTCGGGTGTTTATCCTTATAAGGGTAGATCATATTCTTTCGCCTCGTTTCAAACTAATATGTATATTATGGTAACAAATAAAAAGAACGAAATAAATACGCTTTTCAAATTACAATGAATGCGAACTTTAGGAGGAAGGCCGATGTGGAAATGGGATGCTGAGGGGCAACCGAAAGCGGTTGTGGCGATTTTTCATAGTGCATATGAGCACCATGCCTGGTATGCATGGCTTATTGAAAAATTGCGTGGCTCAGAATTTCACGTAGTGATGGGAGATCTGCCGGGGCACGGGGAGCAGGCTAAGAATCATCGCTATCATGATGAGGAGTTCGGAGAATATTATTCCTATGCAAAACGGTTGATACAAGTTGCCCAAGCAGAGAATCTGCCTGTATTCATCATAGGCAATGGACTGGGGGCTACCATCGCCGCCCGTGCCATCTATCGTCATAAATTCGAATGTGCAGGGCTCATCATGGTGTCGCCATGGCTCCACTTGAAGCTTGAACCTGGGAAACTTTCCAAGGCCTTGTCCAGCTTAAGTGCAATCACATCAAATGTAAAACTGAACCATGAAATTTCCTACAATATGCTGACGCGTAATTTTGACGTATATGGAGAGATGAAGGATGAAGTCCCTTTCAATACCGTGGTCACTGTAAAGTGGTACCGCCAGCTTCAACAGCTGATGAGACTGTGGAAGGACCCAGAAGTGAAGCTTCCCGACACCCCCATCCTCCTCATGACAGGCGGACGCGACAGGATTACGGACGTCAAGGCATCAAAGCAATGGCTCATGCATCAGGACGTGAAGCATTTTCAATACCGGGAATGGCAGGATGGCCTGAACAGCCTGTTTTTCGAAATGGAAAGGGAGGAGGCCTTCCAGCTGACGAAGGATTTCATGAATAACTGCCTGAGGTCCCTTGGCTATATTGTGAAGTGAAATAAGGCTATCCGGAAAATCAATGCTTTCCGGGTGGCCTTTTCCGACTGGAAGCAACTTATAGGACAGAAGTATCGATATGTCCCCTGTTTTTGTAATCAAATACATGTCGAAGAGTCGTTCCCAGAGGCTCATTTTTAATATTTTTTTAATCACTCTTAGAATGTGAATATTTAAAACATTTTAAAAATTAGTTGAATGCATGAGTATTTTGTAATATAGTGAATTTCAAAATAATAAAATATTTCAAAACAAAGGGGGCGTTTTATGGAAGAGATTGTTGGGTTTCTGAACGACTTTTTCTGGGGACCTTGGTTCATCTACGGAATCATGCTAGTTGGTCTATTTTTTTCTATCATTACTAGATTCCTTCAGGTTCGCCACATCAAAGACATGTTCAAATTAATGTTCAAGGGGGAAAAGTCGGAAAAAGGCATCTCCTCTTTCCAGGCTTTATCCATCGCACTATCAGGGCGGGTAGGTACAGGTAATATTGCAGGTACAACTACCGCTATCGGAATGGGGGGGCCCGGTGCAGTATTCTGGATGTGGCTGATCGCCTTCATCGGTGCTGCCACTGCCTATGTTGAGTCTACGTTGGCTCAAATTTATAAGGAAGAGAAAGAGACGGAATATCGAGGTGGTCCTGCCTTTTACATCGAAAAAGGAATGGGGCAGAAATGGTTTGCGGTCATCTTCGCAGTAGCGGCATTGCTCGCGATGCTCGTTCTCATGCCGGGTGTACAATCGAATGCCATAGCTGGTGCAATGAACAACGCATTCGGGATTGATAACTGGATTATCGGTCTTATCATCGCTATTTTACTTGGTGTCATTATTATCGGCGGGGTTAAATCGATTGCGAATGCAGCCCAGGTCATCGTACCATTCATGGCATTGCTATATATTCTAATGGCGCTTGTCATCGTTGTCCTTAACATCAGTGAAGTGCCTGGTGTCATTGCACTGATCTTTTCCAGCGCATTCGGTGCGCAGGAGCTGTTCGGCGGCATCATTGGTTCGGCCATTGCCTGGGGTGTTAAACGCGGTATCTACTCCAATGAAGCCGGCCAAGGTACAGGGGCTCACCCTGCTGCGGCTGCGGAGGTATCACATCCGGCAAAGCAGGGGTTGGTTCAAGCGGCATCCGTTTACATCGACACATTATTAATCTGTTCAGCCACTGCGTTTATGATTCTATTTACAGGTATGTATAATGTACACGATGAGGGAGCTGATAAGGTTCAAGTAACAGTGGACGGCGAGGTGCATATGGTAGACGGAGAGCCATATGAGATTTATCCTACAATCTATACGGGCGAGTTCGGTAAGGGCGAATACACAGGTGATGCACAAATCTCTTATGCCCAAACAATTAAAGAAGGGGCGGCATATACACAATATGCGGTAGATGAATCATTGCCGGGCTTCGGTGCACCGTTCGTAGCAATTGCACTGTTCTTCTTCGCCTTTACAACAATCATGGCGTATTACTATATTGCGGAAACGAATGTCGCCTACCTCTTCTCGGGCCGGGCAGAGAAAATAGGAATTTGGATTGCGAAAATCGCCATTATCGCAGCTGCCTTCTATGGTACGGTTCGTACATCTGATCTGGCTTGGGCGATGGGGGATGTCGGTCTTGGCCTCATGGTATGGATCAATGTCATTGCCATCCTAATCATCATGAAGCCTGCAATTGTCGCATTGAAAGATTACGAGAAACAAAAGAAGGAAGGCAAGGACCCCGTGTTCGACCCGATTAAATTAGGTATCAAAGGGGCGACATTCTGGGAAGAACGCAACAAAAAATAATGAAATGGGAGCTGCTTCGAAGTTGTTGAAGCAGCTCTTTTTATTTTGCAGATTAATAGACCGTGCCGGCTGGATAATGGACGAACCAGGCTCGTTAATGGCCAAAGTAAATGGGTTTATGGACAGGAGCAGCCTGCTAATAGACAATCAGAATCAACTAATAGACAAAGAACAAAATCACTTCATTTTATTTATAACCCTAGGCAATACCTGGATGACTGCAATCTTCGTCGCCTGGCGTGCAGGCCACCAGCCGGAAAGAACCGCGACAAGGAGGCTGATGACGCCTGCTGTACGTCAAAATTGCTGCCTTTTGTAAAAGGCGGTGATTCTTCCAAAGGAAAAATAAAAAAGCCGAGGATATACTCCTCAGCTCTCGACGGGATATTCTTTTACCTTTTCCAGTGCAATGACGAACGGCGGGTCATTTTTCTGGTTTAAAAATTCATAGCGCAGTACGTGGACGTACTTCTGCGGCAGCCCGCTCACAAAGCGGATGACTTCATCGCGTTCTTCCTTGCCGCCTTCATGGCCGTGATAGATGACGAGCACGATGATGCCGCCGACCTTCAGGAGCTTCAGTAGGCTTTCGAGCGACTGGATTGTCGTGTTGGGGCGGGTGATCACCTCATGGTCGCTTCCCGGCAGATAGCCCAGGTTGAAGATGGCGCCTGAAACGGGCTTGTCCACATATTTCGCTACATTTTCATGGCCATCCTTCAGTACAAGCGCCCGGTGCTCTAGCGCATTGTCGAGCAGGCGGTGAAGCGTCGCATCGACGGCCTGCTTCTGTACGTCGAATGCGTATACAAAGCCGTCATCTCCGACAAGCTCCGCCAAAAACAGGGTATCGTGGCCGTTGCCAGCTGTCGCATCCACTGCGATGTCGCCATCGCCGACCGCTGATTTCAATAATGTTCGTGCATATTGTAAAACGCGTTCCAGCTTCATTTTGACACTTCCGCCTGGTAGTACTTGCCTTGCCATGAGCCGCGTCGTTCCAGCTCTGCATCAATGCCGTTCAGTACTTCCCATTTATTCACCGACCACATCGGGCCAATCATGAGGTCGATTGGTCCGTCACCTGTAATACGGTGGACGATCATGTCAGGCGGCAGCACCTCCAGCTGGTCGGCTACAAGGTTGATGTACGCATCCTTTTCCATGAACTCCAGCATCCCTTTTTCATACTGCTTCACAAGTGGTGTACCCTTCAGTAAATGCAGCAGGTGAATCTTGATGCCCTGGACATCGAGCTTCGCCACTTCACGTGCCGTTTCCATCATCATATCGTAGTCTTCGAGCGGCAGGCCGTTAATGATATGCGTGACGATGCGGATATTGTGCTTGCGCAGCTTTTCCACACCTTCTACATAGGTTTGATAGTCATGTGCACGGTTGATCAGGTTCGCCGTCTTTTCATGCACGGTCTGTAGGCCAAGCTCCACCCACAGATACGTACGCTCGTTCAGCTCCGCCAAATATTCGACGACATCATCGGGCAGGCAGTCGGGGCGGGTAGCGATACTTAGCCCCATTACACCTTCACAGGCAAGCGCCGCCTCGAACTTTTCCTTTAATACTTCAAGTGGCGCATGGGTATTCGTATAGGCCTGGAAATAGGCCATCGTCAGGCCGTCCTTCCACTTGTTCTCCATTTTCGCCTTGATCTTTTCGAACTGGACGGGAATCGGATCGACCTTGTCGCCGGCAAAGTCCCCGGACCCAGCCGCCGAGCAGAAGGTGCATCCCCCGAATGCGACCGTGCCATCACGGTTCGGGCAGTCGAAGCCGGCATCGAGCGCGACCTTGTACACCTTTTTTCCGAACTCATTCCGCAAATAGCGGTTCCATGTATAATAACGCTTTCCGTCTGATGGGAAAGGGAAATTCGTTTCTGTCATATATGTCACTCCTCCAACGCCCTATTTTAACACGCACACGACCCTCTGACATAACAGAAAAACTTTTTCTTGTGCATTTTGCGGATTCCGCATAGACTTACTGTCTGGAGTTTGAAAATTGATGGAGGATACTTTATGCCAAAAAGTGTTTGGTTGTTAGTTGTAGGGATGTTTGTGAATACAGTCGGAAGCTCTTTTTTATGGCCGCTCAATAGCATTTATATCCATGATTATTTAGGCAAGTCGCTCACAATGGCTGGGTTTGTATTGATGTTGAATTCGCTGGCGGGTGTATTTGGCAACCTGCTCGGCGGTTATTTGTTCGATAGATTGGGAGGATATAAGACGATTGTCTTCGGCGTCGTCTGTAATTTAACGACATTGGCCCTTTTGACGGTATGGCATGACTGGCCGCAGTATGTCATTTTGCTGACGATGATGGGTTTTTGCGGTGGCATCGTCTTCCCAGCGATGTATGCCCTGGTCGGCAGCGCCTGGCCGGAAGGGGGAAGGAAGGCCTTCAATACGCTGTTCCTCGCGAATAACGTAGGCGTGGCGATTGGTCCAGCGCTGGCCGGGGTGATTGCGGATATCAACTTCGAATATGTCTTCATCACGAACCTGGCGACATACGCCATCTTCTTCTTCATCGCCGTATTTGCATTCAGACGCTTCAAGGGGGAGGGCATTGCGCCGAAAAATGTCATTGCAGAAAGTGCAGGTCCCCAATCTAAAGCGCCTTTGTTTGCTATATTAATATTATGCATCTCGCTGGTGTTCTGTTGGATGTCGTATTCACAATGGAGCGCGACGATTTCTTCCTATACACAGGAGCTGGGCATGAGCCTCTCCCAATATAGCCTGCTATGGACAATCAATGGCCTGCTCATCGTGGCGGTGCAGCCGGTCATCCAGCCGATTGTCCGTATGTGGGAGCATAAGCTGAAGCATCAATTGACATTGGGGCTGGTGCTGATGTCCGCGTCGTTCGGCATCGTGGCGATTGCAGGGGATTTTAAGATGTTCGTCGCAGCCGTGGTGGTCCTTACGCTTGGGGAGGTATTCTTTACCCCCGACATTCCACTGCTGGCAAACAAGCTGGCCCCGGAAGGAAAGCAAGGCTTCTATCAGGGAATCGTCAATAGTGCTACGACGATCGGGCGCATGGTCGGACCGCTGGTAGGCGGGTTCATGGTCGATATGTACGGGATGCAGGTGCTTGCCATCTTCCTTGTCATCATCCTGCTTGTCGCCATCATCCCAAGCCTGGTGTACGATCAGCCGCTGAAACGGATGAAGAGTGAATAAACACTTGTGCTTTTTGGCTGTTTCCATTAAAATAAATGCAATATTAAGAACGACTGTGATGAGGAATAGTAGGTCTGGAAATCTTCAAGAGAGCCTGCGGTTGGTGTGAGCCGGCAGATGGATGGACTGAACTCGCCTCGGAGTATGCTTTGGGTGAAACTAGTAGCCGAAAGCCGTGTTTTCGCGTTAAGAAATCTAAGCTGAGTGCTGTGTCACTAATGTGGGTGGTACCGCGGGAGTCGAAATTCTCTCGTCCCTTTCCGTTACGGAATGGGGCGAGTTTTTTTGTTTTTTAAAAATTCCGTCAATTGTGCTTAAATAAGTGAAAACAGGTCGAGAATGATACTTTAAGGAGGAAATACCATGAGTTTCAATCATCAGGAAATCGAAAAGAAATGGCAGCAGTATTGGGCCGCCAACAATACGTTCAAAACAGGTAACGACGGTTCAAAACCGAAGTTCTACGCGCTGGATATGTTCCCTTATCCGTCAGGTGCCGGGCTGCATGTAGGACACCCGGAAGGCTATACGGCAACGGATATTTTATCTCGCTATAAGCGCATGCAGGGCTTTGACGTCCTTCATCCGATGGGATGGGATGCGTTCGGACTTCCTGCAGAGCAGTATGCGCTTGATACAGGAAATGACCCTGCCGAATTCACGGAGAAAAACATCGCGACGTTCAAACGCCAGATCCAGGAGCTTGGCTTCTCCTACGACTGGGACCGCGAAATCAATACAACAGACCCGAAATACTATAAATGGACACAATGGATTTTTACAAAACTAGTGGACATGGGCTTGGCCTATGTGGATGAAATCCCTGTCAACTGGTGCCCGGCACTGGGTACGGTACTGGCAAATGAAGAAGTAATCGACGGCAAATCAGAGCGCGGCGGCCATCCGGTGGAGCGTCGTCCGATGAAGCAGTGGATGCTGAAGATTACGGCATATGCCGACCGTCTTCTAGATGATTTAGAAGAATTGGATTGGCCGGAATCCCTGAAAGAAATGCAGCGCAACTGGATCGGCCGTTCGGAAGGGGCGCAGGTGAAATTCACTGTCGATGGCACGGA
>JAZUQF010000093.1:0-15844 GCA_045605545.1 Lysinibacillus sp.
AATGGTGAATTCTCAAAAGAAAATGACATCATGGATGTATGGTTCGACTCAGGTTCTTCCCATCAGGGTGTCCTTGTCGAGCGCGGCATGAAGTATCCGGCAGACCTTTATCTAGAAGGCTCCGACCAATATCGCGGCTGGTTCAACTCTTCATTGATCACTTCTGTAGCAATCAATGGCCATGCACCGTATAAAGGCTTGCTTTCCCACGGTTTCGTGCTGGATGGGGAAGGACGCAAAATGTCGAAGTCCCTTGGCAATGTCATCGTCCCGCAAAAGGTCATGGACCAATATGGTGCTGACATCCTGCGTCTATGGGTGGCATCCGTCGACTACACAGGCGATGTGCGCATCTCCATGGATATGCTGAAGCAAGTATCGGAAGTATATCGTAAAATCCGTAACACGCTTCGCTTCCTGCACGGAAATGTTGCTGACTTCAACCCGGAAACAGACCGTGTAGCATATGAGGACCTGCGTGAAATGGACCAGTACATGTATATGCGCATGCAGGATGTGCTGAAGGCTGTACGTACTGCCTATGACCGTTATGAATTCTCGACTGTCTACCATACAATCAACAACTTTGTGGCAATCGAGCTTTCTTCATTCTATCTGGATATCGCCAAGGATGTAGTGTACATCGAAGGTGCGGACAATCAACACCGCCGAGCGATGCAGACGGTGATGTACGATACGCTGCAAATGCTGTTGAAAGTATTAACGCCGATCATCCCGCATACAACGGAAGAACTGTGGGGCTATCTTGGCGCCGAAGAGGCATCCGTACAGCTGACGGACTTCCCCGAGGTGGATGAAAAGGAAAACTTCGCAAGCTTGCGTGAGAAGTGGGCGAAGGTCATCGAAATCCGCGATGAAGTGCTGAAGGCGTTGGAAGAAGCGCGTAATGCGAAGGTGATTGGTAAATCGCTTGAAGCAAAAATTTCCGTCTATGCAGATAGCGAGACGGTGGAGCTATTGAATGATGCCAACATCGACTTTGCGCAGCTTTGCATCGTATCCCAATTCAACATCGCGGGCAGCAAGGAAAATGCGCCAGAACAAGCACTTGTACTTGACCGGACGGCACTTGTAGTAGAAAAGGCAGATGGAGAAAAATGCGAGCGCTGCTGGACGATTTCAGAAACGGTAGGAACGAACGAAGCACACTCGACATTATGTACTCGTTGTGCAGAAGTGGTAGAAAAACATTACGCTTGATGCTTGAAAGCCGGAGGGGTGTCCCTCCGGCTTTTTCTTATGTGATGAACGCCTGTATTCCATTTATTTCTATATTACTCCGTGTGTTGATAGTATAATAGAATAAGGCAACGTAAACCCAGATTGATAGTTTCGAATGGATTTATAAGGGTAATGGAAATGGGAAAGGGGGAATTGAAAATATGAAAAGAAAATGGAGCCCGTTTGTCTTGGCGGGCATGCTGTTTGTGGGTCTAGGTGGTCAATCCGCAAATGCGGCACTCGTCGACATTTCGGGCAACACGCATGAATCAGCTATCAGGCAATTGTATGAGCAGGACATCATCGGCGGGTATTCGGATGGTACATATAAACCGGATGCAAAAATTACGCGTGCACAAGTCGTCCGCCTGCTGGGCAGGTACATTGTGAAGGAGGACTATGAGGTTCCGGAAGATGCATTGACGGACCAGCGCTTTGAGGATGTACCTTTAAAGAGTGATCAGGAGCTTTTGCGATTGAGCTCCTTGCTTTACGAAGAGGGGGTTTTCCAGGGAGCCTCCGGTTATCTGGACCCAAGCAATCCTATGCAACGTCAGCATATGGCAGTTGTCATTGTCAGGCTGATGCAGGATCTCTTTGAAAGAGATCTGGTAGCCGAATATAAGGCTGCTGGTTTCAAGACCTCCATCACAGACATACATAAAACGCTTGATGAAGAAAAGCGGGAAGCGATTACGGCGCTTGAATACGCCGGCATTACCATAGTAAAGCAATTCAATCCGACACATACCGTGACACGCGGCCAGTTCGCCTCATTTCTGGTCAGGGCCCTCGATACTGCAGGCGCAGGGGAGGATGAGCCGGTCGAGCAGCCAGAAGACCGTGCTACGGAAGAGGCAGTGCCGGCTGAGGCAACTGGAGATGAACAGGTGGATATGAACGAAGTTGGAGCAGAAATCGCACAGCAGGCGTTGGAAGGCGCAGATGCACCTGGTGAACAGGCGATTCCCGGTCCTGAAACAGATGCACAGGCTACAGAGCAGCCGATTGATTTCGCTAATGTGAAATATGCGACAATCTCCAACGGCACACCGCTTTATTCATCCCGTAATATGAAAAATCAGATTGGCATTTGGCAAAATGAAGGATTCATCGTCCCGATTCAATATCTGGCGGACAAGCACCTGGTCATCATTTCGGCCGGGGGAGAAAAATATTATATAACGCCGGAAGCCGTTGCACCCGCAACAGCGGATGGCGGTACTGAAAGCGGTGCAATAGTAGGGGCGGTCCGGACGAAGGATGCCTATCAGCTGCTCGATGCCCCGAACGGAAAAGTGATCCTTAAGGGGAGTCGCATCACGAAGATGCACGTCATCGGCATTTCCGGCAATTTCTATAAAGTGAAGGTAGGCCACGAGGATGGTTATATCGCCCTCAGCCAAGCCTATGTGAATTTGCGGAAAAACATCAAGCTTGCAGCAGGCACGACATTCTTGCAAGGCGGCAAGGCGGCCGGTGAGCTTGTCGCAGGCGCTGTCATCAAGGCTTCTGGCTTCGACGGGTCCCATTATAAAATTACAGCCGGGGGAAAAACATTCACCTTCCCCCGACAGGCTGTCGTGGAAACAGATGAGGCGACGGGAATGACAGCGGTCACAGCATCGAAATATCCCGAGACGATTACAGCGAGGAAGGATACCAATGTCAAGCTCGCTTCCGGAAAAGTGATTGGAAAGCTGAAGGCAAATACGACACTGGAGCTTAAAAATATCACTGCTTCAGTCGGCATCATCGAATTTTTGGGAGGAGCAGGCTATATCAACCTGGGGGATTTCAGCCATGCTGATATCGTCACGCCTTCCAAAAACGTTACCCATCATGAAATGGAGTATCAATTGAAGGTGTTCAGCCTGCTTTATCCTGAATTCACCGAGCTGAAGGAAATCGGCAAATCGGTAGAAGGGCGCACCATCTATGCGTTGCGGGTCGGCAACGGAAAGAAAGAGATTTTAATGGATGCCTCCATGCATGCGCGTGAGCATATGACGACGAACGTGCTGATGGAGATGATCGACCAGTATTCCTATCATTACCTAAAGGGTTCGAAGTTCGGCTCCTATCAGGTGAAGAACGTACTGGATCAGACGAGCATCTGGTTCGTTCCAATGATGAATCCGGACGGGGTGACACTGGTGCAGAATGGCATTACGGCAGTGAAGAACCAGGCGTTGGTCAAGAGCATCAACGGCAGCGCGAACTATGCACGCTGGAAGGCGAACATCAGGGGAGTCGATCTGAATCGGAATTTTGATGCCACATGGAGCTCCATCATCTTGACATCTCCGTACAATAAACCGGCTTTTAAAAACTATAAGGGCACCGCGCCTTTCTCCGAGCCGGAATCAAAGGCGCTGCGTGATTTTGTGCTGGCTAGGCCGTTCAAATCCTATATCACTTACCATTCCTCTGGGCAGATCATCTACTGGGGATATGAGAGCATGAGCAACTATTCACGCAACTACAACCTGGTGAAAAGTGTATCCAATGTGACAGGGTACTCCATGATACCACCGAATCCAAGCAAACCATCGGCGGCATCCGAATCCTGGTTTACAAAGGTGAAGAAAATGCCGGCGATGACGGTGGAAATTGCGCCATATTCCGGGGAGGGGCCGGTGTCATTCAGCCAGTGGAATGATGTCTGGCGCCGCAACCAGACGGTCGGTCTCATTGGGGCGATAGAAGCAAGCAAAAGATGATGAAGTAAACTGGAAGGGCCAAAGAATCAAAGGGCCCTTCCAGTTTTTTTGTGGGGGAAGTTGGAGCACCGCCCAAACGAGCTAGCCACATTCAAAAAACATGTCGGTCAGAGTTCCTCTAAAAGATTGCTGGTCTTTCTCGGACGTCTGGTTCGGCGCCCGGTGTTGTCAATGCACCTCAATTTTTCAGCTGGGCGGCTGCACCAAAAAAATTATTTGAAGAAAATTTCCTTCGTCTGGCGATATTCACTTGGGGATAGCGTTACATATTTTCTGAAGGTGCCGCTGTAATAGTTCGGTGTGTTGAATCCATAATCGGCTGAAATCTGCTCAAGCGTATGATTTGTGCGACGGAGCCCTTTTAGCGACTGGATGAGCCGTGTATAGGCGACATACTCCGGAAAGTTGCGTCCGGTTTCCTTTTTGAATAGGCGCCCGAAATGGGTGGGGCTGAAGCCGACATGGCGGGCGATGTACTGGATATTGAGCGGTTCATGACATGTGGCCTCTATGAAATCGATTGCCGCGATGATTGCAGGGTGCGTGGCCAAATCCTCGAAATAGCGAATATGGATGCAGTTCAGGGGAGGTTTTTTCCGCGCTTTTCGTGCCTGCAGGTAGGAAGTATGTAAATCAAGAGGCTTTTCGAATGTTTTGCCTATTCCTACGTATAGATAGATGTGCTGCTGCTTCAGTTGTTCAATTGCCGCCATCAATGCCTGCACCCCTTCTGCCCAATGCTTGAAGGATGCGTAGGAGGCAGGAAGCTGAATGAGCACGAGCAGAGAGCTGTTAAAGGACAGAAAGGAGACCTCTGCCAGGGGAGACAGCAGCCCATCCAAAGTACGCTGGATGATTTTACTGCACAGGTCAACTGTCAACTGGTCCTCATGCAACAGAAACCCTTGCACGTAGATGACGGTATTCGGGAGCTTTTCTGCCTGGACGTGGGCCCTTGCCTCCCAAAATTCCCTCTCGTCGGTGATTTCTCCCCGGACGAGGCGGCGGAGGAAGGCCTGCTGGAAGGGCGAGTCCGTATGGGCAAGCTCTGTGGACAAATCACTATAGCTTACCGGTTCGACTGTTTGGGCATCAAATATGGCCTGCAGCTTTTTGGCCGCACGGATGAATTTATTCTTTTGCACAGGTTTGATGAGCAGGTAGGGCAGTTGGAGCTCCATGGCGATGGGTGAAGAATGGGCCAGCCGCTCATCTACAATTGGTACGATGATGCAGCGGGGATGCCGCTTCCTGAACCGTTTTACGCCTACCCAGTCGAACAGGCGATTGATTTCTTTAATGTAAATATGGGCATGGGAATTTTCCTCTGCCAGCTCGTATTGCTGATGGAGAAGGCCGTCCAGCCAGCCATGGACCTCTGCCTTTTCGCGTTCTTCGGACATTTCCAGGTAAATTCGTAGCATCTCTATTCCCCCATGTGATTGCAAAAATAATCAGTTTATTAAATTATTATACATAAAATAGCGAAAATTTGTACTAGGACAGTTAAAAAATGTAAGGGTGTGGCTGATGAAAATCGTTACAATGGAGATAAGAATTGCAATCTTAAAAAAGGGGGGCTTTTATGGCGGGCGATTACAGAGATTATGATTATGTAGAGGCAGGCACGGTGGATGTAAAGGATTTGAAACCGTTGGATCCGCAAATCAGGAGCATTATGAAGGGGGAACTTTCTACAGGAGCGATATTGACCTTCATCTATTTCATCTTCATCTTTTCCATTCCTATTATGAATTGGTTCTTCCCTGATTTGGCATTTTCGAAGTTTTGGGGAGGCATGACATTCACATGGTTCGTGACGACGGTCATTGCCATGCTGATGGCGGTCATCATCGCTACGATCCATACATTCCTTTATGAGCGGAGGCTCATAAAATATGAGGATGAAATCATCACATATGAACATCCCCAGCAATCCTCTGATAAAAAGGTGGTGGAATAATGCTGGAGATGCTGCTATCACCTAAAATGATCATGACTGTCCTATTGATGGGAACGATTGTCTATATTACTTATTTGACGAAGAAGAACGAAAGTGCATCCGAATTCTTCGTAGGCGGCAGGAGCTTCGGCTGGTTTACAAATGGGTCGGCAATCGGCGGTGACTATCTGAGTGCTGCGACGTTCCTCGGGATTGCGGGACTTACATTCCAGTTGGGCTATGACGGCGCCTACTATGCCTTCTGCTTTTCCATCGGCCTGACGCTGCTTGCCATTTTCGTTGCAGGTCCGCTACGCAGGTTCGGTGCCTATACGGTGGCCGATTTTTTAGGATACCGCTTCCACAGTAAGCGTGCACGTCTGGCGGCGGTGCTTGTCGTATTTGCCATTTCTGGCTTCTATGCCGCCCCTCAGCTTTTAGGGGCGGCACAAATCCTGAGCATGTTCTTCGGTACATCGTATGAGTTCGGCATCATCTTTACATGTACAGTCATGGTATTCTATGTCGGTGTGGGCGGTATGAAGGGGACGACGATTAACCAGGCGTTGGAATTATGGATCCGGCTGGGCGCCTTCATCATTATGGCTGTCGTCGCGGTTTACAGCGGACTGCATTATGACAAGATACTGGATGGAATCAATTCATTTACAGGACCGATCGCCGACACCTCTCCATATGCCATCGATGGCAAGGATATGGAGTTTGACGGAGAGAGCTGGAGTGGGACAGGCTTCTATTTCCCGACTTTCTGGGATACAATCAGCATGACGATTGGTCTGGCATTGGGGACAATCGGGCTGCCCCATATCCTGCTGCGCTTCTATACAAATCCGAGTGCAAAGGCTGCTCGTAAGTCTGCCCTCATGGCCATTACGATTTCTTCCGTATTTTTCCTGTTTGCAGTGTACCTGGGTACGGTAGGACGAGCCATCTTCCTAGGGGGAGAGGCAAGCGACCAAGTCATGTCGGATATGGTGACGGGAGGAAACAACATGGTCATTCCTTCCACGGCGCAGGCGCTTGGTGGAGAGTGGCTGCTTGGTCTGGTCATTGCCGGTGCATTCGCGGCCATCTTTTCGAATTTATCCGGACTGTTCATCGCAAGCTCAGGGGCTTTGGCACATGACCTCTATGGTACATTCATCAAAAAAGATTTAACGCAGCGCCAGCGTGTAATGGCTGGGAAAGTGGCAATCCTGATTTTGGCGGTCGTCTACGGTGCACTGGGCCTACTTGTCAAGGATGCTTCAATCGGGCATCTCGTTGCACTGGCCTTTACCGTAGCGGCGAGTACGTTCACGCCGATATTCATCCTCGGCATCTGGTGGCGCGGCATGACGGAGAAGGGTGCCATCGCCGGTCTGATTGTCGGTTTGCTCGTCTCCATGTGGATGATCTTCCTGCCTAGTACGGTGCCGGCATTCCTGACGTTTAAAATTCCGGGCATCGTGACGGTGCCGGTTGGATTCCTGACAGTCATCATCGTTTCGCTGATTGATCGGAAAGTACCGGCCGATGTAAATGAATTCATGACAAAGGTGCACTCCAAGGAGTCCGAAACAGCCTAGCATAAAGTGGAATAGGGTCTGTCCAGAAAGCGAGAACTTCTGGACAGACCTATTTTTTCTTGATGCGATATCTCCAACCGAATCATTGCTCCAGCACGGGCTACATCAAAATATGGTGGCTGTATTGGAGGGAGGCGCCTCAAAAGATTTTGCAGACGCCTCCTTTTTTTGTTTTCCGCATCCCTCCTATGGTAGAATGGAAAGGATATCGTGTAGGGGGCGTCTAGTGTGTATAAGTATTATAGTGTAGCCGTGCTTGTTATCTTCCTGGACCAGATAACGAAGTGGATGGTTGTCAGGAATATGGAACTTGGCGAAAGGATTGCCATTTGGGATCCTTGGTTCGGGCTGTTGTCCCATCGAAACCGCGGTGCTGCGTGGGGGATGTTGGAAGGACAGATGTGGCTCTTTACAATTGTGACGATTGGGGTCATTATTGCTATCATCTATTTTTATCATACCGAGGCAAAAGGAAAGTCGTTCTTCCAAGTGAGCTTGATGCTTTTATTGGGTGGCGCCATCGGCAATTTCATTGACCGTTTATTCCTGGGGGAAGTAGTAGACTTCGTGGATGTATTCATTCCGGTCATCGACTATCATTTCCCGATATTCAATATTGCAGATGCAGCGCTCACGATTGCTGTCGTGATGTTGCTTATTGCGATGCTACTAGATGACCGAGCAGAAAAGAAAAAGGTGAAGAAATGATTGAAACATATACAATAGAAGAACAAAACGCAGGGGAGCGCATCGATAAGGCATTGTCGAACCTGCATGCGGAATGGTCGCGCTCACAAATCGGCAATTGGATTACAGACGGTCTCGTAAAGGTAAACGGGGCAGAAGTGAAGGCGAAATACAAGGTAAAGGCGGGGGACATCGTAGAAATCGAGGTGCCGGAAGCCGAGCCGCTTGAAATCGTGGCAGAGGACCTAGACCTGGAAATCATCTATGAAGATGCAGATGTGCTGGTCGTGAACAAGCCTCGCGGGATGGTAGTGCACCCGGCGCCCGGTCATACGTCAGGGACGCTTGTAAACGGGCTGATGCACCATTGCAAGGACCTTTCCGGCATCAACGGGGTGATGCGTCCGGGCATCGTTCACCGCATCGACAAGGATACGACGGGGCTATTGATGGTCGCCAAAAATGATGTGGCGCACGAAAGCCTGGTCAATCAGCTTGTCAATAAAACGGTGACACGCAAGTATACAGCCCTTGTCCATGGACATATTGCACATGATAAAGGAACGATTGATGCACCGATTGGACGTGACCAGAAAGACCGTCAAAAACAGGCGGTTGTCGATAGCGGAAAGCATGCAGTGACGCACTTCCAAGTGATTGAGCGCTTCGGTGACTACACGCTTGTCGAATGCCGCCTTGAAACAGGCCGTACACATCAGATCCGCGTCCATATGAACTATATCGGATTCCCGCTTGTCGGAGATCCGAAGTATGGTCCGAAGAAGACGATTGATTTTGGCGGACAAGTGCTGCATGCAGGTGTACTTGGGTTTGAGCATCCCGTAACGGGCGAGTATCTGGAATTCTCCGTTCCGCTTCCGGAGGACTTTGAACAGCTGCTGCAGTCGTTGAGACAATAATGTTGTAGATGAAGGAAAAAGCATGGGGATTATTAATTCCTGTGCTTTTTCTATTTGGTCATGAAGGGAAGGCGCCGCTCTAATTTTATTTATCTGACAATTCGTAATTAAAAGACTTATCCTTCCGGTCAGCTTATTTATCGGAAATCCCTTGACTTGAGACTTCGGCAGGACTATACTAGCAACAGTTAAAAAAAAGATTCGACGAGAGCGGGTCTGTTGACGAATGAAATTACATATTCACCTTTAATGACAGTCCAGAGAGGCTGAGAAGGTACTTGTGAAGCGACGAGTGATTTGTGCTACAAATCTTTACGTGCGCGCTATTTCCACATGCAAACTTTCCAATCCTCTAGAGAGACTCTAGGGGATTTTTTATTTTGGGATAGCACAAACTACCGAATGGATGAAATACGCAGAAAGGAGAAGAAGAGATGCCGCAAATTACAGAGCTTTTAGATGGGCCTTCACTAAATCGTGCCTTGACACGGATTGCCCATGAAATCATCGAGCGCAACAAAGGAATCGACGAGTGCATCCTTGTCGGAATCAAGACACGCGGGGCGTTCCTTGCAAGAAGGTTGGCAGAACGCATCGAAAAAATCGAAGGCAAGCCGATTCGTACAGGCGAGCTCGATATTACGCTGTATCGTGACGACCTATCGACAAAGCAGGAGAATAGTGAGGCGCTGGTCCAGCAGGTCGACATCGATTATCAAATAGAAGGACAGAAAATCGTCCTTGTAGACGACGTCCTCTATACAGGGCGTACGGTACGCGCCGCTTTGGATGCAGTCATGGACCTGGGAAGGCCTTCGCAAATTCAATTGGCCGTATTGGTGGACCGTGGCCATCGTGAGCTGCCGATTCGCGCAGACTATGTAGGGAAGAACATTCCTACCTCCAGTTCGGAAAGAATCGTCGTCAATTTGGTTGAAACGGACGGCGAGGATACGGTAACAATCCATAAAGAAGATTAGATAAAAAGTGGGGAACCAATGATGTCAAAACCAGTATTGGATATCAATGAAAAACCAACCGGCAGTCAGCTGATTACATTAAGCTTCCAGCATATGTTTGCGATGTTCGGTTCAACAATTTTAGTGCCGCAGCTAGTAGGGCTGAGTCCTGCGATTGCATTATTGACGAGCGGTATTGCTACAATCATCTTCCTGATTGTCACCCAGTTCAAAGTGCCGGCATATTTAGGCTCATCCTTTGCATTCATCTCGCCCATCATTTATGTGGCGGGATTGGATGAGGCGGGTATGAGCGCCAATCCGGGCAATGCCATGATCGGCGCCATGGCCGTCGGTCTTGTATACGGAGTCGTCTCCCTGTTGATTTGGAAGACGGGCTATAAATGGCTGATGCGGCTTTTGCCGCCGATTGTCGTAGCACCGGTCATCATCGTCATCGGGCTCGGTTTATCGGGGACAGCGGTAAATATGGCGATGAATATCGATGTAGAGGTACTGAATGAAGCTACCGGGATGATGGAGACTATCTCGCAATACAGTGGTCTGCATTTCTCGGCTGCGCTTGTCACATTGTTCGCAGCCATCATTTTCACGGTATACTTTAAAAATATTTTAAGCGCCATGCCGATTTTGCTTGGCCTGATTGTCGGATACCTTTATTCGCTGGCAATCGGCATCGTGGACTTCACGCCGGTGAAGGAAGCGGCGATGTTTGCCCTACCGGAATTCTTGATTCCAGGTGTAGATTATGAATTTACTATAACGGCAAAAATCCTGCTGGCAATGGTACCGATTGTAATCGTGACGATTTCAGAGCATATCGGACACCAGCTTGTGTTGGGTAAAGTAGTGAACCGTAATTACATAAAAGATCCTGGTCTGCACCGTTCCTTGCTTGGAGACGGGCTTGGGACGTTCGTGAGTGCATTGATCGGTGGTCCGCCAAAAACGACATACGGTGAAAACATTGGTGTGCTGGCCATTACGCGAGTATACTCAGTGTATGTCATATTAGGAGCTGCAGTCGTTGCCATCATCGTCTCCTTCTTTGGAAAAGCAATGGCGTTAATCTCCACGATTCCAACGGCGGTGCTTGGCGGCATCTCCATCCTGCTATTCGGAATCATCGCTTCAAGCGGTCTGCGCATGCTGGTGGAAAGCAATGTAGACTTCGGCAACAACCGCAACATGGTCATCGCATCGGTCATCCTTGTAGTAGGAATCGGTGGGGCGGCACTTCGCTTCAGCGAGTCGTTCGCCCTTGAAGGAATGGCGCTTGCATCCATCATCGGTGTCATTCTCAACCTGATTCTACCGGGCCGCGATAAACATGTGGAAGACCATGATAATTAAATAGAAGAAAGAGTACCTTTTAAGGATTGTCCAGAGAGGCAGCAAGGGGAAAGACAGGCGCTTGGCACATAACCACTATGATGCCCTGGCCTGCTGCACCCTCAAATTGCCTCGCTATTGCCAATAGTGGGGCTTTTTGTTTGAATAGTAGAAAGTATTCGATTTAATCGGAGGTGCATGTGTGTGAAGAATTTATTATCTATGGAACATTTAACGAATGAAGAGATTTTACACATCCTCGACCGGGCGCAGGCGTTCGAAAACGGTGAATCTCCTCAGCTTGCACGTACCTATCATGTCGCCAACCTTTTCTTTGAACCAAGTACACGGACGAAGACGAGCTTTGAAATGGCAGAACGGCGTGTGGGATGCGAGGTCATACCATTTGATGCGGGATTTTCAAGCGCGTTGAAGGGAGAGACGATGTACGACACAGTCAAGACGCTCGAGATGATCGGCATGGATGCGGTAGTCATCCGCGCCAAGGAAGACGAGTACTACAATGAGCTGCTCGAGGGCATTGGCTGTGCAGTCATTAATGCAGGAGACGGAGCCGGCCAGCATCCATCACAGAGCCTTCTCGACCTGTTCACTATACGGAAAGAATTTGGAACATTCGAAAATCTCAATATCACAATCGTGGGTGATATCACACATAGTCGGGTCGCAAAATCGAATGCTTCAGCGCTTACTAGATTGGGAGCGAATGTACGCTTCCTGTGCCCAGAGGAATGGGCGGGCGATTTCGAAGCCGTCCATTCGTGGGATGAGGTGCTAGAAGACAGTGATGTCGTCATGCTCCTGCGAATCCAGCACGAGCGGCATGCAATAAGCAAGGATTTCTCCAAAGACGGCTACCACGATGAATTTGGGCTGACGGCGGAGCGAGAAAAACGGATGAAGCCGGGGGCGATCATCATGCACCCGGCCCCGGTGAACCGGGATGTGGAAATTGCGGATGAATTGGTGGAGTGCGGACGTTCCCGCATCTTCCAGCAGGTCCGGAACGGGGTTTATGCACGGATGGCGATTCTCGAAACAATTTTGAAGGGGCGGAGATAATATGGCAATCACATATATCCAAAATATAAAACTATTAAATGAACAAGGGGATTTGGAGCTTTCCTCCCTGACTGTAGAGGATGGCAAAATCATTGGTATCAATGAAGAAATGCCGGAAGCAAAAGGAGTCATCAAGGTGATTGATGGTGCAGGGAATTTCCTGTCGCCGGGCTTCGTTGATGTACATACCCATTTGAGGGAGCCGGGATTTGAGCATAAAGAGACAATCGCTACAGGTTCGGCGGCGGCGGCACGGGGCGGATTCACGACAATCTGTGCGATGCCGAATACAAAACCTGTCCCGGATTCGGTAGAGAACATGCAACTGATCAATGGGCTAATTCAAGACAGCGCAGTTATTCGTGTACTGCCATACGGATCTTTGACAAAGGACATTTCCGGGGAAGTGCGTACGGATATGGAAGAGTTGAAGGAGCACGGAGCCGTCGCATTTTCGGATGACGGGGTAGGAATCCAGCTTGCCTCTACTATGTATGAGCAAATGAAGGAGGCAGCCCGCCTGGATGCAATCGTCGTTGCGCACTGTGAAGACAACTCGCTCATTTACGACGGGGTGATGCATGAAGGCAAGCGTAATAAGGAGCTGGGGCTGCCAGGGATCCCTTCCATCTGCGAATCGGTCCAAATCGCACGCGACGTCCTGCTAGCTGAAGCGGCAGGTGCCCGCTACCACGTATGCCACGTATCGACGAAGGAGTCGGTGCGTGCGGTACGGGATGCAAAGGCGGCAGGCATCAAGGTGACGGCGGAGGTTTGTCCGCACCATCTTCTATTGGAAGAAATGGATATCCCTTCGGACGATGCGAATTGGAAGATGAATCCTCCGTTGCGCGCAAAGGATGATCAGGATTCATTACATGCAGCGCTCCTTGATGGGACGATCGACTGCATCGCGACGGACCACGCCCCTCATACTGTTGAGGAAAAATGCTGCGGCATGGTGGGGGCGCCATTCGGCATCGTAGGATTCGAGACGGCATTCCCGTTGTTATATACAAGCTTCGTCAAAACAGGCAAATGGACATTGAAGCAATTGGTCGATTGGATGGCCGCAAAACCGGCTGAGATTTTCAATCTGCCATATGGAAAGATTGAGGTGGGGGCGTCGGCAGACTTCACAATCATCGATTTAGAGAAGGAAATGACGGTAGATGCAGACGGATTTGTATCTAAGGGACGCAACACGCCATTTAACGGCTGGGCTGCGCAAGGCTGGCCGGTCATGACCATTTTTGAAGGCAATATCGTATATCAGGAGGCAGAATAATGAAAACACGTTACTTAATTTTAGAAGATGGCACAGTGTTCCACGGCACGGCATTCGGCAGTGAAAGGGAGTCACAAGGTGAGGTCGTATTCACGACAGGCATGACGGGCTATCAGGAAACATTATCTGACCCATCATTCTATGGCCAGATCGTCACATTGACATACCCATTGATCGGCAACTACGGCATCAACCGCGACGACTTTGAATCAATTACACCGGCCATCCGCGGCTTCGTCGTACGTGAGCTTGCTGAACAGCCTTCCAACTGGCGTTCGGACATGACGTTGAATGACTACCTCGCATCCCAGGACATACCTGGAATCGAAGGAATCGATACACGCAAATTGACGCGCATCATTCGCTCGAAGGGTGTCGTACGTGCCATCCTGACAGCAGCGGATGCGGAAGTGAATGTAGAAGAAATCGTTGCCAAGCTGCAGGCGACGCCATTGATTACACATCATGTCAAGGAAGTATCACCAAAAGCGGCCTACCCGTCTCCAGGGCGCGGCAAGCGTGTCGTGCTGCTTGACTTCGGCATGAAGCACGGGATTTTGCGTGAACTGAACAAGCGTGACTGTGACGTGCTTGTCGTCCCTTATAATACGCCGGCAGACCAGATTCTGGCTTGGCATCCGGATGGCATCATGCTGTCGAACGGCCCCGGAAACCCGGAAGATGTTACAGAAGGAATTGAAACAATTAAAAATCTAATCGGAAAAGTGCCAATGTTCGGCATTTGCCTTGGCCACCAATTATTCTCCCTGGCGTGCGGCGCCACTTCCTTCAAGCTGCCGTTCGGTCACCGTGGCGGGAACCATCCAGTGAAGGACCTGCGTACAGGAAGAACGGACCTGACTTCCCAAAACCACGGCTATGCAATCGACATCGATTCATTGGAGGGAACGGATTTGGAGCTGACGCATGTTGCGCTTAACGACGGCACTTGTGAAGGAGTACGCCACAAGAAGTACCCAATCTTCACCGTGCAGTATCACCCGGAGGCTTCCCCAGGTCCGGAAGATTCAAATCACTTGTTCGACGAGTTCATCGAGATGATGGAAATTGAAGCAGCAAAGGAGAAACAACATGCCTAAACGTACAGATATCAACACAATTTTAGTAATCGGCTCAGGCCCGATCATCATCGGCCAGGCGGCGGAGTTTGACTATGCAGGAACGCAAGCGTGTCTATCTTTGAAAGAGGAAGGATACCGCGTCATCCTGGTCAACTCGAATCCGGCGACAATCATGACGGATACGGAAATTGCAGACAAGGTGTATATCGAACCGATTTCATTGGAATTCGTATCACGCATCCTTCGTAAAGAGCGTCCGGATGCAATCCTACCTACATTGGGCGGCCAAACAGGGCTGAATATGGCCATCGAGCTTGATGAATCAGGGATTCTGGATGAGCTGGGCATCGAAATTCTAGGAACAAAACTGGATGCCATCCATAAAGCGGAAGACCGTGACCTTTTCCGTAACTTGATGTATGAACTGGGTGCGCCTGTTCCTGAATCGGACATCATCCACAACCTGGATGAAGCGCGCGCCTTCGTAGCGAAAATCGGCTATCCGGTCATCGTGCGCCCGGCGTTCACGCTAGGCGGTACAGGCGGCGGCATATGCAACAATGATCAAGAGCTGGAGGAGATTGTTGCTTCAGGTCTGAAGTATTCTCCGGTAACGCAATGTCTGCTTGAAAAGTCGATTGCAGGCTACAAGGAGATTGAATACGAAGTAATGCGTGACGCGGCAGATAACGCCATCGTTGTATGTAACATGGAAAACTTCGACCCTGTCGGCATCCATACCGGTGATTCAATCGTAGTGGCACCGACGCAGACGCTTTCCGATCGTGAAAACCAGATGCTGCGTAACATCTCGCTGGACATCATCCGTGCATTGAAAATTGAAGGCGGCTGTAACGTACAGCTTGCGCTCGATCCATACAGCTTCCAATACTATGTCATCGAGGTGAATCCACGTGTGTCCCGTTCATCTGCACTTGCCTCGAAGGCAACGGGCTACCCGATTGCGAAATTGGCG